>JANPEP010000024.1:0-32175 GCA_031422995.1 Polymorphobacter sp. | reverse complement strand
CGGATGGCGAGCATGTTGATGCTGAAGGTCTGCTGCGCCGGGGTGTGGCGATAGACCTGGTTGAGCACGACCTCGGGGGTGGCGTCGCGCTTCAGCTCCATGACGATCCGCACGCCTTCGCGATTGGATTCGTCGCGCAGGTCGGACACACCTTCGACGCGCTTGTCCTTGACCGCTTCGGCGATTTTTTCGACGAGCGCGTTCTTGCCCTGCTGGAACGGGATTTCGGTGAGGACGAGGGATTTCTTGTCGCCCCTGCCCTCCTCCACGATCGAGCGTGAGCGGATGATGATGGTGCCGCGGCCGGTTTCATAGGCAGTCCGGAGCCCGGTGGTGCCGACGATGAGCGCGCCGGTGGGGAAATCCGGAGCGGGGAGATGCTTCATCAGGTCATCGAGGCTGATGGTCTGGTCATCAAGCCAGGCGCGGACGGCATCGATGACTTCGCCGAGATTGTGCGGCGGGATGTTGGTCGCCATGCCGACGGCGATGCCGGACGCGCCGTTGACGAGCAGGTTGGGAAAACGCGCCGGCAGGACGGCGGGTTCGTGTTCGGAGCCGTCGTAATTGGCGTTGAAATCGACGGTGTCCTTGTCGATGTCCGCCAGCAGCGCCTCGGCCGATTTGGCAAGGCGCGCCTCGGTATAGCGCATGGCGGCCGGTGCATCGGGGTCCATCGAGCCGAAATTGCCCTGGCCGTCGATCAGCGGCAGGCGCAGCGACCAATCCTGGGTCATGCGGGCCAGCGCGTCGTAGATCGAGCTGTCGCCGTGCGGGTGATATTTACCCATGACGTCGCCGACGATGCGGGCGGATTTGCGATAGGGCTTGCCGGCGGTGAAGCCGCTTTCGTGCGCGCCCCACAGGATGCGGCGATGGACGGGTTTCAGGCCGTCGCGCACATCGGGGAGCGCGCGGGCGACGATGACCGACATGGCATAATCGAGGAACGACGTCCGCATCTCGGTGACGATCGAGATGGGTTGGATGTCGGGGGCGCCGGCTGGCGGCGAAGTTACGGAATCCATTGGGTTTTTCTAGGCCTTGCCGATGAGCGTCGCGGATGTGCAATCACTAGGGGAATGACAGCGGAAACGCCAGTCTTTTAGGTATTGCGGCACCGCGGCAAGTGACTTTGGCCGACCGCCACGTTAGGGCGGAGCATGACCAGCACCACCCCTGACCCGTTTGCCCGATTTGCCCTGTGGTTCGCCGATGCCAAGGCGAGCGAGCCGAGTGACCCCAATGGCTTTGCGTTGGCTACGGCCACGGCAGATGCCCGGCCTTCGGTGCGGATCGTGCTGATGAAGGCCTGGGATGAACGCGGCTTTGTGTTCTACACCAACCTCGACAGCCGCAAGGGCCAGGAGCTGGCGGCCAACCCGCAAATCCATATGGACTTTCACTGGAAAAGCCTGAAGCGCCAGGTGCGCGTCGATGGCCGCGCCGAACTGGTGCCCGATGCCGAGGCCGACGGTTATTTCGCCGGGCGGCCGCGCGAATCACAACTGGGCGCCTGGGCGTCCGACCAATCACGGCCGCTGCCGCATCGCGACACATTCGAGGCCCGCATCGCCGAGGCGACCGCGCGGTTCGAAGGCGGGGCGGTGCCGCGGCCGCCACGTTGGTCCGGCTGGCGCATCGTGCCGTCGACCATCGAATTCTGGCAGGACCGCGACAATCGCCTGCACGAACGCGAGCTTTATACCCGCACGGCGAACGGCTGGCACATGGGCCTGCTCTACCCCTGATGGACGAGCGCGGTCGCCTCACGCGCTCGGCTGCGCTGGCCTCTGCCGGCGTCGCGGTGACGCTGCTCGGGTTGAAGGCCTGGGCGTCCTGGGCCACAGGCTCGGTCGCGATGCTGGGTTCGCTGGCGGATACCGGCCTCGACCTCATTGCTTCGCTGCTGACGCTTTACGCCGTGGGGTTCGCGGCACAGCCCGCCGACAGTGACCATCGTTTCGGCCATGGCAAGGCCGAAGCCATCGCCGCCTTGATGCAGACGCTGCTGATCCTGGGCAGCGCGGTGGCCATCATGTGGCGTGCCATTTTGGCCTTTGGGCAGACCGAATTGCCGCGCGCACCACAAATCGGCATCGGCGTTTCGGCATTCGGCATCATGCTCACCCTGGCGCTCGTCGCCTGGCAACGCCATGTCGTGCGGCGCACCGGGTCGATCGCGATCAGCACGGATTCACTGCATTATCAAAGCGATCTGCTGCTGAATGGCGTCGTCATCATCGCCTTTGTGCTGGATGTCTATCTGGGCATCCATGGTGCCGATGCGGCGCTGGGCATCGTCATCGCGCTGTGGATCGGCTGGAACGCGTTGAAATCCGCCGGGCACGCCATCGACATGTTGATGGACCGCGAATGGCCGGCCGAAAAACGCGCGCGGTTGCTGGCGATTGCCGGCGCGGTGCCGGGCGTGGAGGGCGTGCATGATTTGCGCACCCGCAGCAGCGGCGTTACCGATTTCATCCAGTTCCACATCTGGCTGCCGCCGCAGATGCCGGTCGGCACCGCCCATGCCATTGTCGATACCGTGGAGATGCGCGTGGCCGAAGGGTTCCCAGGATCGGAAATCTTCATTCACATCGATCCGGTTGGCCATTACGACCGCACGTCACAGACCGCCGCCGAACTCAGTGAGAACATATGATGCGCATCCCCTTCATCCAGATCGATGCCTTTGCCGGCGCGCCGTTCACCGGCAACCCCGCCGCAGTGATGCCGCTGGAGGCGTGGTTGCCCGATGCGACGATGCAGGCGATCGCGCAGGAGAATAACCTGGCCGAAACGGCGTTCATTGTGCCGTGTGCCGATCCGCAAACCGCCGATTTCGATCTGCGCTGGTTTACGCCGGGGGTGGAGGTGGCGCTTTGTGGCCATGCGACACTGGCCGCCGGTCACCTTGTCCTGACCTCGGTCCCGACGATGGCCGAAGTGCGCTTTTCAACGCTCAAGGCCGGCGTGTTGACGGTTGCGCGCCTCCCCGAAGGCTATGCGATGGCGCTGCCAAGCTGGCCTGCCGCCGATGCCATAACCGGCGCGGCAAAGGACGCCGTGGGCGCGGCGCTGGGTTCGATGCCACAGGAAGTGTGGGGGCGGGGCAGCGATTATCGCGTGGCGGTGTTCGCCTCCGCCGCCGAAATATTGGCGCTGAAGCCCGATTTTCGCGCCATCATCGCGCTGTTTCCCGGCCGCGACCTGCAATTGATCGCCACGGCGCCGGGCACGGATACCGATGTTATCAGCCGGGTGTTCGTGCCCGAAGCCGGCGTGGATGAGGACAGTGTGACCGGATCGGCCCATGCCATCATCACCAGCTATTGGGCCGGGCGGTTGGAGCGCGACAGCTTCACCGCCTATCAAGCCAGCACACGCGGTGGCCATGTCGGGTGCAGGTTGTCCGGCAGTCATGCCATATTGTCGGGCACGGCACGCACCGTCATCCAGGGCGAATTCATCCTGGAATAGGGCGACGTGACAACCTGCCCCCCCTCCCCTAAACCCGCGCCATGTCCCTTCGCCCGTTCCTGAAAATGCACGGCCTTGGCAATGATTTCGTGGTCTTCGATGCCCGCGAAACGCCGCTGGCCATGACCGCGACGCTGGCCCGGGCCCTTGCCGATCGCCACACCGGAATCGGCTGTGACCAGTTGATTGTCGTGTCCCCGGGCACTGCGCCGGGTGCAGTAAACGCGCGGTTCTGGAACCACGACGGCAGCGAAGTCGGTGCTTGCGGCAATGGCAGCCGGGCGGTGGCCCTGCTGGTCGGCGGCGATACGACAATCGAGACTGCCGGCGGCTTGCTTGTCGCCTCCGCAACGGCAGGCGGAGCTACGGTCGACATGGGGGTGCCGCGTTTCGATTGGGACGCCGTGCCGCTGGCCTATGCGATGGATACACGGTCGCTGCCGCTGGCCTGGGGGCCGCTGGAGCATCCTGGCGCGGTGTCGGTCGGCAACCCCCATGCGGTGTTTTTCGTGGCCGATCCCCATGCCGTCGACCTCGAAACGCTGGGGCCGGAGATCGAGCATGACCCGGTGTTTCCGGAAAGGATCAATGTCGGCGTCGCGGCCCTGTCCGCGCGCAACCACATGGTCCTGCGGGTGTGGGAACGCGGCGCAGGGTTGACCCGGGCCTGTGGCACCGGCGCCGTGGCGGCGGTGGCGGTGGCGCAGCGGCGCGGGCTTGCCGATGCACGAGTCACCGTCTCGCTGCCCGGTGGCGACCTCGTCATCGAACGGATGGACAACGGCCATTTGCTGATGTCAGGCCCAGCCACCATTGCCTTCACCGGCAGCATCGATCTGGAGCAATATTCATGAGCTGGTTCGACCGGCTGAAGACGGGCCTGACGCGCTCCACCGCCAAGCTGGGCGACAGCCTGGCGGGGCTGGCAACGGGCACAGTGCCGCTCGATGATGCGAAGCTCGACGAAATCGAGGAGGCATTGATCGCCGCTGATATGGGGCCGGCGGTGGCGGGGCGCATCCGGGACAGGTTGGCTGATGCGAAATTAGCCAAGGGCATCGATGAGGACGGCTTGAAGGCGGCAGTGGCCGCCGAAGTCACAGCGGTGCTGGCGCCGGTGGCCAAACCGCTGGCGGTCACGGCGTTTCCGCGGCCGCACATCATCCTGGTCGTCGGGGTCAACGGCAGCGGCAAGACCACCACCATCGCCAAGCTGGCACGGCGATTCACCGAGCAGGACTATACGGTGATGCTCGCCGCCGGGGACACGTTCCGCGCCGCCGCCATCGCCCAGTTGAAGATCTGGGCTGAGCGCATCGGCGTGCCGGTGGTTTCGGGTGAACAGGGCGCCGACGCACCGGGCCTGGCGTTCGAAGCGGTCAAGCAGGCGCGCGAGGCGGGGACCGATGTGCTCATCATCGACACCGCCGGCCGCTTGCAGAACAAGGCGGGCCTGATGGATGAGTTGGCCAAGATGCGGCGGGTGATCCAGAAATTGAGTCCCGCGGCGCCGCATGACACGGTGCTGGTGCTCGATGCCACGACCGGGCAGAACGCCTTGAACCAGATCGAGGTTTTTCGCGATGTCGCCAAGATTACCGGGCTGGTGATGACCAAGCTCGATGGGTCGGCCCGTGGCGGCGTACTGGTTGCGGCGGCGGAGCGGTTCCATCTGCCAATCCATGCCGTTGGCGTTGGCGAGGGGATGGACGACCTGCGACCGTTCGAAGCCGAAGATTTCGGCCGGGCGCTGGTGGGCGAATAACGGCTGGTCATCGCCCAGTCACCAGTTTCCGTTATGATTGACCGTTCCAACTGATCGAGGAACCGTGTCATGGCCACCGCCCCCACCTGGCTGCCGACGTTGATCACCGAAACGGCCGAGGCAGGGTTCGACCTTGCCGTCCATCTTGCGCGTGTCGGCGTCAAGAAGACCCAGCCTTCGGACGATATCCGCAAGGCGCTTCGTGCGGCCTATGACCAGGACAGCGCGCAACTGATTGCTTCCAGCCAGGTGATTGCCATTCATTTCCAGACGATCGCAGCAGCCAACAATTACTGGCGCGGCTGACCCCAGGCCCGCCCAAAACTCCGAGGTCGCCGAAGCGCGGGACGCAGTGCATGATGGCCGACGATCATCAAGGACCTGCAGCATGGATTTCGACCTGTCGCCCGAACTGACCGCCTATCTGGCGGAGCTTGACTCCTTCATCGAGGCCGAGATCAAACCGATCGAGAACCGCGACGACAATATGCGGTTTTTCGACCATCGCCGGGAATATGCGCGGACAGATTGGGACGCCGGCGGATTGCCCAAACATGAGTGGGAGGAACTGCTCACCGAGGCGCGGCAAGTGGCTGACAAGGCCGGGCATTATCGCTTTGCCTGGCCGGTGGACATGGGCGGCAAGGGCGGCAGCAATCTGGCCATGGCGGTCATCCGCGAGCATCTGGCGGCGCGCGGCCTGGGCCTGCACAACGACTTGCAGAACGAACATTCGATCGTCGGCAACAACCCCTTCATCCTGCTGTTCAAGGAGTTCGCAACGCCTGAACAATATGCGCGGGATGGCGAGGCCGTGATGTCGGGCGCCATGCGGACGACCTTTGGACTGACCGAACCCAACCATGGCTCCGACGCGACCTTCATGGAGACGGTGGCAGTACCGGAAAGCCGCGACGGCGTGTCGGGCTGGCGGATTACCGGCGAGAAGATGTGGTCAACGGGGATGCACGTCGCCACGCACTGCATGGTGTTTGCCCGCACCAGCGGCAAGGATGGCGAAGCCGCTGGAATCACCTGCTTTATTGTGCCGGCCGATGCGCCGGGGGTGAAAATCGAGGAATATCTGTGGACGTTCAACATGCCGACCGACCATCCGCGGGTCAGCTATAATGGCGTCTGGGTGCCGCAGGACAGTTATTGGGGGGAGATCGGCCGTGGCCTGGGCATCGGCCAATCGTTCGTGCACCAGAACCGCATCCGCCAGGCGGCGTCCTCGCTGGGTGCGGCGCATTATTGCGTTGAAGAATCCGTGAAATATGCGCGCCAGCGCAAGCCGTTTGGCAAGCCTTTGGCGGACAATCAGGCGATCCAATGGCCGCTGGTGGAGCTGGCGACGCAGATCGAGATGTTGCGGCTGCTCATTCGCAAGACGGCGTGGCAGATGGACAATATGGAACACAAGGCCATCGAGCGCGAGATTTCGGACAAGGTCAGCATGTGCAATTACTGGGCAAACAGGCTGGTATGCGAGGCGGCAGACCGGGCGATGCAGGTGCATGGCGGCATCGGTTATTCGCGGCACAAGCCGTTCGAGCACATCTATCGCCACCACCGGCGCTACCGCATCACCGAGGGGTCGGAAGAGATCCAGATGCGGAAGGTGGCGGCGTTTCTGTTCGGCTATCTGGGGCCAAAGCGGGCGTTGTTCCGGGATGCGGAGGGGTAGTTGCGGGGAGCGCCGCGGCAAGACGGGCTGGATTGAACAGCGATTGCGCTTCGGTGGCGGCGATGAGGCGCTGCCAGTTTGGGGCGTTGTCCTGCCATTGTTGCAGGGATTTGGTTGCGCGCGGATCGTTGGCGCGGATTTTCGCGAGGACGGCGGCGAGGTCGGCATCGGCAGCGCGCAAGGCGGCACGCGGGCGCGCGGCGGGAAAGCGTTCGTCGAGCAGGCCCAATTGGCTGCGGGCGGCGAGGATCATGGCGGCGGCAGTGGCGGGGTCGCCGGCGATGAGGGATTGTTTTGCGGCGGCGACGGCGCGGCGTGCGTCGTTGGCGGTGCTTGTGGCGGTCACGGCGGTGTCGCCGGCGGGACAGGCGCTGGGTTGGAGAGCTGCGACATAGGCGGCGAGGCCTGTGATGACGGCGGGGGGTGGCGGCGCGCCGTCGAATTCCTCCACAATTTGCCCGGTGATGAAGGTCGGCAAGTCCCTGGCGGCAACCTTGTGAGGGGCGATGGCGAGATCGGGGATGGGTTTGGGATTATCGGTGCCGTCGCCGCGTTTGCGGCTGAACAGCGAGGAGGTGACGTCGGCGGTGCCGGGGGCGCCGGAGAGGCCGGGAAAGTGGAAATCGGGGTTGCCACGGCCATTGCGGTGGCAGCTGTCGCAGGAAAGCCCGGCGCGGGCGGCCTGGCCGCCGAGGAGCAAAGGCGAGCGAAATGCGGCGCGGCCGATCTCGATGGCGACGCTGCTGTGGGTGAGACATTCCGCCGGGGTGCGGGTGAGGACCCTTACCTGGTTTGAGTCCGAAGCGACCCACCGCATGGCGCGTATCGGCAAATCAGCAGCGAGTGCCGGCGCGGCTATCAGCACCAACAAAAATGGGGTCTGGGGGCGCTTGAGAAATCGGGGCCCCAGCCGCCAGAGGCCCTTCAACTACCCCGCCCGCGCATCGATCCAGCGCCGCAAATCCTCCGCCTCGATGCAGCCGAAACTGCACTGCGCGTCGAGTTGCGCGAGCATGGCACGGGCACCGGCGATGTCGCCGCGTTCGGCCTTCAGCTCCCCATAATATTCGGTGGCACCGCGGTGGTGGGGGGCGATGGCGAGGGCGGCGCGATAATTGGCTTCGGCCCGATCATATTGGCCAAGTTTGCGCCACGAATAACCGATGTACGTCAACACGTCCGGATGCGGGCCGAACGCATCGCGCGCCACCTGCAGAGCGGCAATCGCATCGGAGTAGCGGCCCTGGTTGATGAGGCTGACGGCGCCGAGATACGCCGCATCGCCTGATCGGGCGCCCGCCAGCAGTGCAGGGGGTGGCAGCGACAGCGACGCGCTGGGCGAACCTGCGGCTTCGACTGCGGTGATGGCGGCCTTCAAATCGGCGGCTTGCGGGCAAGCGTCGGCACAGGCTGCGGCGCGGGTCTTGAGGGTTGTGAGGTCGGCGGCGGCGCCGGCGGAATCACCGAGTTTGGCCAGCGTGATGGCGTGTTCCCGGCGCGCCGGGATGGCGTTTGGATCGACCTTCAAGGCCTTTTCATAGGATTTGGCGGCGCCCTTCAAATCGCCGTCACCGGCCTTGCTCAAGCCCGACAGGAGGAGGGTTGCGGGATCGCGAGGGATGACGGCGAGGACCTTGCGAAAGGCCTTGTCGGCGGCCTTGAAATCCCCGGCCTTGTAGGCGGCGACGCCCTTGGCATATTCGGCAGCGGGGTCGTAGGAAGGGGCACTGGCGCTGGGGGTGGAGGCACCGCCACCGCCCCCGCCGCCGGCTGCCTGGGCAGTGGTCGCCAGCAGCGCGGCGGTTGTGATGAGAATTGCCCGATAGATCATTGCATGTGTCCTCCGCCCCAATGACATACTACACCTGTTTTTGCAGCGAGCCAGTGCGGCGTGATTGTCCACCGCCAACTGCCACCACCAACCGCCAAACTTGACACCCCCCTGCCCTCCGCCTAATGGCACCCGGTCCCCAAACGGGGGGCGCGCGTCCATGGATGCACGCCGGCCGACGAGTTTTCGTCCGCCGGCGTAATTTCGTTTGGAGGAAGGAAGACCTTGTTCGACAGCCTGTCTGAACGCCTTGGCAGCGTATTCGAGAAACTTCGGGGGCGCGGGGCGCTCACGGAACTCGATGTGCGTGCGGCCATGCGGGAAGTGCGGATTGCGCTGCTGGAAGCCGATGTCGCGTTGCCGGTGGTCAAGACCTTCATCGACGATGTGACCGAGCGCGCCATTGGCGCCGAGGTTGTGCGGTCCGTCACGCCGGGGCAGCAGGTCGTCAAGATCGTCAATGATGCGCTGGTGGAACTGCTGGGTTCCGAAGCCGTCGGGCTGAACATCGACGTTACGCCGCCGGCGGTGATCATGATGGTCGGCCTGCAAGGGTCGGGCAAGACGACAACGACGGCCAAGCTGGCCAAGTTCCTGACCGAGAAGCAGGGCAAGAAGATCCTGATGGCGTCGCTCGATGTAGCGCGGCCTGCGGCGCAGGAGCAGCTGCGCGTGCTGGGCGAGCAGACCGGCGTGGCGACCTTGCCGGTGATCTCCGGGCAGCAGCCGGTGCAGATTGCCGAACGGGCGCGGCAGGCGGCGCGGTTGCAGGGCTTTGATGTCGTGCTGCTCGATACCGCCGGGCGCTTGAACGTCGATACGGCGTTGATGGCCGAGATGGCGGCGATTGCGACAGCGACGAAGCCCGACGAGATTTTGCTCGTGGTCGACGCGTTGACCGGCCAGGACGCGGTGAATGTGGCGACGGCGTTCAAGGCTGAAGTTGCGTTGACCGGCGTCGTGCTGACCCGGATGGATGGCGATGCCCGTGGTGGTGCGGCGCTTTCCATGCGGGCCGTGACCGAGCGGCCGATCAAATTTGCCGGGACGGGCGAGAAATTGGACGCGCTTGAGGCGTTCGATCCGCAGCGGGTGGCGGGGCGCATCCTGGGGATGGGCGACATCGTCGGGCTGGTGGAGCGCGCCGCCGCCAATATCGAGCAAGCCGATGCCGAGAAACTGGCGGCCAAGCTGGCCAAGGGGCAGTTTGATTTCGAGGATCTGCGCGGGCAATTGAAGCAGAGGAAGGCGATGGGCGGGCTGGGCGCGCTGGCGGGCATGATTCCCGGCATGGCGCAGGCCAAGAAGGCGATGGAATCGGGCAAGATCGACGAGAACGTGCTGGGGCGGATGGAAGCGATCATCCTGTCGATGACCCCCAAGGAGCGCACCAAGCCGGAAATTTTGACCGCCAAGCGCAAGATCCGCATCGCCAAGGGCGCCGGGACGACCGTTCAGGAGGTCAACAAGGTCATCAAGATGCAGATGGACATGGCCACGGCCATGAAGAAGTTGCGCAAGATGGGCGGCATGAAGGGCATGGCGTCGATGATGGCCAAAATGGGTGGCGGCGGCATGGGTGGCGGGCTTGGAGGGCTGCTCGGCGGCCAGGCGATGCCCCCCGGTTTTGATAAATTCACCAAACGATAGAAACGTAGAGAAGGAAGACAGACAATGGCATTGGCAATTCGCCTGGCACGTGGCGGCATGAAGAAGCGGCCCTATTATCGCATCGTGGTTACGGATTCGCGCAACGCGCGGGACGGCAAGTTCCTGGAAAAGATCGGCACCTACAATCCGCTGCTCGCCAAGGACAATGTTGACCGGGTGAAGCTGGATACCGAGCGCGCCGCGCATTGGTTGAGCGTTGGCGCCCAGCCTTCGGATCGTGTTGCACGCTTCCTCGATGCGGCCGGGGTTCGCACCCGCGCTGCCAAGGTCAATTTGAAGAAGGGTGAGCCGGGCGAAAAGGCCAAGGAACGCGCCCAGATCGCCATCGACAAGGCCGCCGAAGCCGAAGCCGCTGCGGCACAGGCGATCGTTGATGCCAAGGAAGCCGCACAGGCTGCTGCCGCCGCTGCGGCCGAAGCTGCTGCACCTGTGGTGGAAGAAGCGCCGGTTGAGGAAGCAGCGCCTGAAGAAGCTGCGGTTGAAGCCGTTGCCGATGAAGCGCCGGCTGCCGAAGCGGCTGCTGTTGTCGAAGACGCACCTGCTGCCGATGCCGGTGAAGCCGAGCCAGCCGCCTGAGCCGCAAGCTGATCCCCACCGTCGCCGGCGGACTTGCCGCGGTGATGGTGGGGATCGCGCTTTCCCAGGCCTGGCTGCACGCAATGGCGCCGGCTGCGCATTCACGCTGGCTTGGTGTTGATGGCCATCTGTTGTTTGGCGGGCTGGCGTTGATCGTCGCGCTGGGCCTGCTGCGCCGTAGCAGTCGCAGAACGACCGCGGTTATCGTGATGATGGTTATCGCCTATACAGTGTCGGATCAGCGGCTGCGCGGCACGCTGGGGCTTGACGTGCTATGGTTTGTGCCAGTTGCGGCGATGGCGCTGTTCATTTTCTGGCCGCGGCTGATCGAGGTACGCCCCCGTGAAGACTGATGTGACCCTCGCGGCAGTGGCCGGTGCCCATGGCATTACCGGCGAAGTGCGGCTGAAACTGTTCGCGCGCGGGCTGGAATCACTGAGCGCGCACAAGGTCTTCAGTGCCGGCGGGCGAACGCTTACGCTCAAATCGCTGCGGCCGGACAAGATCGGCGCGGTGGCACGCTTTACCGAGATTACCGATCGCACCGCGGCGGAGGGGCTGCGGGGGACATTGCTGGCGGTGCCGCGTGACAGCCTGCCGCCGCTGGCTGAGGGCGAATATTATCATGCTGATATTATCGGGATGGCGGTTGTGACGACGACGGGCGAGCCGATCGGCACGGTGACGGCGATCGAGAATTTCAATGCGGGGGACATATTGGAGATCACCAGGCTCGACGGGAAGACGGTTATGGTGCCGTTTCAGTCGCCGGCGGTGCCGGAGGTCGGCGAAAGAGTGGTCGTTGACCTCGAGTGGCTCGTCTAGTATATACGCCTTGTGTATACAGGGGTCGTGATGGCGCGCACCAAGGTTTTCAAATCGGGCAATGCCAATGCCGTACGGTTTCCGGCAAGTTTTGCGGTGACACCGGGGATGGCAGTGGAAGTGCGCGAGGAACAGGGACGCTGGATTGTGGAGCAGGTGCGCGACGAACCCAGAAAGATCGATCTGACGGGGATTTGGGGCAGCATTCCTGGGTTAAAACCGATCGCCAGCGAAGATCGGGAGTTCGACGAGCGACCTTCGGATATCGAGGCAAGGCTGCGCAATGGCGGCTGAACCGCGGTATCTGCTCGACACGAACATCTGCATTTTCATTCTCGACGCTGCGATCCCACAACTCCGCCACCGGATTGAACAGATGGACGAAGGCGCGTTGGCGACATCAACGATCGTCCTCGCCGAACTGTTGCTGGGGACAGACATCGACAGCCCAGCCGCAACCCAACGACTGCAATCCCTGCTGGCGGTGGTGCCGGCATTGCCATTCGACGACACGGCGGCGCGGGCATATGCGCGCCTGCCCTTCCGTCGCGGGCGGTTCGATCGGCTGATCGCCGCACATGCCTTGTCTTTGGGCCTGGCGGTGGTGACCGCGAACATTCGCGATTTTGCCGATGTTCCGGGCTTGCAGGTGGAAGACTGGACCCAGGGATGATGGCGCCATGACGTGGTCTGCGACCATCCTTACGCTCTATCCGGAAATGTTCCCGGGCACACTTGGCCACAGCCTTGCCGGCCGCGCGCTCGCCGACGGCATCTGGTCGTGCGACGTGCATAACATCCGGGATTGGGCGATGGACAAGCACCGCAGTGTCGATGATACCCCGGCCGGTGGCGGCCCCGGCATGGTGCTGCGCGCCGATGTCGTAGCGGCGGCGGTGGATGGGGTGGAAAATGGCACGCCGGTGATTGCGCTGACACCGCGCGGAGTGCCGTTGACCCAAGCGCGGGTGCGCAGCCTCGCTGCCGGTCCCGGTGTCACGCTTTTATGCGGCCGGTTCGAGGGTTTTGACGAGCGATTGTTCGCCGGCCGGGCCATCGAGGAGGTCTCGATCGGCGATTATATCCTGTCTGGCGGGGAGGTTGCGGCGACCGTGCTGCTCGATGCTTGCGTGCGGCTGCTTCCCGGTGTAATGGGCGCGGCCTTGAGCGGTGTGGACGAAAGCTTCGAAACGGGGCTGCTCGAACACCCGCACTACACAAGGCCCCCCGAATGGGAAGGCCTTTTGATCCCCGAAGTGTTGCGATCGGGGGATCACGCAAAGATCGCCAAATGGCGAATGGAGCGGTCCGAACAGGACACACGGTCACGGCGGCCAGACCTTTGGCAGCGTCATTCCGACGCCGCGGGTCAACCGCCCTCTGGCGCGCACGACAAGAAAAAGGAGGAATGAGATGAATCTCATCCAGCAGATCGAAGCCGAAAATATCGCCAAGGCCGTTGCCAAGCGCCCGATTCCGCAGTTCCGCGCCGGTGACACGTTGAAAGTCGGCGTGAAGGTCGTCGAAGGCGAACGCACTCGCGTCCAGAATTATGAAGGCGTCTGCATCGCCCGCTCCAATTGCGGCATGGGTTCGTCATTCACCGTGCGCAAGATCTCGTTCGGCGAAGGCGTGGAGCGCGTCTTCCCGCTGTATTCGCCGTCGATCGAAGCCATCGAAGTCGTGCGCCGCGGTGTTGTGCGGCGCGCCAAGCTTTATTATCTGCGTGGTCGTTCGGGCAAGTCGGCGCGTATCGTCGAGAAGCGCTTGCCGCGTCCGGAAAAAGTCGAGGCTTAAGAGCCTCCGGCGGGAGCTAACGCGCCTGCCGCAGGCTGGGATAAACCCCAGACCCCTGTTGCTTAGGGCGGGTATGGGCGCGAGCTCTGCCCGCCCGATGCTTATCTGCGGCGGACCGTGCTTCCCCCTGCCCGCGCTCTCCCCTAAGACAGGCGCGTGACCCCTGATCTCCCCACCGAAGGCCGTATCGTCGCTGGTCGGCACATCCTGCCGATCCGTGTCTATTTCGAGGACACCGACCTGACGGGCATCGTCTATCACGCCAACTACCTGCGCTACATGGAGCGCGCCCGCACAGAGATGCTGCGATTGACCGGCGTCATCCACACCGAGATGATGGCCGAAAAGACCGGCTATTATGCCGTCCACGCCATGAACATCATCTGGCACCGGCCGGCACGGCTTGACGATCAATTGACCGTCGTCAGCCGCGTCACCCAGGTGCGCGCCGCCGCAACCTGCCTCGTGCATGATGTCATGCGCGGCGCAGAAATGCTGTGCTCCGCCACCGTTACCGCTGCGTTTCTCGACATGGACGGCCGGCCGCGGCGCCAGTCCAAGGCGTGGCACGAACGCTTTACCCTCCTCATGCAACAGGCCGCGACTGTATAATGGACCCCATTGCCAAAGCTGCTTCGGATCTCAGTCCCTGGGCGTTGTTTCTCGAGGCCGATATCGTCGTCAAGCTGGTCATGTTTGGCCTGCTGGCGGCCAGCGTCTGGTCCTGGGCGATCATCTTTGAACGCTCGCGCCGCCTGCGTGCCATCAACGAACAGGCCAAACAATTCGAGGACTGGTTCTGGAAGGCCGAAAGTCTTGACGCGCTTTACGACCCCGCCGCCAAGGCGACCCACCCCAGCGCCAAGCTGTTCGTTGCCGGCATGAACGAGTGGCGGCGCAGCCTGGCGCGGGGGCGCATTGACCGGGAAGGTGTGCGGTCGCGGCTGGCATCGGTGACGCAAGTCAGCATCGCACGCGAGATCGACGATCTTGGCGACAAGCTCAACATCCTCGCCACCATTGGCGCCGTGGCACCGTTCGTCGGGCTGTTTGGCACAGTCTGGGGCATCATGCGCAGTTTCACCTCGATTGCGGCGTCACAGAACACCACGCTGGCGGTGGTGGCGCCGGGCATTGCCGAGGCGTTGTTTGCCACCGCCATCGGGCTGTTCGCGGCCATCCCGGCGGTCATCGGTTATAACCGACTGCTGCACAATGTCGGGCGGCTGGAGGCGCGGCTCAGCGCCTTTGCCGAGGAATTCCAGGGGCTGTTGTCACGGCAGCTTGACGGGATGGAAGAAAAATAAATGGCGATGGGCATCAACACCCGGCGCGGCAAGCGGCAACCGATGGCCGATATCAACATCACGCCGATGGTCGATGTCATGCTGGTGCTGCTCATCATTTTCATGGTGACGGCGCCTTTGCTGGTGACAGGCGTGCCCGTCGATCTGCCCGATTCAAAGGCCAAGGCGCTGAAATCCGACGATGTGCCGATACAGGTCAGCATCGATGCCAGGGGCCAGGTGTTCATCGACCAGCAAAAGGTGGCGTCCGCCGCCCTTCCGGCAAAACTGGCGGCAATCCGCGAGGCACGCTCCGGCGCCGGGGATGATGCGCGGGTCTATGTGCGCGCCGACCGGGCGCTGGATTATGGCCGGGTCATGGAGATCGTCGGCGAAGTTTCGGCGGCGGGGTTCCGCAAGGTGGCGCTGGTGAGTGACAGCAAGCCGCCAGCGAAAAAGCGCGCGTGACCGGCCATGTTGACTGAACGCCAGGCGTTGTTGGGTGCCGGCGTCGCCCATATCCTGCTGTTTGCGGCGCTGAGCATCGGCTGGCAATGGAGCCAGCGGCCGCTCGATCCCGCCGAAGAAATGGTGCCGGTCGAATTCGTCGATATCGCCGATGTGCCGCGTGTGACGGAGGCGCCAAGACCATCGATGAAGGCCGCTCCACAGGAAACCACCGCGCCAGCCCCCGCCGATACAGTACCGCCCGAGCCGACACCGGCGACGCCGACCGATGCCATCCCGCTTCCCGATGTGAAGCCCGAGCCGCCGAAAAAGCCCGCGGACAAGCCGCGCGCCGAGGCCAAGCCGATGGATATGTCCACCCTGAGCAACCTGATCGACAAGGCCTTGCCGAAAGCCAGGGTGAAACCGCTGGACACGTCGGACCTCGCCAAGAGCATCGGCGCCGCCGCGCCAAAATCGGCGACCATCGACCCTCGCGCTGCCGCGACCCTGGCCCAAGCCATCCAGTCACAAGTCGCACCATGCTGGAACCCGCCGATTGGCGGTGCCGATGTCCGCAAGATGACCGTCCTCATCCGTGCCGATTTCGGCCGCGATGGCCGGGTGATCGGCGTACCGAGTGTGGTCTCGCAAACCGGCGTCAGCGCCGGGAATGCGGATTATTCGCGGGCCTTTGCCGAAACCGCAAAGCGCGCGGTGCTGCGCTGCTCGCCGCTCAAGCTGCCGCCAAAGCTGTATGATCTGTGGAAATCGGCCGAAATCAATTTCGATCCGGAGAGCATGACGTGATGCACCCCCTCCCCTCCCCGGCGGCGCGGTGCTACACCCCGGCCATGCGTATCCTGTTCCTTGCTTTCGCCTTCGCCTTGCCCGTAACGGCTGCCCCTATCAGGGTCGACATCAACTCCGGCATTGCCCAACCGCTGCCCATCGCGGTTCCGGCCTTTGCACCGACCGCCGCCGCCGCGACCGAAGCCGGCAGCACGGTCGACCTGGGCGCCAAGGTTGCCCAGGTGATTGCCAACGACCTGAAATCATCCGGTCTGTTCCGGCCAATCGATCCGGCGGCCTACACCACCACGGTCGCTGTCCCCGATGTCACGCGGCCGCAATTCGCCAATTGGCGCACGGTGGCGGCGCAGGCGCTGGTCACCGGCACGGTCGCGGCCAATCCCGATGGCGGCATCACCGTCGGCTGTTATGCCTATGATGTGTTTTCGGCCGAGGAACTGGCGCGGCAAGGCTTTGTCACCACCGCCGCCGGTTGGCGCCGGGCGGCGCACAAATGTGCCGATCTGGTGTACTCGCGGTTGACCGGCGAAACCGGCTATTTCGACAGCCGCATCGTCTATGTTTCCGAAACGGGAAAAAAGACCAAGCGTATCAAGCGGTTGGCCGTGATGGACCAGGATGGCGCCGGGCATCGATTTTTGACCAGCGGCCAGAACCTTGTGCTGACACCGCGGTTCGCACCGAACCAGCAGACCATCACATATATGTCGTTCGAGGGGAACCGGCCGCGGGTCTGGCTCTATACCCTCGGTTCCGGCAAGCAGCAGGCCATTGGTGATTTCCCCAACATGAGCTTTGCGCCGCGGTTTGCGCCCGATGGATCCAACCTGATATTTTCGATGTCGACCGGCGGCAACACCGATATTTTCCGGTTGGACCTGAGCAGTCGCCAGTTGACGCGATTGACCAGCCAGCCGGGGATCGACACCGCGCCAAGCTATTCGCCCGATGGCAAGCGGATCGTTTTCGAAAGCGACCGGGGCGGCTCGCAGCAATTGTATGTCATGGGCGCCGATGGTTCGGGGCAACAGCGCATCAGTTTCGGCGAAGGCCGCGCCGCAACGCCGGTGTGGAGTCCGCGTGGGGATCTCATCGCCTTTACCCGGTTGGGTGGCGGGCGTTTTTCGATTGGCGTGATGAAGCCCGATGGCTCGGGGGAACGCCTGCTGACCAACGCATATCAGGACGAAGGCCCGACCTGGTCGCCCAATGGCCGGGTCATCCTGTTCTTCCGGTCCGCACGCGGTGGCCCGGTCGATCTGTTTTCGGTCGACCTGTCGGGGCAGAACGAGCGCAAGGTGCCGACCCCGCTGGATGGATCCGACCCCGCTTGGTCGCCGTTGTTGCCATGAAGGCAACGGGGTCGCCGTTGTTGCCATGAAGGCAACGGGGTCGCCGTTGTTGCCATGATGCCCTGAGTGACTAGAAGGGTCATGCAGGGGTTGCAGTGTTACACAAGGAAGGTTTTCGGCATGTTTCAGCGTTCGCTCACCCTGCCCCTTATCGCCGTGATGGCGCTGACGGTCTCCGCCTGCGCGACCAAGAAGAAGGACTTGCCGCCAGCGCCGCCGATGGCCAGCGAGCCGATGACCCCGACGACACCGCCACCCGCCAACGAGGGCGTGCCGCCGGTCGCCGATGTGGGCAATGCCAATATTCCAGGTTCGGCCGCCGATTTCGCGGCGCAATCGGGGTCTGATCGCGTGCTGTTCCAGTATGATTCCTATGAACTCGACGAGGAAGCCCGCACCATCCTTGGCAAGCAGGCCGAATGGCTGGCACGTTATCCCGCCATCAAGATTACCGTGGAGGGCCATGCCGATGAGCGTGGCACCCGTGAATACAACCTGGCCCTGGGCGACCGCCGTGCCACCGCCGCAAAGAATTTCCTGGCGGCGCAGGGTGTTGATACCGGGCGGATGGGCACCATCAGCTATGGCAAGGAACGCCCCTTTGCCGAGGGTTCTGATGAAGCTGCCTGGGCCCAGAACCGCCGCGCGGTAACCGTGGTGGCGAGCGCGGGATAAAAGCGCAAACCGCTTGCCGCCACAGGCCACTTCCTTCTAACCACCCCCATGCGAATTATCTTCATGGGCACGCCCCCGTTTGCCGTCCCGGCGCTCGATGCGCTGGTGGCGGCGGGGCACGAAGTTATCGCCGTGTACACCCGGGCGCCGCAACCGGCGAACCGCGGCAAGACGCTGGCGAAATCGGCCGTCCAGCTGCGCGCCGAAGCTCTGGGGATTGCGGTGCATACGCCCCGAACGCTGCGTGATGCGGGCGAACAGGCGATGTTTGCAGCGTTGCAGCCCGATGTTGCGGTGGTTGCGGCCTATGGGCTGTTGCTTCCGCAGGCGGTGCTTGATGTGCCGGTGCGGGGTTGCCTCAATATCCACGCCTCGCTGTTGCCGCGCTGGCGCGGCGCCGCGCCGATTCAGCGGGCCATCCTGGCCGGCGATGCCGAGACCGGGGTGACGATCATGCAGATGGAGGCCGGGCTCGATACCGGGCCGATGATCCTGGCGCGCGCGACTCCCGTGGATGGCAAGACAGCGGGGGAATTGACCAACGAATTGGGTGTGATGGGCGCCGCGCTGATGGTGGAGGCGCTTGCCGGCGCTTTGCACGGCACACCGCAGCCGGACGCGGGCGTGACGCTGGCGCCCAAGATCAGCAAGGCCGAGGCGCGGCTGGATTTCACCATGCCTGCGGCCATGCTGGAGCGCGCGGTGCGCGGTTACAATCCGGCGCCGGGGGCGTTTGCCGAAATCGCCGGCGAACGATTGAAGATATTGGCCGCCGAGGTGGTTGCGGGCGATTTCACGCCGGGCGTCATCGGTGACCGGTTGACCATCGGCACGGGAGACGGCGCACTGCGGGCGGTTCTGGTTCAGCGACCCGGCAAACCGGCGATGGCGGTTCGCGATCTGCTCAACGGCTGGACCATCCCATCGGGCACCATTGCCGGGTGAAACGGTTTCGCATCACCATCGAATTCGACGGGCGGCCATTTGCCGGGTGGCAACGACAGACCAATGCGTCATCGGTGCAAGGCACCATCGAAGCGGCAATCCATGCGTTCAGCGGAGAGGCAGTTGCCGTGCACGGCGCCGGCCGCACCGATGCCGGAGTTCACGCCGCGGCCATGGTGGCGCATTTCGACCTGGAGCGACCGATGACGCCGTATCGGTTGATGGAGGCGATCAATGCGCTGACCGAGCGTCACCCGATCGCCATCACCGATTGCGCCGAGGCGCCGGGGTTCCACGCACGCTTCGATTGCACCGGGCGTTCGTATCGCTATGTCATCGTCAACCGCCGGGCCCCGTTGACATGGCAGGATGGCCTCGCTTGGCGGGTGTCGGCGGCGCTGGATGCCGCGGCGATGCATGACGCCGCACAATTGCTTGTCGGCTTTCACGATTTCACCACCTTCCGATCGACGGCGTGCCAATCGGCTTCGCCGGTGAAGACCGTGGACAGGCTGGCCGTGCACCGGGACGGCGAACAGGTGATTATCGAGGCGGCGGCGCGGTCGTTCCTGCATCATCAGGTGCGTTCAATGACGGGTTGCCTCAAACTGGTCGGCCAGGGCCGGTGGAGCGCCGCAGACTTGAAGGCTGCGCTGGAGGCCCGGGATCGGACGGCGCTGGGCCTTAATGCCCCCCCCGATGGTTTGACATTCATGGCGGCATATTACGCCTGAGTGTCGGTGCATTTTACACATTGATGACAGGCCCGTTAACCACGCCAAGCGATTCCAGCCTGTTGGCGTGATTGCCAACGATGGCACGTTTCTTGCTTTATCCAAAGGTAAGGCGGCGCGTGTAATGGTGCGGCCATTGGGATTGAAATGTTGCGTACGGACAATCATCCACCATCGCGCAAGCGGCCAGGGCGGCTGTTCTGGATTATCGGCCTTGCCATCGGCATCCTAGGCGGCGCCGTTGTCGCGGTCGGTCTGGCGAGTGTCCTGGTGGTCGAGACGGTGAACAGCAGCCAAGGTTAGCGCCAGCCGAGTGCCTCGGCGATTTAGCGCCAGCCGAGTGCCTCGGCGATGATGTGGAAAATCACATTCTGTTCGATGACACCGCCGACCAGATCGGAGCGCGGGCCATCGGCGAACAGTGCCACATCCTCCCCGCCATGCGACTCGCTGTCGGTTCCGTGCAGCTTGTTGGCGAGGTAATTCTTGTCGGTCGGCGGCAACAGGCGTGACAGGCCGGGCGACACAAAGGGTCCGTTGGCATAGCTGATCGTCGTCATCGGCTGACCGCGATCATCGAGCGCCCAGCCTTCCTTGCTGGTGTTGCCGCGCGATTCGCCGGCCGCGACATTCTTGATGTAGCCAAGGATGTCGTTGCCGCGCTCCGGATAGCCGGCGATGGTCATGACATGGCTGTGATCGGCGGTGACCAACACGAGCGTCTCGTTGAGGTCAACCGATGCCAGAACCGCCGCGACCGCCCGGCTGAATTGTTGCGCATCCGACAGCGCACGATAGGGATTTGTGCCATGATGGCCGTGATCGATGCGCCCGCCCTCGATCATCAGGTAATAACCCTTGGGGCTCGCCGCCTTCAGCTTCTTGACGGCGAACGTCGCCATCTCGGTCAGGCTCGGCTCCCTGGCCGGGTCGCGGTCGGTTTCAAAGCTCAAATGATCATCGGTGAACAGCCCGAGCACCGGGCCCGTTGCCCCCGGCTGCAATGCCCGGAATGCCGCGGCATCCTTGGCGTATTGCCCCTTGGGGAACCGCGCCTGCCATTTCGCCACCAGATCGGCGCCATCATCGCGCAGACCACCATCGGCAAGCGGCCGGAAACGCGCCCGGCCACCGCCAAGCGCGAGGTCCAGGCCACCACCCGGTTTGAAGTCCACAAGCTGGCTGGCCAGATCGGGGCAATGGTCCTTGCGATCGGCGAGCGCATAGGATTTGTCCGACCCTTCCCAGTTGCGGTTGGGTTCATGGCCGAACACCGCCGCCGGCGTGGCATGGGTGATCCGCGTCGTCGTCACGATGCCGACGGCCATGCCTTGCCCCTTGGCGATTTCGGCAATGGTGCGCGGCAGTTTTTCGGGCGTGGCGCAATCCGCCGCCGTCTGGTTCTGGGCGAAATTGATGTAACCGATCTTGGTCTTCACCCCGGTGTTCATCGCGCTCGCGGTGCCGGCGCTGTCGGGCACCTGGGCATTGCTGTTATAGGTCTTGACCAGCGCGACGTGCGGCAGCTTTTCAAAACTCAGGCTGTTTTCCTCGCCCGAACGGCGCGGCTTGCCATCGCCCGGGTTCTGGCCATCAAAGATGCGCGCGGCGGTGATGGTGGCGATACCCATGCCGTCACCGATCATCAGGATGACATTTTTGGCGCGCTTTGGCCGGTTGGCGACGGCCAGACGTTCGGCCAGCGCTGCGCGGCCCGCCAGCCAGAAATCATCCTTTACCGGCGTATCGAGCACCGGCGCCGCGACACAGGGAGCAGCCAATCCAAAGCCAATCGCCGCCAGCAATATCCGCATCGTCATCCTTCCGAGGTTTCATCGCCTGTCGGCGCAATATGTTACGCCCATGCTACAGCAGCTTGATCTCGCGCAGCCGTTCACGAAGATAGTCATCCGCAGTCATCGGCGGCCATTGCCGCGGACCGCCGGGCATTGTCTCGATCAAATAATCGGGCCTGAAATGCAGAAAGAATGGCGTCGAGTATCGCGGAAAGGCCGCGCGTTCCGGTGACGGATTGATGACACGATGCGTCGTCGATGGCAGGCGCGCGCCGGACAGGCGCTGCAACATATCGCCGATGTTGCAAACCAGACTGCCCGGCGGCGCCGCAATATCGCGCCACTGGCCATCGCGGTCCAGCAGTTGCAAGCCGGCTTCCTCTGCCCCCAGCAGCAGGGTGATGACGTTGATGTCCTCGTGTGCGCCCGCCCGAATTGCGCCGGGCTCGGCACCATGCACCGGCGGATAATGCAGCAGTCGCAGGATGGAATTGCCATCTTTGACCGTCGCATCGAAAAAATCGGCGGCCAGCCCCAGGTGCACCGCAATCGCGCGCAGCATCCGCACCCCGGCGGCCTGCAGCGCATCATAAAGCGCCTGCACCGCCGGTTCGAAATCCGCCACTTCGCGGGGCCAGATGTTGGCGGGCATCATCGCGGCAAAGCCATGCCCTGCGGGCAGGTTCTGCCCGACATGCCAGAACTCCTTCAGGTCGGACCGCGCCGCGCCCTTTGCCGCCTCCACACCAAAGGCTGTCATGCCGCGCTGGCCACCGCCGCCGGGCACCACATAGGCGGTCTTTGCCGCTTTGGGCAGGGCGAACAGCGCACGCGTGGCGGCGAGCGCCCGGTCGATCAAGGCCTGGGGAATGCCGTGGTCACTGACCACAGCGAACCCGGTGCGGGCAAAGGCGTCGCCGAACGCCGATGCCGCCGCCGGCAAGTCGGTATCGACAAGGCTGAGGGGAATCGGCTGGATATCGGCAAGGCTCATGGCGGCGCTCTTGCCCGAACTATGGCAACAACAACAGCCCCGTCGAAACGCTGCATTGTCTGATTTCGGCTATTGTTTCGGTGTCATCTCGGTTATCCGCATCGCGTTCGACTGGCTTGTTTTCGGGGGAATCGACGTGAAGACCAATTTCGCCATCGGCGCCGTTTTGTTGCTCTGCGCCAATGCCGCCATGGCTGCGCCATTGCCGGATGCGGTCGCCGCCATGCTCGATGCCGCCGCCGGGGACGAAGCACAGTTGAAGACCATCACCGACATCGCCAAGAAAACCAACCCCGGTTCCGTCGCCGAAATCGATGCCAAGGTCGCCGCAATCAACGCCGCCAATGCCTCAGCCAAGCAAGAAAAACTCGCATCGCAAGGCGTCTTCGAAGGCTGGACCGGATCTGGCGAAGCCGGCGGTTTCATCTCCAGCGGCAACACCGATACCAAGGGCCTCGCCATCGGCGTCAATCTGGCCAAGGAAACCCGCCAGTGGAAACACGCGGTGCGCGGCTTTGTGGATTATCAAAAGCAGGACGGCGTCACCTCACGCGAGCGCTACTTTGCTGGCTATGAGGGCAATTACAACATCACACCGAACTTCTATGCATTGCTGACCTTGTCCTATGACCGCGATCCGTTCTCGGGTTTCAACAGCCGCTTCACCGAATCGCTCGGCCTTGGCTACAAGATCCTCAACTCCGATGATCTGAAACTCGCCGTCGAAGCTGGCCCGGCGCTGCGCCAGACCCGATTCACCGATGGATTCAACGATAATACGCTGGCGGCGCGCGGTGCGGTCAACTTCCTGTGGGCGATCAACGACGGCATCACCTTCACCGAGAATGCGACGCTGTATTACGACAGCTTCAACACCTCGTTCCAGTCAATCACGGCGTTGACGGCAAAGCTCAACGGCGCGTTGTCGGCGCGGGCCTCGTTCCAGTTCAACAATGAATCCAACCCGCCGCTCGGCCTCGAAAACAGCGATACGGTTACCCGCCTCACCCTCGTCTATTCCTTCTAGTTGACCCTTTGCCATGGGGACGACTATAGGGGCGCCTCACTGGAAAATGGCAGCGTAGCTCAGTTGGTGAGAGCGCCGGATTCATAACCCGGAGGTCGGCAGTTCAAATCTGCCCGCTGCTACCAACCATCACTTGTCATCGGTTGCGCAGCCCTTATGGGTTGCGCATCGGTGCCACGGTATGGGTCCAGAATTCTTCGCGCGAATTGGTCCGCGGAAAGGGCGTGTCCGGCACCGGCACGCCCAGGAATGTGCACAGCGGTTCCCAGCCATGAACCGCCTCGAACACCAGCAAGCGTTCCGGCGGAATCGACCGGACCACCTCGGCGTTGTGCCGTTCAAAGGCAGCGATGACATTGTCCCGGCTGAAATCGCCGCCGAACGTCTGCTCGGCGACGATCATGCGGGCAAAATGCATCGGCGCTTCGGCACCATCGGCGCCGCTGAACACCGGCATCGCCATCGACTTCAAAATGGTTTCTGACATGCTTTCATACCAGCGCCCTGGGTCGCGGCGGCTGAGTATTACCTTTGCCGCCGGATAATGTGCTGCCAGTTGCTTGTAGAAATGCGCGCTCGGCCAATCGACGCTGGCCTTGTATCCGGCCATGCCCGCATCCCAATCCACTGGACCACCGCCCGCCGCCGCACGCCAGAACGGCACTTGTTCGGGATGGGCAAACACCTCGATCATGTGATGACAGGGCCCCTGCCCCAGCTGCTCGAGCGCGGTCTTCAACGTCATCGTCCCGGTGCGGCCAAGGCCAGCGCCAATCACCTGCAATGCCATCCTCGCCTCCCACAAAAGCTTGGCAAAAGGTTAAGCCTGCATCTGGCGCGCCGCAAGGCTGCCGAAATGCGATGACCCTGGCGCTGTTGATGGCTACGCAGGCACACGCTTCGCAAAGGTACCGTCGATGACCGCTGCTCCCCCCGCCTGGTCGCTCGCCATCCACGGCGGCTCCGGCACCATGACCAGGGCGCGCATCGGCGAAGGCGAAGCCTATCGCGCCGGCCTGGCCGCAGCATTGGCCGTGGGCAGCGACATCCTTGGCGCCGGTGGCAGTGCCGTCGATGCTGTCGAAGCCGTCGTCCGCAGCTTTGAGGATGACCCGCAGTTCAACGCCGGCCGCGGCGCCGTGTTCACCGCCGATGGCCGCAACGAACTTGATGCGGCGATCATGGACGGCGCAACGCGTGCCGCCGGCGCCATCGCCGGGGCACGGCGTACACGCCATCCGATCAGCCTGGCGCGCGCCGTGATGGCACACAGCCCGCACATCTTGCTGGCGCGCGATGGCGCCGATGTGTTTTCCATCGAACAAGGGCTTGAACAGGTCGATCCCGCCTGGTTCCGCACCGAGGAACGCTGGGCGGCGCTGCAAGCCATGAAGGCCGCCGCCGCACGCGGCGAGCCGTTGTTCGACAAGGCACTGAAATATGGCACCGTCGGCGCCGTGGCACGCGATGCGCAGGGCCGGTTGGCCGCTGCAACATCGACTGGCGGACTCACGGGCAAGCGCTGGGGTCGCATCGGCGATTCGCCGCTGATCGGCGCCGGCACCTGGGCCGATGACGCGGTGGCCATTTCCGCCACTGGATCGGGGGAGGATTTCATCCGCACCAGCGCCGCGCACGAGATTTCGGCGCGTGTCCGCTTTCTGGGCGAAAGCCCGCAAGTCGCCGCCGATACCGTCATCGCGCAGTTGAAGGCCATCGGCGGCGATGGCGGTGTCATTTTCGCCGGCCATGATGGCACGGCGGGATGGTCGTTCAACACGCCGGGAATGTTTCGCGCCTGCGTCACTGCCTCCCAAAAGCCGGTGGTGGCAATTTTCGACAACGAAGGCTAACGTTCGCGTCAACTGCTCTGGAGCTTCTTGAAAATGTCCATGCCTGCCGCATTCCAGAACCGCCTGTCCATCCCGGTCATTGGTTCGCCGCTGTTCATTATTTCCGGGCCGGAGCTGGTGATGGCGCAATGCCGCGCCGGCATCATCGGCAGCTTCCCCAGCCTGAATGCCCGGCCGATTGCGCAGTTCGAGGAATGGCTGCAACGCCTCAACA
This sequence comes from Polymorphobacter sp., assembly GCA_031422995.1. Classification (GTDB taxonomy): domain Bacteria; phylum Pseudomonadota; class Alphaproteobacteria; order Sphingomonadales; family Sphingomonadaceae; genus Sandarakinorhabdus. Next base: position 6,404 of record JANPEP010000024.1, on the reverse strand, counting down.
CCGAGCTGACCCCGCAGGATGCCCCCTATGCCGTCAACCTGATCGTCCACAAATCCAACGACCGGTTGATGGACGATCTGGCGCTGTGCGTGAAATACAAGGTGCCGATGATCATCACGTCGCTGGGTGCGCGCGAGGACGTCAACCAGGCCATCCACAGCTATGGCGGCATCGTCATGCATGACATCATCAGCAACAAATTCGCCAAAAAGGCCATCGAGAAGGGCGCCGACGGCCTTATCGCCGTTGCTGCCGGCGCCGGTGGCCATGCCGGCACCATCTCGCCCTTTGCACTGGTGCAGGAAATCCGCGAATGGTTCGATGGCCCGCTGGCGCTTTCGGGATCGATGGCAACCGGCGACGCCGTGCTGGCGGCCCAGGCGTTGGGTGCCGATTTCGGCTATATCGGATCGGCGTTCATCGCCACGGCCGAGGCTCGCGCCGCGCAGCCATACAAGGACATGATCGTCGATTCGGTGGCATCGGACATCGTCTATTCCAACCTGTTCACCGGCGTTCACGGCAATTATCTGCGCCCTTCCATCGTCAACGCCGGCATGGACCCCGACAATCTGGCGATTTCGGACCCCAGCGCCATGAATTTCGGCAGCGGCGGCAACACCGATGCCAAGGCATGGAAAGATATCTGGGGCTGTGGCCAAGGCATCAACGCCGTCAAGCAGGTGTTGCCGGCCGGCGAGTTCATAGCAAAGTTGCGGCGCGAATATGATGCGGCAAAGGCGCGGCTGACGGGCGCACCCGCAGCAGCGATGGCAGCCGAATGACCGGCAAGGCCGAGCTTTCAACCCGCGGCAAGCTGCTCTGGCTCGCCGGCGCACTGCTCGTTGGCCTCGCCAGCCAATGGTGCGTAAACTACGGGATTTGTGCTGCCCCGCTGTAACCGGCGGAACATCGGCTTTCGCCACGGGTTGATGGGGCGTATCCTGTCACCGCATCGAAAGGCCCGGCGCCCATGGAACTTTCCGTCTCTGTCGAAACCGTTTGCCGCATCATACTGCGCGCTCGCGAATATGAAGTGCTGGTGCCCGAAAGCGATCCCGACGAAGGCTCCAACCCCGTCGATGACGGTGCCGTCGATACCATCGAGGATGGCCCGGACGAAGATGGCGATGGCAACCCGGCCGAAGCCGAATTGCGCGCCATCGTCGATGATCTGGCCGATGACGAGCAAGCCGAAGTCATCGCGCTTGCGATGATCGGGCGCGGCACGTTCGACGCCAGCGAATGGACCGACGCCATGGAAGCCGCGACCGAGGAAATCGATTCCGCCGCCGACTGGATGTTGGACGAACCAACCTTCAGCACCGACCTGGAGGCCGGATTGGCGGCGTTCGACCTCAGTTGTGACGGGATCGGAACGCTGGTCTGACAGCGCCGGGGCGCCGGGCGGGTTACTTGCCCGGGCGCCGCACCACGCGCTCGGCGTTCGATTCCACCGGCGCCGCACGGCTTTTGACGCCCAGCGAAATCAGCAACGACGATGAGACAAAGATCGACGAGTAAGTCCCGACCACGATCCCCAGCATCATCGCCGCGGTAAAGCCGAAGATCACGTCCGGCCCAAGAAACAGCATCGACGACAGCGCCGCCAGCAGCGTCACCGACGTCATCACCGTGCGCGGCAGGGTTTCATTGACCGAAAGATCGATAATCGGCCCAATGTCCATGGTGCGATATTTGCGCAGATTCTCGCGGATGCGATCGTCGATGACGACCTTGTCATTGAGCGAATAGCCGATGATTGTCAGGATGGCGGCCACCACATTGAGGTCGAATTCCAGCTGGGTCAGCGCAAAGAACCCCAGCGTGACGATGACATCATGGACCAGCGCGACGACGGTCGAAATGCCGAAATACCATTCAAAGCGGAACCAGGTGAACAGCGCCACGGCCGCCATGGACAGCACCACAGCCCAGATGCCGCTCTTGATGAGCTCACCCGAGACCTTGCCCGAAACGCTTTCTACCCGGCGGAAATTGACATCGCCATATTGCGCCTTGAGGCCGGTTTGCACCTTGGCAACAACCTTTTGCACCGCAGCCTGATCACCTTCGGGCAAGGGCAGCCGGATGAGGATATTGTTGGGGCTGCCGAATTCCTGCAACGCCGATGTGCCGACCCCCAGGCTGTCGACCTTGGTGCGCAAGGCGTCGAGCGGCGGCGGCGCCTTGAACTCGACTTCCATGGTCAACCCGCCGACGAAATCGACGCCCAGGTTGAGACCGCGCGTTGCGAGCAAGCCGATGGAACCAAGTGTCAGCAACAAGGTCAGCGCGAACGCGACAAAGCGCATCCGGACAAAGCCGATGTTGGTATTATCAGGGACAATCTTGAGCGGCATGACGGTTCCTAGATGCTCAACGTCGCAGGCCGCGCCCGCGACAACCAGCGCGACACCATCAGGCGCACCACCGTCACGGCAGTGAATACGGATGTGGCGATGCCGATCGAGAGCACCACGGCAAAGCCCTTGATGGGGCCGGAGCCGAAGATGAACATGATGACGGCAACGATGATATTGAGGCTGTTGGCGTCCCAGATTGTCCGTGTCGCATCGCGAAAGCCGACTTCAACCGACGCGATGACGCCCCTGCCCTTGCGCTGCTCCTCGCGGATGCGTTCATTGATGAGCACATTGGCATCAACGGCGGCCCCGATGGTCAGCACCAGCCCGGCAATGCCCGGCAAGGTCAGCGTAAACCCCGCCACCGACATGACACCCAGGATCATGATGACGTTGATGATCAGCGCGATGACCGAATACACCCCGAACCGGCCATAGGTGGCGATCATCAGCACCGACACCGCCAACACCGCGACGATGGCAGCGATGGCGCCCGAGCGGATCGAATCGGCGCCCAGATCCGGGCCGACGGTGCGTTCCTCGACGACCTTCAGCTCGACCGGCAGCTTGCCCGACCGCAACAGGATGGCGAGTTCGTTCGCCGACGCGACGGTATAACTGCCCGAAATGATGCCGGCACCGCCCAGGATGGGTTCGTTGATGTTCGGTGCCGAAATGACCTTGCCATCCAGAATGATGGCGAATGGCTTGCCGACATTTTCCTGCGTTGCCTGGGCAAAGCGCCGCCCGCCGGTAGAATCGAAACGAAAACTGACCGCCGGCGCGCCATTCTGGTCGGTCGACACCTGCGAATCGACCAATTGGTCGCCGCTGATGATGGCCCGGCGCTTGACCACCACGGGCTGGCCTTCCAGGCTGGGCAGGATCTGCGATCCCGGCGGCGCACGGCCCTGCGCCACTTCGGCAGGATCGGCGGCAACATCGACCAACTTGAATTCCAGCTTGGCGGTCTTGCCGAGCAAGGCCTTGAGCGCCGAAGGGTCCTGCAACCCCGGCACCTGCACGACGATGCGGTTGGCACCCTGGCGCACGATGGTCGGCTCTCGCGTGCCCAGCTCGTCGATGCGCTTGCGGATGACTTCAACCGCCTGCGCCATCGCATTGTCGATCGACGCGGCAACGCCGGCATCGGTCTCGTTCATGACGATCTTGTTGCCGTCGACAACATTCACTTCGACATCGCGGGCACCCGACAAGCCGGACAGCGGCCGCGTCACCTTGCGCAACGCTTCCACCGCCACATCGAGGCGCGCCGGATCGGTGATGATCAGGCTCAACCGGCCATCGGCGGTCGACAGATCGGTAAACTGCACCGGGCCGCCTTCGGTCTGGCGCATTTCGCTGCGAACGGTTTCTTCCAGTGTTTCCAGCTTGGTCTTGCGGACATCCTCGGTGCTCGCCTCGAGCATCAGGTGCGACCCGCCACGCAGATCGAGCCCCAGGCTCAGCTGTTTTGACGGCAGGAACGACGGAAGCGACGCGGCTTGCTGTTCGGTCAGGAAATTCGGTGCGGCGAACAGGAACCCCAGCAGGATGGTCCCGATGATCGTCCACACTTTCCAGGGCGGAAAATCGAGCAACTGCGTCAGCCTTTGGCGTCGTTGGCGGCGGCCGGAACGCCGCGCGTCCGCACATCGGCCAGGGTCGATTTCAACGCCTTGACCTTGACCTGCGGCCCCAATTCAACCTCGACTTCGGCGTCCATCACCTTGATGACCTTGCCGATCAAGCCGCCGCCAGTGACGACTTCATCGCCCTTCTTCACAGCGTCGATCATGGCGCGGTGCGCCTTGGCACGCTGTTGCTGCGGCCGGATCATAAGGAAATAGAAAATCGCAAAGATGGCGATATAGGGCACAAAGGCGATCAGGCCAGCGGTGGCGCCACCGGGGGCTACGGCGGCCGCCTGCGCATAGGCCGGGGATGCAAACATCGTGAAAGGCTTTCCAGGGTCCGGGTTTGGACAAGCTGCGCGCTCTAGCTTGTCAAAGGCGCTGGCGCAACAATGACCACAGACCTGACACGCCGGACACAGAAGCGCTTGCCGATATCCGCCACAAAGTGCAGGAGCCTGTTGCAACGCAGCAAGACGCGCCGCGTTAACCAATCGTCGCGGTCACAACAGGATTTGAACTGCCCTGTTGTGACCGCGATAATGTGGTCGTTGCGTGACGAACCCCGCCACTTGGCGCTAGGGTCATGGCATGACCGATCTGCAACCCACCGATCTTGCCCGCATCGCTGCGGCGCTCGAACGCCTGTCGCCGCCGCCCGTCACCGCCGATCCGGCAGGCGGCCATTGGTTCCTGTGGACCGCCGCCGGCCTGCAATCGGTCCCCACCCCCAAAAGCACGGCCTTGACGCTTTACGCCGGCGTCGATGCCCAGCGTGACCAGTTGCATGAAAACGCCCGCCGCCATGCCATCGGCCTGCCCGCCCATGACATCCTGCTGTGGGGCGCCCGCGGCATGGGCAAAAGCTCGCTGGTCCGCGCCGTACACGCTGCGTTGGTCGCCGATGGCCATGACATGGCGCTGGTGCAGGTGGCACAGCCCGATCTCCACAGCCTGCCACAGTTGTTCACCCACCTCGCGGCAACCCGCCGCCGTTTCACGGTTTTCCTTGATGACCTGTCGCTGGACGGCGATGGCGGCGAAGTCCATGCGCTGCGCTCGCTGCTCGATGGCGGCGTCATGGCCCGTCCAGACCATTTGCGCCTTGCCGTCACCTCCAATCGCCGCAATCTGGTGCCGCGCAGCATGTCCGAAGCCGATGCCGATGCCATCAACCCGCGCGATGTCACCGACGACCGGCTGGCGCTTGCCGATCGCTTCGGGCTGCGGCTGGGCTTCCACGCCTGTGATCAGCCGACATATCTGGCGATCTGCGAAAATTATGCCCGCGCCTTTGGCCTGGCGTTTGCCCCGCAGGCCGCCCTCACCTGGGCTGCCGGACGCGGCGCGCGATCCGGCCGTGTCGCCTGGCAATTCACCGTCGAAACCGCTGGTGCCACCGGGGTCCCGCTTGGCTGAAGCCGGGCTTTCGCAGCGCTCGACTCGCCCCGGCGAAACGTGCAGGAATAACCAAAGACTTGCCGGGGAGATAACCGATGCTGCGATGGATCATGCTGGCACTGGCCGCACTGGCCGCCACGATCGGCCTGTCCGCCCCGGCCAGCGCCCAATATGCCAACCGCGTAAAATGCGAATCGCGCAATTATCAGCCCAACAGCTGTGCCATCGGCAACGCCTCCGATGTCCGCATCGTCGAACGCTTGGGCGGCAATTGCCGGCAAGGCGCCGACTGGAATTTCGATCGCCGCGCCATCTATGTCAGCAACGGTTGTCGCGCGCTGTTCGAAGTGCGGTCGGGCAACAACAATGGTGGCAATTACGGCGGCGGCAATTACGGCGGTGGTTATGGCAACGCCCGCACCGTTCGCTGTGAAAGCGAAAATTATCGCACCAACCGCTGCGCCGTCGATACCCGCAGCGGCGTCCGCATCAACCGCGTGCTGGGCAACAGCCAGTGCCGCCAGGGCCAAAGCTTTGGATGGGATCGCGGCGGCATCTGGGTGAGCAACGGTTGCCGCGCCGAATTCATCGTCGGCAGCGACAATGGCTATGGCGGCAACAATAGTGGCGGCTATGGCGGCAACCCGAACGGCCAGACCATCGAATGCAGCAGCAAGAACTGGCAACCGGCGCGTTGCAACGCCAATATCAGCCGCGGCGTCGAAATCACCCAGGTTCTGGGTGGCGAATGCATCCAGGGCCGCACCTGGGGTTGGGATCGTGGCGGCATCTGGGTCAACAATGGCTGCCGCGCCCGCTTTCGTGTTTATTGATCGCATCGTCAGCCAGGGGAACATCATGCGTAAACTCGTCAACACGGCAAGCGCCTTGGCACTCATCGCAGCGCAACTCGCCTTGGCGGCGCCTGCACAGGCACAGACACCCATGGCCGTCCCGGTCGATAAAATGGCACGGCCGACGGTCCAGCCAGTGCCGGTACCCG
>JANPEP010000023.1:0-6770 GCA_031422995.1 Polymorphobacter sp. | reverse complement strand
TGGGTTTCGGCGACGCCCGGGTTGGTCCCCGAGGTGACCAGGACCGAATTGAATTTGTTGGTCGAGGTGAAGCCGAAGAACTGGCCGACCTGAAATGCCGCGAGGACGGGAACGACTTCCGTGCCACCAGCGGTCAGGTTGAGCGTGAACTTCAGGCCCTGGCCAAAGTTGCCGGGTGACAGATCGTAGATGGCGCCGAAGCCGTTGGCGCCGCCGGCGAAGGAGAAGGTCGTTTGCGCGCCGCCAAGGACGGTACGATCGTTGAAGCGGCCGCCGCTGATGGTGCCGACGCTGGAGACGTACGACAGGCCCGAAACCAGTGTGGCGTCGGTGAAATCTTCGGTGGTGAGCGGGCCGAGCGCTGCGGCAAAGGCGGCCTGGCTGTTGTAGACGGTGACGGTGGCCTGGCTGGCGGTAGACAGCAGCATGGCGCTCGCTGCGGCGAGAATCGTGAGTTTCATTGATGTGTCCCTGTTTCGTTGAAGCACCCGACGAGAGGTGCTGCTCAATCATATGCACGAAGCGTGCCAATTTAACGGAAAGTAAATTTCAGCAACGATTCCAGTTTGGTTTTTCAAAACGCGGTTGCTCACGAAAAGGCAGTTGTAAGAATTTTTTACAATTTGTCGGGTAAATTCGTTAACAAAACCTTTCCTTAACTGCATTGCCAAAGCTGAGTTACCGAGGTTCTCGGGGTTGCTTTTGAGATGGGGTTCGGCCATACGGCGCGCCTCGACAAGCGCTGAGCCAGCCTTGGTTCAAGTCGTTTTGGAAGCAAGCCGGAGGGGCGTTCGCATGGTGCGGCGTCAGCGATCGGCAGAGGAGTGATGAAACATGCCATTTTATGAGCATGTCTTTCTTGCGCGTCAGGACCTGGCAGCTGCCCAGGTTGAAGCGATGACAGAGACATTTTCGAAGATCATTGCCGACGGCAACGGTGCCGTTGCGAGCAATGAATATTGGGGCCTGCGCAGCCTGGCGTATCGCATCGCCAAGAACCGCAAGGCGCATTATGTGATGCTGAGCATCGATGCACCGGCGCCGGCGATTGCCGAAATGGAGCGCCAAGTCGCTTTGAACGAAGATATCATCCGTTACATGACGGTGCGTATCGAAGCGCTTCCCGTCGAGCCTTCGGCGATGATGAAGCGCGGCGAGCGCGAGCGTGAACGCGGCGACCGTGATGGCGCGCCGCGCGGCGACCGCCCGGACCGTGGCGACCGCCCCGACCGTGGTGACCGCGGCGACCGCCCGCGTGGTGACCGCCCTGACCGCGATGGGGCCCGCGCCCCGCGCGCGTTCTGAGCAAAGGATAGATAATGGGACGTCCGTTTTTCCGCCGCCGCAAGAGCTGCCCGTTTTCGGGGGCCAATGCGCCGATCATCGATTACAAGGATGTGCGTTTGCTGCAGGGCTTTGTGTCCGAGCGTGGCAAGATCGTGCCTTCGCGTATCACTGCCGTTTCCGGCAAGAAGCAGCGTGAGCTGGCCCAGGCCATCAAGCGTGCGCGTCATCTGGGCTTGCTGCCCTATCTCGTGAAGTAGGAGTAGATTTCATGGAAATTATCCTGCTCGAGCGCGTCGAAAAGCTGGGTGCCATTGGCGATATCGTCAATGTGAAGCCAGGTTTTGCACGCAATTTCCTGTTGCCGCGCGGCAAGGCGTTGCGCGCTTCGGAAGCCAACAAGAAGAAGTTCGAAGCCGATCGTGCGCGCATCGAAGCTGACAATGCCAAGCGTCGCGACATTGCGCGCGCCGAAGCCAAGGATGTTGATGGCGCTTCCGTCATCATGATCCGCCAGGCTTCGCAGACTGGCCAGTTGTTTGGTTCGGTGGCGGCGCGCGATTTGTCCGAAGTTCTGGTTGCCGGGGGCCACAAGGTCAACAAGAACCAGATCGTTCTCGACAAGCCGATCAAGACATTGGGCATTCATGACGTGAAGGTTGCGCTGCATCCGGAAGTCGTTGTGATGGTCAAGGTCAACATCGCCCGTTCGCCGGAAGAAGCCGAACTGCAGGCCAAGGGTGTCGACGTTAGCGCCGACATGTTTGACCGTGAGGAATCGGGCTTTGTTGAAGCCTTTGATCCTGGCGCCGAGCCGGGGATTCCGGTTGAGGAAGACGCTGTTGCGGAAGCAGTGACTGTTGCTCCAGAGGCTGAAACCGAAGCCTGATCTGGTTTGAGGTTGCGAACGGCCGTGCTGTCCCAAGGGGCGGCGCGGCCGTTTTGCGTTTGGCGGCCTAGCCCTCACCCGCTCGCCCAGCCGCAGGAGACGCCTTCGCGTCAACGCGGCGAGTCGACCTCTCCCGCAGGGGGAGAGGTGAAGGATGGGGGTTGACCGTTGGTGTTGTAGAGGCCACGTCGCGGGCATGAACGAAGAACCTGACACCATCCCCGATACCACTCAGGACGCGGCCCCTGAAACGCCGGCGATCACCGATGTGCCGCCGGATCGATTGGCGGCGAATCCACGCAGTCCGTTTCATGACGCGGACCTGTTGGAACGCGGCGTGGGGATCCGCTTCGACGGAGTCGAGCGGACGAATGTGGACGAATATTGCGTGTCCGAAGGCTGGGTAAAGGTCGCGGCCGGCAAGTCCAAGGACCGGTATGGCAATGCGCTTACCATCAAGCTGAAGGGCAAGGTCGAGCCTTATTATCGCAGTTGAGGTTGGGGCGGATAGGTCCTATCTTGCAGGTTGGTTCCTGTAGATGGGTTTGGGTCCTGCGATGACATATCAAGCCAAGATCATTGCCGGAGGCAAGATTTCGTTGCCGGCGGAGCTGCGCCGGGCGCTGGGACTACAGGATGGTGACACCATCTCGCTGGAGATTGATGGCGATTCGTTTACCGGCATGTCCTATGCGGCACGGGTGCGGCGGGTGCAGGCGATGTTCGCCCCGTATCGCACGCCGGGCGTCCTGGCTTCGGACGAGCTTATTGCCGAGCGCCGGGCCGAAGCGGCGCGCGAAGACAGCGAGCATGAAGCCGGCAGCGCGTGATCGTCCTCGATGCGTCGGCGATCCTGTGCGTGTTGTTTGAGGAGCCGGGTATGGATCGGGTGCTCGAGCGGGGACCGGGGGCGTTTGTGAGTGCTGTCAATCTTTCCGAAGCATTGACCAAGGCGATCGACAAGGGGGTTCCGCCCGAGATGCGGCGGATCGGTATTGCTGCGCTGGCGTTGCACGTGATCGAGTTCGATATGGATGCGGCGGTTGAGGCGGCAGAGTTGCGGCCAGTCACCAAGGCATTTGGTTTGTCATTGGGTGATCGGGCCTGTCTTGCGTTGGCGCGGCGGCTTCGAGCACCTGTGCTGACGACTGACCGAATTTGGTCGAAGCTGGATATCGGTGTGACCATCGAACAACTGCGCTGATGGCTGATTTGTTTGGGGAACAGGCGGTGACAGGATCGGCCCCCAATCCACCGCTGGCAGAGCGGTTGCGGCCGCGGGGGCTGGAGGAGGTGGTGGGGCAGGCGCATTTGACCGGGCCGGAGGGGGCGATTGGCCGGATGGTGGCGGCGGGCACGCTGTCGAGTCTGATCTTGTGGGGGCCGCCGGGGACGGGGAAAACCAGCATTGCGCGGTTGCTGGCGGAGGCGGTGGGGCTGCGCTTTGTGGGCATTTCGGCGGTGTTTTCGGGGGTGGCCGAGCTGAAAAAACTGTTTGCCGAGGCACGGGAGGCGGCGCGAGCAGGGCAGAAGACGTTGTTGTTTGTGGATGAGATCCATCGGTTCAACCGGGCGCAGCAGGATGGCTTCCTGGGGGTCGTTGAGGATGGGACGGTGACGCTGGTGGGGGCGACCACCGAGAATCCGAGTTTCGAGTTGAATGCGGCGATCCTGAGCCGGGCGCAGGTGTTGATCGTGCGGCGGCTGGACGAGGCGGCTTTGGGGGAATTGATCGACAGGGCGGAGGCCGCCACGGGTCGGGCGTTGCCGGTGACGGTGGAAGCGCGGGCGGCGTTGATTGCTTCTGCGGATGGCGATGGCCGGTTTTTGTTGAACCAGGTCGAGTCGCTGTATGCGGTGAAGCTGGATGAGCCGCTTGATGCCGCGGGGTTGGCGGCGTTGTTGCATCGGCGGATGCCGGTTTATGACAAGGACCGCGAGGGGCATTACGGGCTGATTTCGGCGCTGCACAAGGCGCTGCGCGGGTCCGATCCGGATGCGGCGCTGTATTATCTGGAGCGGATGCTGACGGCGGGGGAGGAGCCGCTGTATTTGCTGCGGCGGCTGGTGCGCTTTGCCAGCGAAGATGTGGGGTTGGCGGATTCGCAGGCGCTGGCGGTGACGCTGGCGGCGAAGGACGCCTATGACTTTCTGGGGTCGCCGGAGGGCGAATTGGCGATCGTGCAGGCGTGCCTGTATCTGGCGACGGCGCCGAAATCCAATGCCGCCTATGTGGCGGAAAAGGCGGCCAAGCGCGCGGCGATTGCCACGGGATCGTTGCAGCCGCCGGCGCATATCCTGAACGCGCCGACGCGGCTGATGAAGGACCTGGGGTATGGCAAGGGCTATGCCTATGACCATGATGCCGAGGACGGGTTTTCGGGGGCGGATTATTGGCCCGAGGGGATGACCGGGGAGCAGTTTTACCGGCCAAGCCCCAGGGGCCATGAGGCGCGGATTGGCGAGCGGCTGGCGGAATGGGCGCGCCGGCGGGCGGCGAAGCGCGAATGAGGTTCGGCCGGTTCGTCGGCATCGATTGGTCGGGGGCGGTCGGCGCGCGGCATCCATCGGTGCAGGTGGCGATTTGCGGCGCGGGCGATGCGGCGCCGGTGCTGGTGCTGCCGCCGGCGGGCATCTGGTCGCGGCTGGGCGTGCTCGAATGGTTGGAAGGGCTTTCGGGCGATGTGCTGGTGGGGATGGACGCGGGGTTTGGTTTTGCCGCGGTGCCAGGGTTTCTGGGGCCGGCGCGGGATTTGTGGGCGGAGGTTGAGGCGGCGGCGGCGGGGGATGTGGATCTGGGTGGCCATGGGTTTGTGGCGGCGCGGCGGGAGGCGTTCTGGATGGGGGTGACCGACGGCCCGCGGCATCTGAAGGCGCATTTGCGGGTTACGGAGCGCGTTTATGCGGAGACGCGATTGGGGACGCCGACATCAAATTTCGTGTTGTTGGGGGCGAGCCAGGTGGGGAAGGCGAGTTTGAGTGCGATGCGGTTGCTGCATCGGCTGGCGTGGCCGGTGTGGCCGTTTGATGCGGTGCCAGACCATGGCCCGGTGATATTGGAGATTTATGCGCAGGCGTTTGCGCGGATGGCGGGGACGCGGGGGAAATTGCGCGATGTGACGGCGTTGAACGGGGCGTTGGCGCATTTTGGGTCGCGGGCCGGGGATTTTCCAGCGGTGTTTCCCGATCATGTGGGCGATGCGGTGGTGACGGCGGCGGGGTTAAGGGCGATTGCCGGGGAGGCGCGGTGGTGGGCGCCGGCGGCGATGTCGGACACGGTGGCGCGGGTTGAGGGGTGGACGTTCGGGGTTGCCTAATATTTCGTCCACCATTTTTCCGTGCGAGCGCGGGTGCGGCCATAATCGATGAGGCAGCGCATTTCGAGCGGGTGGAACTGTACCGGTGGCGGGTTTGCAGCCTTGTCCTGGGCGCGCCATTTGCTGCATGTTTGGCCATTGTAGGGATGGTCTGGCGCATCGGTGTTGATGCGGACGAAATTGGCCTTGGCGCCGGCCTCGCGGGCCGAGAAGCGGTAGATCTGGTTGGTGAGGATATCGACCGAGCGGAAGCCGAGTTCGAGGATGTTCCATTTTTTGAGCGTGCCGATTGCGGGACAGCTTTTTTTGCCGTCCGACCCTGTCGTTTCATCGAAGCGACACTGCGGCTCGATTTCCAATTTGCCGTTGACGATGACGAAGGCCACGGGCGCCGGGGTGCCGGCGGCAGTGGCATTGGCGCTGGCGCGGGCCACGCCTGAATCCGCCGCCGCTGCGAAGACGCCGAAACGGGCGCCGCCATCGATGAGCAGGCGACCATCGATATAGACCGGCGGTGCGGCGAACGGCACCGAGGAGGAGGCGACCAACGCTTCGATATAGCATTGTTTGGTGCGGGCGCGGCTGGCCGGATCTGCCTTCCAGCGGGCGGCGAGGGCGGTCATGTCGATGGCATAGGCTTCGCCTTCGCGAGCATCGACGACGCCGACGAGGAATTTGCGGCCCTGGGCATCGGCGTTGGCGATGGCAGTGAGCAGGGGATCATCAAGGCTGGCATCGAGGCGGCGGCGCAGCGGATCAAGGCTGCCAACGGCGCCGGCGCGGACCTGGGATATGAGGCCGCGCGCCTTGACATCGAGCAGATCGGATTCGGCGTTTATCGTGTAGCCGGCGACGGCGCGATCGCTGGCGCCGGTGAAGGCAGTGGTGCCGATGAGGGCACCGGTGCTGATGCCGGTGACGACGCGGAAAGCCGGCAGTTGGTCGCCGCCGCCGACGCGCCATTCATCGATGAAGCCAGCCCCGAATGCGCCGTTCTGGCTGCCGCCGGAGTTAAACAGCGCTGTTATCGGCATGGGGGTGGCAAAGCCGCCGGGCGCGGGGGGTGGTGGGGCAAGGGCAGCCTCCACCATGGCTTCATAGCCGGTTGCCGGCGGGCGCGGCGCGGTGAAGCCGGCAGCGTTGGCGGTGGGCGCGGGTTCGGGGAGCACGAGGCGCTGCATGGGCAGGTTGCAGGCTGACAGGTCAACCGGCGTGTGGGCGCAGGCGGCGAGGGTGGCGATTGGCAACAGGGTGACAAGCAACTGGGCGCGCTTCATCGG
>JANPEP010000022.1:0-9794 GCA_031422995.1 Polymorphobacter sp. | reverse complement strand
GGGCGCGGCCTTCAAGGCCGGTCAGGCGGACATCGAGCTTGGGATTGTCGGCATCGATGGTGCCGCGGCCGACAAGGATCATGTCGGCACGCGCGCGTTCGAGATGGGCATGGGCGCGGGCGCGATCGCCGGTGATCCATTGGCTTTCGCCGGTGGACATCGCGAAGCAGCCATCGAGCGAGACGGCGAGTTTCAAGGTGATGTGCGGGCGGTTCAGACGCTGGCGGGTGAAAAAGCCGGCCATCACGGCTTCGGCATCTGCGCTGCAGACGCCGATGGTGACGGCGATGCCTGCGGACTCCAGGCGCGTGATGCCCCTGCCATTGGTGCGCGGGTCAGGATCACCGGCAGCGATGACGGTGCGGGCGATGTTGGCGGCAATCAAGCCATCGGCGCAGGCTGGGCCGCGCGAGCCGGCATGGGCGCAGGGTTCGAGTGTCACATAGGCGGTGGCACCGCGTGCATCGACGCCGGTAAGCGCCATTTGCTCGGCATGGGGGCGGCCGCCAGGCTGCGTCCAGCCGCGACCGATGACGCGATTGTCGCGGACAAGGATGCAGCCGACGGGTGGGTTGGGGCCGGTGCGGCCGACACCGCGCTGTGACAGCGCCAGGGCGGCGCCCATCCAGCGCTGGTCATCGGCGGTGGTGGCCATGCGCGCTGGTCAGAGCACCGGGGGTTCAGCGGCGCTGGCTGTGGCGCTAGCGCTGACATAGGGAATTTCCTTCTGTGCACCGCCGCCCGCTACATAGTCATCATATTGTTTTTGCGCTTTTTTCCGCGGCTCTCCGGTAAGGGTGGCTATATAATCGCGGGCCTCTGCCAATTTTGCCTCCTGCACCGCCACGGTGGCTTTGGTGTCGGCGACGGCCTCTGCCCGGGTGCGATCGGCACTCCAGCTCTGGAAGAACACCAGCTTCTCATCGGGCTTGGAATAGCCCCAGCGCGATTCGAGCAGGAAGCCAGTCATGACGATGCTGGTGATGATGACCGAGGCGCCGCCGACGAGGATACGGCGGCGGCGGACATCGGACTTCGAGGGGTTCAGGTACGACATGGCGGCCTTGGCAAACTGCGGCGGGGTGTGATCAACATAGATACGCACCCCGCCCGGCGCCAGCCTCAGCTTTTGGCCGCGCCAGCCTTAGCCTGTGGCGTCAGCCAGCCGGAATTGGACCGTGATGTCGCGGACGGCTTCGACCGCCTCGCCCTTGTTCAAGGCCGGAGTGAAGCGCCAGGCCTTGAGGGCATGGGCGATGGCGGCTTCGTCGAGACGCGACGAGCCGGAAGATTGTGCCAGGGTTGCGGCCAGCACGCGACCATCGCGGCCGATGCGGACATGGACGACGACAGCACCTTCCTCGCCCAGCCGACGGGCGGTTATGGGGTAGGGCGGTTGGGCGCTGGCGGCATGGCGTTTGTCGAAGCGTGCCGTCTGCGTCGGGCCGGTGACGGGGGGTTCGGCGGTGACCGCGCGGGGGTCGGGGCCAAGAACCGGGGGTTCTTGCGGGGGTGCCAGCGGGCGATCGTCGGTAAGTGGCGGGGAGTCCAAAGTCACGACCGGCAACGGAACTTCGACCAGCACGGGCAGATCACGCATGACTGGCGTTGGCGGCGTCGGCACGGGCTTTGGCGTGTCGGGGATCGCGGTGGTAATGATCGGCGGCAGCGGGCGATACGGGGCGACGACCGTTACTGCGAGCAGGACGATGGCGGCGACGCCGGCGTGCAGCCCGATGGTGACGGCAAGGCCGGTGCTGTTGCGCAGGCGGCTGGCGAACGGGGTGGTCTGGCTCATGGTCTCGATCCTCCCAGGGATGAGGTTGCACGCCGCGCCGGCCTTGTTGGCCGTGTCATCGGCGCACTGGGAGTGTGTCATGAGACTATCGAATATGATAGGGTTATTTTGTGAGGCGTTCCGACGCCGCGTCGCGGCCGATGAGCGGTAGCAGCGCCGCCATCTCGGGCCCCTGGTCACGGCCAGTCAGGGCATGGCGCAACGGGTGGAACAGGCTGCGGCCCTTGCGGCCCGTCTCGGTCTTGAGCACGGCGACCCAGCGGGCCCAGATGTCGTCACCCCAATCGAGGCTGGCGAGATGGGTGGCAGCGGCGACGAGGAAATCGCGATCTTCGGCTTCGGGAGTGGCGGCGATCGGCCCAGTGATGATGGCCTGCCACTCGGCGGCTTCGGCAAGGGTGGCGAGATTGCCGCGGATGGCCAGCCAAACGGGTTCGGCGATGCCGGGCAGGCGAGCGTGGACGGCGGCGAACGGCAGGATGTGCAGGGTACGCGCGCTGAGGGTTTCGAGGTCGGCGGGGTCAAAGCGTGCCGGCGCGCGACCGAAGGTCGACAGGTCGAAACCCGGGAGCAGATCGGCAAGCGCCGCAACGGGTTCGACCGGCAGGGAAGTGCCAAGGCGCGACAACAGTGCGGCGATGGCCTGGGGTTCGATGCCCGCCTCCCGCCAGGCGGTTACGCCTTCCGAGCCAAGGCGTTTCGACAGCGCCGCATCGGCGCCGGTGAGCAGTGCCATGTGCGCGAGGCGGGGAACGGGCGTGCCAAGCGCTTCGAACATCTGGATCTGCACGGCGGAATTGGTGACGTGGTCCTCGCCGCGGGCGATGTCAGTGATGCCGAGGTCCATATCATCAACGACCGAGGGCAGCATGTAGAGCCAGGTGCCATCGGCGCGGCGCACGACCGGGTCCGACAAGGCGCCGGGATCGAAATGGCAATCGCCGCGCACGCCATCGTGCCAGCGGATCGGGCTTTCATGGTCGAGCCTGAAGCGCCAGTGCGGCGCAGTGCCGGCGGCGGCAAAGGCCGCATGGTCGGCATCGGTGAGGGCGAGGGCCGCCCGATCATAGACCGGCGGCAGGCCACGCTGCTGCGCGACCTTGCGCTTCAGATCGAGTTCGTGCGGGGTTTCATAGGCGCGATAGGCGCGGCCAGTGGCGGCAAGGCGTTCGAGCGCGGCGTCGTAAAGTGCAAAGCGGTCGGACTGGCGGACTTCGGTGTCCGGCGTCAGGCCGAGCCAGGCGAGATCAGCGCGGATGGAAGCTGCAGACTCCTCCGATGACCGGGCGATATCGGTATCGTCCATGCGCAGCACGAACCGCCCACCGGATTTGCGGGCCAGCAGCCAGTTGACCAGCGCGGTGCGAACATTGCCGGCGTGGAGGGCGCCAGTGGGGGAGGGAGCGAAGCGGGTGGTGATCATATCAGATTATCATGGCCGGGTTGTGAGGATGGGTACGCCATGGGCGGTGGCAGCGGCAATCAATTCGTCGTCGTTGGTTGCAAGCGTTGCCGCGCGTTGCAGGGCAAGCTCGAGATAGGCAGCGTCATGCGCCGACAAATGGGACGCAAGGGCCAGTGCAATCGTTGATGACGACAATGTGGCCGGCACCACATCCACGCCAGCGAGCATCGCCCCGATCTTGTCGAGATAATCGTCGCGTTCGTCCGCCGTGATGCGCCCACGCCGTTGGTGTTTCAAAAGCAGCGATGCGATTTCAACGGGCCAATGCGCCGGGACCACAAGTTCGCCGGCCAGCAACGCGTCGCGAACCTGGGGATCGCGATCGCTTGCTTCGTCGGCAAGGATAAGTGCGGCGGTGATCGACGCGTCGACAATGATCCGCGTCAACGCCGGCCCTCGTTTTTCCATTCGATGATTTCATCGATCGTGGTCGTCGGCCGTCCGGAGGCGCGGCGGGCCCGGCCAAGCTCGAACAGCGCTTCGATGGCGGCGCGTTGCGCCAGCTTGCGGTCCTCCACCGCCGCGACGAGGCGGACTGCGGGCTTGCCATGGCGAGTGATGACGATCTCTTCACCGGCTTCGGCGGCGGCGATGAGCTCGGAAAGATGGTTCTTGGCTTCGACGATGGCGACAGAGCGCATGGGGAACTCCAATCTGGCCAGAATTATAGCCTGATTTTAGGGCAAGGACCAGCGTTATGCGGTTCTAAATGCGTTGGTGATCGGATACCGCCGGTCGCGGCCAAAGTTGCGCGGGCCGATCTTGACGCCGGGGGGGGCCTGGCGGCGCTTGTATTCGGCCAGGGTCAGCAGGCGTTCGATCCGGGCGACGGTAGCGGGATCGAGGCCATCGGCGACAAGATCCGATGCGGCGCGTTCGTTTTCGACGAGACCGATGAGGATGCGATCCAGGATGTCATAGGGCGGCAGGCTGTCCTGGTCTTTCTGGTTGTCGCGCAATTCCGCCGTGGGGGGTTTTTCGATGACGCGACGCGGCATGACCGGACCTTTCGGGCCGATCGACAGGCGCGGGTGGTTGCGGTTGCGCCAGTCGCTGAGCTTGAAGACCGTCGTCTTGTAGACGTCCTTGAGCACTGAATAGCCGCCGGCCATGTCGCCATAGATGGTGGCGTAACCAACGCTCATTTCGGACTTGTTGCCGGTGGTGAGCAGCATGGGGCCGAATTTGTTGGAGAGCGCCATCAGGCTGAGGCCGCGGATGCGCGATTGGATGTTTTCCTCGGTGGTGTCGGGGGTTTTGCCGGTGAACAGGGGGGCGAGCATGGTGTTGAAGGCGGCCATGGCGGGTTGGATGCCGATGGTGTCGAGCCGGCAACCCAGCATCCGCGCGCAGTCGGCGGCGTCCTCTAGGCTGTCCTGGCTGGTGTAAGGCGAGGGCATCATGACGCACCAGACGCGATCGGCGCCCAGCGCATCGACGGCAACGGCGGCGGACAATGCCGAATCGATGCCGCCCGACAGGCCGAGGACGACACCGGGGAAGCGATTGCGGTTCACATAGTCGCGCAGCGCGAGCAGCATGGCGTGGTAGATATCGGCGGGGTCTTCATCGAGGTTTGCGATGGGGCCTTGGGCGCAGGTCCAGTGGTGGCCGAGGGTGCTGCGGGTCCATTGGGTGGTGGTGAGGCTTTCCTCCCAATCAGGCATTTGCAGCACCAGCTTGCGATCGGAATTGATGATGAAGCTGGCGCCATCGAAGACCAGTTCATCCTGGCCGCCGACGCGGTTGAGGTAGACCAAAGGCAGCCCGGTTTCAGTGACGCGGGCGACGGCGAGGCTGAGCCGCCGGTCGTCCTTGCCGACTTCGAAGGGCGAGCCATTGGGAACGACGAGGATTTCGGCGCCGGTTTCGGCAAGGCATTCGGTGACATCGGGCGACCAGATATCCTCGCAGATTGGCACACCGAGGCGCGTGCCGCGAAAGGCCAGCGGGCCGGGAAGCGGGCCGGGGGCAAAGACACGCTTTTCGTCGAAGGTGCCATAGTTCGGCAGGTCGTGCTTGCGGGTGATGCCGGCGATCTTGCCGGCGTCGAGGAGGAACATGGCGTTGTGGAGCTTGCCGTGTTCGGCGACGGGGGCGCCTACGAGAAGGGCGGGCCCGCCATCGGCAGTGGCGGCGGCGAGTTGCTCGATATGCGCCATGGCGGCGGCGACGAGGGCGGGTTTAAGGACGAGGTCTTCGGGCGGATAGCCGATGACGGAGAGTTCAGGGGTGACGAGGAGATCGGCGGCGGGGGCTGCGGCCCGGGCGGCGAGGATGGCGGCAGTGTTGGCGGAGAGGTCGCCGACCGAGGCGTTGAGTTGCGCGAGGGCGATGGCGAGCGTCGTGGTCATGGGCAGGGTTTAGGGGGCGGGGCGGATTGCGGCAACCTGCGGCGCGGGCTGGTCGGCTGGCGTTGGCGCTAAGCCTAATCCGCATTGTCGAATTTTCTAACCTCGACGGTGCTTTCATCGAAATCATCAAGCAAGCGTGCGTTGATGCCCATCTTGCCGAAATCTTCACCGAGAGACTGCCAGTGGGTCCCGCAGCCGCAGGTTGGGCAGTGGTGTATGCCGATCATTCGATCGCCCCAGACATAGGCTGTCGTCTCGCCTGAAATGCGAACCTGGTCCGGTGGGAAATAAGCCACACGCCATGCGAGCCGCCGACAGAGCGAGCAGTTACAGTCTGCAACCCACGCGGGCTTGCTTGGCAGCTCTATGCGCACGTTGCCGCAGTGACAGCTTCCCTGAACGCCCATAGCGACTTGTAATCTCCGGCAAGGAATGTCCGCAATGGGCCGGCAGCTGGCAGGCCGCTTGGCGGGGCTCCGCCCTAATCCTTAAACCCGACGAACCGCGTCGCCTCGGCAACCGACTTGCGTTCCGAGACGACTGCGTTGGCGGGAAAGCTTTCGTCTGGCCAGCCGAGCGCGATGCTTTTCATGATGATTTGATCGTCGGCGATACCTGCGTGTTCGCGCACCACCGGGGATTGCATGATGCCCTGGCTGTTGATGACGGCGCCGAGGCCACGCGACCAGGCGGCGTTGACGAGGGCGGTGGCGACGGCGCCGCAATCGAACGGCGTGTCGTCGCTGCCATCGAGGACGCGATCATAGGTCACGATGACGCAGACCGGCGCGTCGAATTGCCGGAAGCCGCGCAGCACCCAATCCTGCCGCATCGCCGCGTCCTCGCGGGCGATGCCCATGGCGGCGAACAATTGCTTGGCGACGCCGACCTGGCGGTCGCGGTGGGGTCCGGCGAACGCCGTGCCGGTGCGGAATTCGCGCGATTGCGGCACGCCGGCGAGGGTGCGCTCGGTGTTGCCGGCGCGGATGCGCGCCAATGGTTCGCCGGTGACGATGGTGAAGTTCCACGGCTGGGTATTCATCGACGATGGCGCGCGCATGGCAAGGCCGATAATCTCCTCGATAAGCGCGCGGGGGACGGGATCGGGCTTGTAGCCGCGGATGCTGCGGCGGCCGAGGATGACGTCGTCGAAGTGCATGTTTGCTCCTGGTTGTGCGCGGTTACTTGGCGGCAGCTTTTTCGCGTTCGACCTGCGCCGCCACCGATGCCAGCAGCGCCGGTGCGTCGAAGACGATGCCATCCTTGATCGTCCAGCGCACGCCGCCGACTTTTTCGCTGCGGTTGGTGGTTTCGTTGAGGCGGGTGAAGCCGGTGCCGTAGAGGGTTTTCAAGTTCTGCAGCGGGTTTTCGGGGACGATGACGAGATCGGCCAGCATCCCGGCGCGGACGAGGCCGAATTGCGGTTCCTGGCCCTTGGGTTCATTGAGGGTGAGCGCGCCATTGATCGTGGCGCTGCGGAAGACTTCGAGGGGTGAGAAGCCGGCTTCCTGGAGCATTTCAAGCTCGAGGATATAGCTGAAGCCCCAGAGTTGGTAGATGAAGCCGGGGTCGGAGCCAGTGGTGACGCGGCCGCCCATGTTCTTGTAATCATTCACGAGGCGCATGTAGCGCTGATAATAGTTGCGCCAGGTGACTTCGTGGGCGGTGGTCCAGTCGTAGAAATAGCTGCCGTGGTTGTCGCGGTTCGAATCGTAGAAATTGGTCATGGAGGGCAGGGCGTAAAGGGCGTGCCAATCGGCGTTCTTGGCCCGCATCAGGTCCCGGCTGGCGGAGTAAATGTTGAAGGTGGGATCGAAGACGACGCCGGTGGCTTTCTGCGCCTTGAGGTAATCCACCCATTCGGGGCCACCGGGTTCGTAAATCTGGTTCCAGATTTCGGCGATGCCGCCAAAGCGTTTCTGCTCGTCGTTGAAGTTGTAGTCGGGAGGCGAATCCTGGGTGCTGCGGTCCTTCAGCAGCGATTCGAAATGGCCATAAAAGTGCGTGATGGTGCCGAGGCCGGCGGCCGCGGCGTCACGCGCGTTGAACTCGGCGATGTTGGGTTGGGCAAGATGGGCGACTGTGCCGAGGCCGAGCTTTTTGGCTTCGTCGATGGCGGCACGGTCGATGGCCGGGGTTTCGTCGCCGCGGTTGAAGAACTTTATACCGTCGACGCCGGATTTTGCCGCCCAACGCACCCATTGCCGGGCTTGCTCGGGGGTCTGGACACGGCCTTGAGTCCAGCCGGAACCAAGCGTCTGATAGACGTAGATGCGCGGCGCGGTGATGCTGCCTTCGGCGCTGCGGCGCTTGTCGTCGAGCGCGCGGGCGGCATCGTCGCCGAACAAAGGCACGCCGCGAATGGTGGTGACGCCGTGCGCCAACCACAGCCGATAGGGGTAGCTGGGGTCGGGCGCCTTTTCGGGGCCGCCGCTATGGGCGTGCATGTCGACAAAACCGGGGAGGACATACATGCCCGTGGCGTCGATTTCGCGAGTGGCGCCAGTCGGTTCACGGTTGGCGGGCATTGGCAATCCGGGTGTGCCAGCGCTGCGGATTTCGGCGATGCGGTTGCCGCGGATGATGATGTCGGCGGGGCCATAGGGCGGTCCACCATTGCCGGTGATGATCGTCGCGCCGCGGATGATCAGCGTTGGGTAGGGGCCTTGCGCCTCCGCCCCGTGCGACGGCGTGGGGAGCATGCCGGCAGCGAGCGCCGGTGCAGCAATTGCAGCCGAAATGGCCGCGATGAGGAAAGGCCGGAATCCCATGTGCTTGCTGCCCCTGCGCGTGCGTTGCCGGCAGCATAGGGACTTGTGCGAGGGTTTCAAACGCCGCTACCGTTACGGCCATGGCGACGAGTTCACTTTTCTGGATCATCTTCGGCTATCTGCTCGGCAGCATTCCATTCGGGCTGTTGCTGACGCGAATGGTCGGGATCGACATTCGCAGCGTCGGATCGGGCAATATCGGCACGACCAATGTGCTGCGCACCGGCAACAAGGGGCTGGCGGCGGCGACGCTGTTGCTCGATGCCGGCAAGGGCGCGGCGGCGGTGCTGCTGGCGCGCCATTTCGGCGGGCTGGAGGCGGGGATGCTCGCCGGCGTCGCGGCGTTCCTGGGGCATTGCTATCCGGTGTGGCTTAAGTTTCGCGGTGGCAAGGGCGTGGCGACACTGCTGGGGGTAACGCTGGCCGCTGTACCGCTGGCGGGGGTAATTGCGCTGGTCGCATGGGCGGGCGGGGCGCTGGCGACGCGCTATTCCTCGGTGGGCGGCATGGCGTCGGCGGTTGTGGCGCCAGTGGCGGCTTGGGCTTTGGGCGCGCCACATTCGGCGATTGCGCTGGCGGCGATGGCGGCGGTGCTGGTGTGGAAGCACCGGGAAAATATCGGCCGATTGCGCGATGGGACCGAGAGCAAGATCGGGGCGAAGGGATGAAGGGCCTCCGGCGGCTGGGGCCTTGGCCCCAGACCCCAATTGTTGGGGGTGGCGCTTGATACCGGCAGATGCAGTTGCAAGGTTGCGATTGATCCGGACCGAAACGATTGGCCCGATCACCTATCGGCAGTTGATTGCGCGCTTCGGCGATGCCGACACCGCGATTCGTGCGCTGCCCGATCTGGCGCGTCGTGGCGGCCGCGGGCTGGTGATTGCCGGGGTCGATGCGGCGGAGGCTGAACTGGCGGCGCTGGCGACGCTCGGCGCGACGATGATCTTCATCGGCACGCCGGCCTATCCGGCGTTGCTGGCGGGGCTGGAATCGGCGCCGCCGGTGATCAGCGCGCAGGGCGACGTCAGCCTGTTGGAGCGGCCCGCCGTGGCGATCGTCGGGGCGCGCAATGCCAGTGCGGCGGGGGTACGCTTCGCCCGTCAACTGGCGAACGACCTGGCGGCGCAGGATCTGGTGGTGGTTTCCGGCCTGGCGCGCGGCATCGATGCGGCGGCGCATACCGGCGCGATGGCGGGCGGCACGATCGCCGTGGTCGCCGGCGGGGTGGATGTGGTTTACCCGCCCGAAAATGCAGCGTTGATGGCGGAGATTGGCGAAAAGGGCCTGATTCTCGCCGAACAGATGCCCGGCGTGGAGCCACAGGCGCGGCATTTCCCGCGGCGCAACCGCATCATCGCCGGGCTGGCGGCGGGGACTCTGGTGGTGGAGGGCGCGCCGAAATCCGG
>JANPEP010000021.1:0-17395 GCA_031422995.1 Polymorphobacter sp. | reverse complement strand
AACGGGTTGAACCCCAGCACGCCCGGCTCGGCAACCGCCTGCGCCGCATTATAGGCCAACTCGTTCGACTTCCCGACAATGAAATTGTCAAAACTGTACCGGCTTTCGACCGGCAGGCTGATCGATGTCCCCTGTGGCACCGTAACCGCCACTGGTGGCAGCACAGACGCCGCCGGCACAACAGTCCCCGTCGTCATGCCCGGCTGCACGTTGACCACGACCTGCCGTGTCCCCGGCCGCTGCACGGCCCAATGCTGGCGTAACTTGTCGGCAAAATGGCTCGCCACCCAATCGGCCAGAAACGCCGATGGCGCGGCCAGCCGGACCTGGTCGCCATCACCGGCGATCAACGCCAGCGGTGCCAGCCAGGTATCGAAATTGCGTTCGCCCGATTCGCTTCGCAAGGCCGTGCGCACCCGTGCCCAGGCAGCAACATCGGCATCATCGGCGATCACAGCCGAAGCGCCACGCGCGGCGACCGGCGCCCAACCAGCCGGGCGAAGCGCCGCTGCCGGTTGTGCTGTCGAAACTGCCGATGCTGACACGTACCACTACCTCCCCGTTGTCCCGAACCTTGCGGTCGGCATTCTTGTCGCCCAGGACCAGCTTCGCCGGTGCAGAACACGCAACACACGCTCGATTCGACACCGCCCCCGGTGACCTGTGTTCACCGGCAATATCCCCCTTGCGCCCGCACCGATCGACAGATGTTCAAGGGCAAAACCCTCCCCCCGCGCAGCCAAGGCCACACGCGAGCATGAACAACAGTATCGATCGGAGCAGGGGCGCAAGGAACAGCGCCGGAGCCACGAAACCGAGCATCAGATAAGCAATCGCAACACTCCCTAGCAAGCAACAGAATTAGCGCGGAACTGAAATAATTCCATTGACACGCAGTTCGGCCATTTCGTTGCCGACACACGGCAACGCGCTGATTTTCCGTGACAAGAACATTACGAATACATGACAAACTGCCGCATGATGCCAACCAAGCCATTGAAAAAACAGCATCGCTGCCAAAAGAATCGGCCAAGCGATTCGCGACTGCAAGCTAGGCTCGGGCACGAAACCGGCTGGGCGCACCTGCACGATCTGCAAAAAATCCCTGTCATCAAACCGCAATGAAATGCGAATCGGGCGACGCAGCCGCGAATCACCTCATCGCGCCATAGTCGTTGACGTCAGCAATCTGCTGCGGCGCCAAAACACGAAAAAGCGCAGGCTTTCACCCGCGCTGTTTAACTTCAATTGCATTAACCGCCGAGCGTTCGACCAGGTTCCAAGCCCAGCGTCTCAGTCCAGAGTCTCAGGCCGGCGCGAGCGCCTTGGCGCGCTTGGCAAGGCGCGAAATCTTGCGCGCCACGGTGTTCTTGTGCAGCACGCCCTTCGACACGCCGCGCATCATTTCGGGCTGGGCTGCCTGAAGCGCCGCAGCGGCTGCAACCGGGTCACCGGCAGCAATCGTCGATTCGCACTTCTTGACGAACGTACGGATGCGGCTGACGCGCGCCTTATTGATCTCGGCGCGGCGGTTGTTGCGGCGAATGCGCTTTTCAGCCTGGGGCGTGTTGGCCATGGTTGTCCTTGAATACTTGTCAATTGCTGCCGGTGTCCCGGCAAAAAACCGGTATCGGCGCGAGACGAATCCCGCACCGGAAGTGCAGCCGCATAAGCGCCTGCAACAAAACGGTCAAGATCAACGCTGGCATGAAGCACAAAAGAAGCTCGATCGCCCCGATTGCACAATCCGCTCCACGGGCTGCGAACACCGGGCGCACGCTGCGCCCTCCTGCCCGTAAACCTGAAAGCCCTTCTGGAAATAACCCAAGGTTCCATCGGGTGCCGCATGATCGCGCAAGCTCGACCCCCCCGCGGCAATCGCTTCCTCCAAAACCTCGACCACCGACGCCGCGAGCAACCCGAATCGCTTCGCCGCCACATCCCCCCCGGCGCGCGCCGGATGGATGCCCGCCCGAAACAAAGCCTCGCAGACATAGATATTGCCCAGCCCCGCCACGATCCGCTGGTCGAGCAGCAACGCCTTGGCCGGCGCCGCCCGCCCCTTGAACGCACGCGCCAGCATCGCAGCGCCAAACTCCGGCCCCAATGGCTCCGGACCGATCCCCGCCAGCAACGGATGCGCCTCCGCCCCCGCCGTCTCCACCAGATCGACCGACCCGAACCGCCGCGCATCGTTGAACGCCACTATGCGCCCCGCCGCCGTCTCGAACACCACATGGTCGTGCTTCAAAATCTCCGAAGGATCGAGCCGCATCCGCCCCGACATTCCCAGGTGCAGGATCATCGTGTCACCGCGGTCTGTATCGACCAGGCCATATTTCGCCCGCC
Source organism: Polymorphobacter sp. (assembly GCA_031422995.1). Lineage (GTDB taxonomy): Bacteria > Pseudomonadota > Alphaproteobacteria > Sphingomonadales > Sphingomonadaceae > Sandarakinorhabdus. The sequence goes on along the minus strand of JANPEP010000021.1, from coordinate 15,046 downwards.
GCCGGCACGCCGTCACCACCGCCCCGGTCAACCTTTGCCCCAGCCCATCCGGAAACGGCCGCCGCAAATCGGCGCGGTTGAGCGTCACGCGGGCAAACCGCTGCCCAACCCAAACGGGCGCCAACCCGCGCATGACGGTCTCGACTTCGGGCAATTCAGGCATCACCGCGACATAGGGCGCGTTTGCGGTGCCGCCAAGGCCAAGCTAGGAGGCACACATGAGCGAACCAACCCCCGACACCGTCAGCTTCGGCTACGCAGACGTCGCCCCCGACGAGAAAACCCGCCGCGTCGGCGAAGTCTTCGCGTCCGTCGCCCGCCGCTACGACATCATGAACGACCTGATGTCCGCCGGCATGCACCGTGTCTGGAAGGATGATTTCGTCCGCGCCCTCAAACCACAGCCGGGCGAACGCATCCTCGACATGGCCGGCGGCACCGGCGACATCGCCTTTCGCATCGAAAAATCCGGCGCCAACGTCACTGTCGCCGACATCAATCCCGCCATGCTCGAAGTCGGCATCGAACGCGCCGCCAAAAAAGCCATAACCTCGATGGTCTGGCGCGAGGAAAACGCCGAAACCCTGTCCTTCCCCGATCGCAGTTTCGACGCCTACACCATCGCTTTCGGCATCCGCAACGTCACCGACATTCCTGCCGCGCTCAAAGAAGCCCATCGCGTCCTCGCCTTTGGCGGGCGCTTTTTCTGCCTCGAATTCTCCACCACCGAATGGCCGGGCTTCGGCGCCGCCTATGACATTTATTCTGAAAAGCTCGTCCCCCGCATTGGTCAGGCCGTCGCCGGCGATGCCGAAAGCTATCGCTACCTCATCGAATCCATCCGGCGTTTCCCCAAAATGCCCGATTTCGCCAAAATGGTCGAAACCGCCGGCTTCAAAAACGTCAAATATCGCCCCATCCTCGGCGGCGCCGTCGCCATGCACAGCGGCTGGAAGATCTAATCCCCGCATGACCGCCACCATCGTCCACCTCTCCCGGATGCTCGTCTGGGGCCGGCGCCTCGCCCGTCACGGCGCCCTGCGGCCGTTCGAGGATCATCGCGCCCTACGTGCGATGCGCATCGTCGCCCGCGTTGCCCGCATCGGCACCGGCGCCCCCACCACCCCCGATTACGCCGCCGGCCTCGCTGCTGTCGGGCCCGCGGCCGTCAAGTTCGGCCAAGCCCTCGCAACACGCCCCGATCTCATCGGGCTCGAGGCCGCGCTCGATCTCGTCCGCCTCCAGGATTCACTGCCCCCACTCCCGTTCGCCGAAATGGAAAAAGTCCTCAACGCCAGCTTCACCAACGGCAGCTGGCGCGACCGCTTCCAATCCATCGATCCCATTGCTATCGGCGCCGCCTCGATGGCCCAGGTCCACCGCGGCGTCACCACAGATGGCCGCCAGGTCGCCATCAAGATGCTGCGCCCGGGCATCGAGGACACGCTGGCCCGCGCCATCGACACCTATGAATGGGCCGCAGGCCATATCGAGCTGCTCGGCGGCGAATTCGCCCGGCTCCGTCCTCGCGCGGTGATCGCCACCTTCAAGGGCTGGACCGAAGCCGAGCTTGATCTGCGCCGCGAAGCCGCCTCGGCTTCCGAACTCGCCGAAGCCGTGCAGGGCGAACCCGATTTCGTCGTCCCCGGCATCGATTGGGCCCGATCCTCGCGCCGCGTCCTCGTCATCGACTGGATCGACGGCATCAAGATGGGCGACACCGAAGCCCTCGCCAAACTTGATTTCGACCGCCGCAAGCTCGCCGAAGTTCTCGTCCACGGCTTCCTCGCCCAGGCCATCGCGCAAGGGTTCTTCCACGCCGACATGCATCAGGGCAACCTGTTCGTCATCCCGCCGCGCGACGGTCACGACGCGCGGCTCGGCGTCATCGATTTTGGCATCATGGGTCGCATCAACCGCCGCGCCCGCATGTACCTCGCCGAAATCCTCTTCGGCCTCGTCACCGGCAACTACAAACGCGTCGCCGAAATCCATTTCGAAGCCGGCTATGTCCCGCCCCACCACAATGTCAGCGCTTTCGCCACAGCCTTGCGCGCCGTCGGCGAACCCATTCGGGGAAAAAGGGCCCAGGACGTCAACATCACCCAACTCCTCGACGGCCTGTTCGCCATCACCCGCAGCTTCGACATGCAGGTCCAGCCGCATCTCCTGTTGCTGCAAAAAACCATGGTCATGGTCGAAGGCGTCGCCCTCACCCTCGACCCCCATGTCAACATGTGGGAAGTCGCCGAGCCCTATGTCCGCAACTGGGTCCGCGACGAAATGGGCCCCGAAGCCATGATCGCCGACCGCATGATCGAAAACAGCCGCGCGCTGGCGCAAATCCCGCGCATCATCCGGCAATGGGTGGCCGCAAACCCGGTTCCCGGCGCCGCCCCCGAAGGCCCGCCACTGCCACCGCTCCCGACACGGCGCACCCGCACCGGTTGGTCGACGCCATGGCTTATGCTCGCCGCCGGGATGGGCGCTGCTGCCGTCCTTTACCTGGGCTGAGGCGAACGGCGGCGCTTACTTGAAGCACCGCCAGGGACCTCGAAAGGCCTCTGACGGCGCAATTTCAGCGGCTCACTTCACCCGAACGTCGACCCGGCGACCATTGGTCAGGCTGGTCGTGTCGTCGGTCGCATCCGCAGGCTTGTCGAGCGAGATGGCTTCCGTCGGGATGCCGGCGGCGATCAGCGCATCGCGAACCGCAAAGGCGCGGTTCTTCGACAACTCGGCGTTCATCGCCGCATCACCGCGCGGATCGGCATAGCCGGAGACCGAAAGGGTGCTGCCCGGATGCGCGTCGAGATAGGCCTTCATTTCGGCCGCAGCCGGCACGATACCGGCATCGACATCGGTCTTGGACGTCGCGAAATACACCGAAACCAGCGGCTTGGCGTCGACTTCCTCGCGCACGATGCCGGCGCCTTCCGGGATGGCCACGGCCACCACTGGCGCGGCCACCGGCGCTGCCACCACAGGCGCAACGGCAACAACCGCCGCCGGTGCCACCACAGCCTTGGGCTTCGAAACCATGTAAAGGATGCCGGCGCCGCCAAGCAGCATCAGCACCAGCGGCAATTTCTGCCCCCAGGTCAGTCCGGCGGCCACACGGCGATGGCCACTGCTGGCGGCAACGCCAGCCGGCGCAGCGACCACGGCGGCAGGAATCGCAGCAGCCATCACCGGCGCAGCAGCCATAACAGGCGCTGCCGCCATTACCGGCGCAACCGGCGCCGCAGCAACCGCACCGAACAGCCCCAATTTCCCAAAGGCTTCGGCGAGCAGATAGTAAACCGTCACACGGTTGCGGGTGTTATCCCCCTTCATCCGCACGCCAACCGCCGCGATGGCGGAATCCAGCACGCTATCGGGATCGGTCAAAGCCAGCTTTTTCTTCAGATAATTCTCGCGAACCCGATCGGTCTCGGTCGCATCGGTAAACGATACCAGCGACGAATCGCGGCTGCGCAATGCAATGCCGCAGTATCGGACAATGGCGGCAATAACCCCCGAATCCGCATCCGGAACATATTTCCGAACGTCAATTGCCCAATCTTCGTCCATGATAACGTCTCCTCCCCTTTTCACCACACGCCGCACTCCCTTTAGCGCGGCGTCAGGTGCCAGCCAGTTCGGCCAGTATCACAGGCTAACGCGAAATAATGTCGCAGTAAATACAACCGAACAAAGGACCGAAATTCGCATCAATCATGCTCGTCAAACAAATATGGACCCGGCCCCGGCCGCTCGCCTCCATCAACGCGACAGTTGGAACCACAACTGTAAAATCCCGGCTTATGCCCTGATGCCTGATGGCACGATGGCCCCCACCACCATCTTCGCCAAGCTCCTGCCTCCAATCGACAATCCCAACCCCTCGCGCTAAACCTCCTGCCGTGCAGGGCAAGACCATCCTCCTCATCGTCGCCGGCGGCATCGCTGCGTTCAAATCGCTCGAACTCGTCCGCGAACTTCGCCGCGCCGGTGCCCACGTCACCCCCGTCCTAACCGAAGCAGGCGCCCGCTTCGTGACCGCGCTCAGCCTCGGCGCCCTCGCCGAAGCCCGCGTCCGCACCTCGCTCTGGGATCTGGAGGACGAAGCCACCATGGGCCATATCCAGCTCAGCCGTTCGGCCGATCTCATCCTCGTTTGCCCCGCCACCGCCGATCTCATGGCCCGCGCCGCCACCGGAGCAGCCAATGATCTCGCCAGCACGCTCCTTCTCGCCACGGACACACCGGTGCTGATGGTCCCCGCCATGAACGTCCGCATGTGGCAACACCCCGCCACCCGGCGCAACCTCGCGCAACTTCGCGCCGATGGCATCACCGTCATGAATCCGGAGGACGGCGAAATGGCCTGTGGTGAATTCGGCCCAGGTCGCTTGCCGCAAATCCCCGCCATCATGGCCGCCGTTGCCGCCCACTTCGGCCCAAAACGCCTCGCTGGCAAATCGGCAATCGTTACCGCCGGCCCCACCCATGAAGCCATCGATCCCGTGCGCTTCCTCGGCAACCGCTCGTCTGGAAAGCAAGGCTTCGCCATCGCCGCCGCCCTCGCTGCCCAGGGCGCGAACGTCACCCTCATCGCCGGACCGGTTGCGCTCGAGACCCCGCCCGGCGTCACCCGCACCAATGTCACCAGCGCCCGCGACATGGCCGCCGCCGTCGCCGCTGCCCTACCCGCCGATATCGCGGTCATGGTCGCTGCCGTCGCCGATTGGCACGTCGCGGCTGCTGACCAGAAACTCAAGAAAACCCCTGCCGGGCCTCCATCATTCACACTGGTCGAAAACCCCGATATCCTTGCCACAACCGGCCACGCCGCCAACCGCCCCAAACTCGTCATCGGCTTTGCGGCCGAAACCACGGATCTCCTCGCCAACGCCACCGCAAAGCTGGCCAAAAAGGGCGCAGACTGGATCATCGCCAACGATGTCTCAGAAGGCGTGTTCGGCACCGATGACAATCACGTCCACCTCGTCACCGCCGCCACCACCGAAGACTGGGGGCCCGCCACCAAGGCGCAAATCGCCACCCGGCTTGCCAACAGGATCGCCGCAGAGATCAATGATGCCCTCTGATATCGCCATTTCGGTGCAAATCCTTCCCCATGGCACTGGCCTCGATCTCCCCGCCTATGCCACCCCCGGCGCCGCCGGCATGGACGCCATTGCTGCCGTCACCGATCCCCTCACCCTTGCCCCCGGTGATCGCTTCGCCGTCCCCACCGGCCTCGCCATGGCCATCCCTGAAGGCTTCGAAGTCCAGGTCCGCCCGCGCTCCGGGCTTGCCTTCAAACACGGCCTCACTATCGCCAATGCGCCGGGCACCATCGATTCCGATTATCGCGGCGAGGTAAAGGTCATCCTCATCAACCTCGGCCCCGATCCCGTCATCATCACCCGAGGCATGCGCATCGCCCAGCTCGTCCCCGCCGCCGTCACCCGCGCCCACCTTGTCGTGGTCGAAACCCTCGACGACACCACCCGCGGCACCGGCGGCTTTGGCTCGACAGGGACGTGATCAACGCCCTCCCCGCTGACGCGAAGGCGTCGCCTGCGGCTGTGGGGAGGGCGACCCGGCGCCAGCCGAGCGGGGTGGGGGGTCCCACCTAGCCAGAAACGAGCACTCAACCATGACAACCCTCTCCGACGACGAACTCGACCGCTACGCCCGCCACCTCGTCCTGCGTGAAATCGGTGGCCGCGGCCAAGCCCTTCTGAAATCGGCCAGCGTCGCCGTCATCGGCGCCGGCGGTCTCGGGTCGCCCTGCCTGCTCTACCTTGCCGCGGCCGGCATCGGTCGCCTGACCATCATCGATGACGACCTGGTCGCCATCTCCAACCTGCAACGCCAAATCCTGTTCGCCACCGCCGATACCGGCCGCCCCAAAGTCACCGCCGCCGCCGATCACCTCCATGCCCTCAACCCGCACATCGCCATCCTCCCCGTCCCGGCCCGCCTCACCCCTCAAAACGCCACCACCCTCCTCGCCAACCACCACATCATCGCCGATGGCTGTGACAGCTTCGCCACCCGCCTCGCCGTGTCGGACGCGGCGCTCGCGCTCAAAATCCCCCTCGTCTCCGGCGCCGTCGGGCCCTTTGATGGCCAGGTCGCAACCTTCCGCGGCCATGATCCCGCCCTCCCCTGCTATCGCTGCCTCGTCGGCGCCGCTGCTGACCGCGCCGAACAAAGCTGCGCCGATGCCGGCATCCTCGGCGCCCTCACCGGCGTCATCGGCGCCATGATGGCGCTGGAGGTCATCCGCGAAATCACCGCCTTCGGCGAAACCCTCGCCGGCCGCCTGCTGCTATACGATGCGCTTGGCGCGCGTATGCGAACCGTCCGTCTTCCCAAAGACCCAAGCTGCCCCGCCTGTTCCTTGTAACCGCCGCATTTCCCCCTTATCTGCCGCCGCAGTGGCCCGCTCCCCCTCCCGCAAATCAAAGCCCAAACGCGGCCCCATCGCGCGCGCCGGCATTTTCGTCCTGAAAACCGCTGTCATCGCCGCCGTCGCCGGCACCCTCGCACTCGCAGTGGCCGTTGCCATCGCCTATTCGTCGCTCCCCGGTTTCGACGAGATGATGCGTTCTCCCAATGGCCAATCGGTCGAAATTCGCGGCGCCAACAACGAAGTCCTCGCCTCGCTTGGCCCCAGCTATGGCGAATGGCTGCCCTATGGCCGCATCCCCAAAACCATGACCAGCGCCATGATTGCCGTGGAGGACCGCCGCTTCCACAGCCATCCCGGCGTCGATCCCATCGGCATCGCCCGCGCTGCCGTCACCAATTTCAAGGCCGGCCGCAATGTCCAGGGCGCCTCGACCATCACGCAACAACTCGCCCGCAACGTCTTCCTGACCAGCAACAAGACCTTCGCGCGCAAGGGCCGCGAAGTCATCCTCGCCCTCGCCCTCGAACGCAAATTCACCAAGGAAGCGCTGCTCGAACTCTATCTCAACCGCGTCTATTTCGGCGGCGGCGCCTATGGCATCGATGCCGCCTCGCGCAAATTCTTCGGCCACAGCGCCACGCAGCTCAGCCTTGAGGAAGCCGCCATCATCGCCGGTCTCGTCAAGGCGCCCTCCCGCTACGCTCCCTCCGCCGATGCCGATGCCGCCCGCCGCCGTGCCGCCACCGTCATCGCCACCATGGTCGATTCGGGCACCATCACCTCTGGCGAGGCGTTGGCCGCCGATACCAGCATCGTCCGTTTCGCCCCGCAAGAACGCAAGGCGAGCGTGCGTTATTTCACCGATTGGGTGCTCTCCCAGGTCGAAGACCTCACCGACGAAACCATCGAGCCCCTGCAAGTCATCACCACCCTCGATGCCGCCGGCCAACGTGCTGCCGAGGCAGCCCTCGCCGCCGAAACGCCCGCCGGCGCCCAGGGCGCCCTCGTCGCGCTGGCTCGTGACGGCGCGGTAAAGGCCATGGTCGGCGGCCGCGACTATGTGAAATCCAATTACAACCGCGCCGTCGCCGCTCGCCGCCAGCCGGGCTCTGCCTTCAAATTCTTCGTCTATGCCGCTGCCATCGAAGACGGCGTCAGCCCCAATGATATCGTCCAGGACAAGCCCGTCCGCATCGGCAACTGGTCGCCCCGCAACAGCAGCGGCGGTTTCGCCGGCCCTGTCAGCGTCCGCGATGCCTTTGCCCGATCGATCAACACCGTCGCCGTCGAACTCGCGGCCCGCGTCGGCTTCGATACCGTCGCTGATACCGCTCGCCGCTTCGGAATCACCACGCCCATCGATCGCCGCCCGGCCATGGCTCTGGGCGCGTCCGATGTCACCCTGCTTGAAATGACCCAGGCCTATGCCGCCGTCGCCGCCGGTGGGCTGGAGGCACGCCCCTATGCCATCACCCGCATCACAGCCGGTTCCGGGCGCGTGCTATACGAACGCGAGCCCGAACAGGCCCGCGTCATCGTCGCACCGTTCGTAGCCGCCAAGATGACCGAGCTGATGAAGGCCGCCGTCGAAACCGGCACTGGCCGCGCCGCCCAGATCGGTCGGCCGCTGGCGGGCAAGACCGGCACCACCAGCTCCAACAAGGACGGCTGGTTCATCGGCTTTACCAACGAACTCACCACCGGCGTCTGGATGGGCCGCGACGACGCCCGCGCCGTGCCCGGCCTCGCCGGCGGCCGCGCCCCGGCCCGCGCCTTTGCCGCCTATATGGCCCGCGCCGTCGGCGGAACACCCCCGGCACCGCTGGTCACCGATCTCGATACCGGCCTACCCATCATCGAACCCGATGATCAGGTCTATGGCATCGATGAAAGCCCCGCTCCCGTCCCCCAGGAATATGGCCCCGATGGCGGCCCCATCGTCCAGGGCGACGTCCAGACGCCTGCCCCCGCCGATCCCGCCGCTCCGCTTAACGACGAATGGCTCGACAAGACCCTCCAACGCGAACCCGCAACAGCGCCACAGCCCTAAACCAACCGCGCCAGCGCCCAAACCGCCGCGTCCGCCACCCCCGCATCCGGGTCGTCGCAAAGCCCCGCCACCACAGCCCGCAGAGCCAAATCCCCCGAATTGCCCGCGGCATACAGGCAGTTCCGCACCATCCGGTCACGCCCGATCCGCTTCACCGGCGACCCGGCAAACACCTCCCGAAACCCAGCATCATCCAGCATCAGCAAATCCGCCAGCGCCGGCGCCGTCAATTCCGCCCGCGCCTGAAACGCCATCTCCCGCGAAGCCACTGCAAAGCGGTTCCACGGACACGCCGCCAGGCAATCGTCGCACCCGTAAATCCGGTTCCCCATGCTGCTGCGAAATTCCTCCGGCACCGGCCCCTTGTGCTCGATCGTCAAATACGAAACGCACCGCCGCGCATCGAGCCGATACGGCGAAGGAAACGCATCGGTCGGGCACGCTACCTGGCACCGCTCGCACGACCCGCACCGGTCGGCATGGCCCGCATCCACCGGCAACGCCAGCGTCGTGTAAATCGCCCCCAAAAACAGCCACGACCCATGCTCGCGCGATACCATGTTGGTGTGCTTGCCCTGCCACCCCAGCCCCGCCGCCGCCAGCGGCTTCTCCATCACCGGCGCCGTATCGACAAACACCTTCAATTCATGCCCCGGCGCCGCCGCCACCAAAAACCTTGCGAGGCTTTTCAACCGCTTCTTGACCACATCATGATAATCACTGCCCAGCGCATAGACCGAGATTACCCCCGTCTCCGGATGCCCGGCATGGCGCAGCGGATCGACAGCAGGCGCATAACTCGTCCCCAACATGATCACCGACCGCACGTCGGGCCACAGCCTCTTCGGCGACCCCCGACGGCCCTCCGTCTCCGCCATCCAGATCATGTCGCCATGCCGCCCGGCATCCAGCCATTCGCGCAGCCTCCCGGCCGCCGCCGGCACCGCGTCGGCCCCGGCCACGCCGAACGCCACAAACCCCAGCCGCCGCGCCTCGGCCTCCAGCGCCGCGCGCAGCTCCTCAGCCTGCATCACCCCAACCTGTCATCCCGGGCTTGACCCGGAACCCGGCTTTTCTTCCACGACCCCGGCCCCAAATTGCCCCAACCACGCCTGCAAATAATCCCCCACCGTCACCTCGGTCTCACCCCAGAACAGCCAATGCCCCACGCCCGGCAGTTCGTGATAATCCACCGTCCCCGTCAATTTGCGCGCCGTCGCCCGCGAAATTCCCGGCACCGTTATCCGGTCCTCGGTCCCGACAATCACCAGCGCCGGCTTCGACAGCCTCGCATAATCCACCCGCGTGGCCCCCGTCACCGACACATTCGGCAACGTCATCTCGGCAATCACCCGCCCCGAATCCCACACCAGCCCGGCAAATTCCGTGCGCACAATCTCCTCGGGCACCCCATTGTAAATACCCCAGCGCGCCGCCGCATATTCGATCCGCGTCGGGGATTTCCACCACCCCCATTTGGTCACCACCCCGGCCATCGTCCGCACCGTCGCAAACCCCGGCGAAACTGTCGTCGCCGTTGCCGCTGTGGACAACAGCACCAGCCCCTGATGCGCCACTCGCGCTGCCAGCGCCTGCGCCAGCATCCCGCCCATCGAATGGCCGACAATCACTGGCGGGCGGGCCAGCTTGGCCACCTCCCCCACCAGGAACTGCACATAATCCTCAACCGTCAACAGCCCTATCTCAGCCACCGGCGGCAACCCCGGATCGCGATCATGCCAGGGCAGCGCCGGCGTCACCACCTCATGCCCAAGGGCCTCGAACCGCGTCTTCAACCGCGCAAAGGTCGCAGGCGTCGCCCACAGCCCGTGGATGCAGAACAGGATCGGTTTCAACACACCACCCCGGTCGATGCCAGAACCGCCATCGTGACCAAATCCGATGCCGTCGCAGTCATCGGCGCAATCTGCACCGGCCGGCTCATGTTGACCAGCAACGGCCCGATGACCCGGCCACCGGCCAATTCCTTCAACAGTTTGGCTGCAATGTTCGCCGAATGCAGCCCCGGCATGATCAGCACATTCGCCGGGCCTGACAAGCGGCTGAACGGATACAGCCGCCGCATGTCGGGGTTCAACGCCACATCCGCCGACATCTCGCCTTCATATTCAAACCCCACCCGCCGCTCGTCGAGCATGCGCACCGCATCGCGCAAATTGCCGACGATCTCGCCCGGCGGATTGCCGAAATTGGAATAGGACAGGAATGCCACCCGCGGCTCCTGCCCCAGCCGCCGCGCCACAGCCGCCGTCTGCTCGGCGATATCGGCCAGCATCGTCGCATCGGGCCGCTCATTGACCGTCGTATCGGCAATGAAGATCGTCTCCGACTTGCCGACCACCATATGCACGCCAAACGGCCGATGCCCGTCCGACGGGTCGATCACCTGCCGCACCTGGCGATAGGTTGTCGCAAAATTGCGCGTCACCCCCGTCAGCATGATGTCGGCTTCGCCCAGCTCCACCAGCATGGCGCCAAAGATGTTGCGCTCATGATTGACCATGCGCTGCACATCCCTCAGCAACATCCCGCGCCGCTGCAACCGCGCATACAGCCGCTCGACCATGCGCGGCACCAACGGGCTGACACTCGAATTGTGGATCTCGTAACTCTCCACGTCGGGCACCCCGATCCGCGCCAGCCCCTCGCGCACCGGCGCCTCACGCCCCACCAGCACCGGCTCGCCATAGCCCGAGCTGCGATAATTCACCGCCGCGCGCAGCACGACTTCCTGCTCGGCCTCGGCAAACACGCACCGCCGGGGTCGCGAACGCGCCGCCTCCACAGCGCCGGCCAGAATTGACGTCGTCGGATTAAGCCGTGACCGCAATTCCTGGCGATACGCCGCCTCGTCGAAAAACGGCTTCTTCGCCACGCCCGACGCCATCGCCGCCTTGGCCACCGCGGTCGGAATCTCCTCGATCAAGCGCGGGTCGAACGGCGCCGGAATGATATACTCCGGCCCGAATGTCCGCGCCTTGCCGCCATAGGCCGCCGCCACTTCATCGGGCACCTGCATCCGCGCCAGCGCGGCGATGGCCTTGGCCGCCGCCATCTTCATTTCTTCATTGATCGCGGTCGCCCGCACGTCCAGCGCGCCGCGAAACAGATAGGGGAAACACAGGACATTGTTGACCTGGTTGGGATAATCGCTGCGTCCGGTCGCCACGATCGCATCGCTGCGCACCTTCGCCACGTCCTCGGGGGTGATCTCGGGGTCCGGGTTGGCCATGGCAAAGATGATCGGGTTCGGCGCCATCGATGCGACCATCGCCTGGCTCACCGCACCCTTCTGGCTCAAGCCCAGCAACAGGTCGGCGCCCACAACCGCCTCTTCCAGCGTGCGGGCATCGGTGACGGCGGCATGCGCCGATTTCCACTGGTTCATGCCCTTCTCGCGGCCGACGTAAATCACCCCGCTGGTGTCGCACATGGTGACGTTGCGCACCCCAAAGGCCTTGATCAATTCGGTGCAGGCAATGGCGGACGCTCCGGCGCCATTCACCACCATCTTCACATCGGCCGGCTTCCGCCCGGTCAAATGCAGCGCGTTGATGACGCCCGCCGCCGCCACGATCGCCGTGCCATGCTGGTCATCATGAAAGACCGGAATGTTCATCCGCTCCTTCAACGTCGTCTCGATGATGAAACACTCGGGCGCCTTGATATCCTCAAGGTTGATGCCGCCAAAACTCGGCTCCATCAATTCCACCGCGTCAATGAAGCGGTTCACATCCTCGGTCGCCAGTTCGATGTCGATCGAATCGATATCGGCAAAGCGCTTGAACAGCACCGCCTTGCCTTCCATCACCGGCTTGGATGCCAGCGCCCCCAGATTGCCCAGCCCCAGGATCGCCGTGCCATTCGAAATCACCGCAACCAGATTGCCCTTTATGGTATATTCATACGCCGCATCCGGATCGGCCGCGATCGCCCGAACCGGCGCCGCCACGCCGGGCGAATAGGCCAGGCTCAAATCCCGCTGTGTCGCCATCGGTTTCGACGCAACAATGTCCAGCTTGCCGGGCTTGCCGCCCATGCGATGGAAAGCCAACGCTTCGCGGTCGCCGAAATCGTCGGTAATGTCGTCGGCCATCAGGGGCTCTCCTTGCAGGCGGCCTTGATAGGGGGTGATGACGCCCAGCGGCAAGCCTTCATCCCCTTCCTTCTTCCCCCACCTCGCCATCCCCGCTACCACAGCCTGCGTGACCCAAGCCTCCCCGATGATCGCCCAATATCTCGCCCTCAAGGCCGAGTCCCAGGACACCCTGCTGTTCTTTCGTATGGGAGATTTCTACGAACTGTTCTTCGATGACGCTGTCGCCGCCTCGGCCACCCTCGACATTGCCCTCACCAAACGCGGGGAGCACGCCGGCCAGCCCATCCCGATGTGCGGCGTCCCCGTCCACGCCGCCGACAATTATCTGGCCCGGCTCATCAAGGGCGGCCACCGCGTTGCCGTCGCCGAACAGATCGAGGACCCCGCGGTCGCCCGTGCTCGCCCCGGTAAAAGCATCGTCGCCCGCGCCATCACCCGCATCGTCACGCCAGGCACCCTAACCGAAACCAGCCTGCTCGAACCCAAACGCGCTAACTGGCTCGCCGCCATCGCGCCCGGCGCACAAAAAGACGCGCCCGGACCCTTAACTGGCCTCGCCTGGTGCGACCTCTCCACTGGTGCCTTCGCCACCCGCGCTTGCACCCCTGCCGAGGCCAGCGCCGAACTCGCCCGCCTCGCGCCGGCCGAACTCATCGCCCCCGAAGGCTGGACCCAAAGCCCCGCCACACCCCGCCCCACCCATGAATTCTCGCCAGCCATGGGCGAATCCCGCCTCAAATCCCGCTTCGCCGTCGCCACCCTCGATGGCTTCGGCGCCTTCACCCCGCCAGAAATTGCCGCTGCGGGCGCCCTGCTCGCCTATGTCGAGGCCACCGCCAAATCCAGCATCCCGCTGCTCAGCCCACCCCGCCCCGAAACCCCCGGCAGCACCATGGCCATCGACGCCGCCACCCGCACCAGCCTCGAACTCGCTCGCGGCAGCTCCGGCACCCGCGCCGGCAGCCTCGAGGCCACCATCGACCGCAGTGTCACGGCAGCAGGCGCCCGCCAGCTCGGCCAGGACCTCGCCGCCCCGCTCACCGACGCCCCCCAAATCGCCGCCCGCCTCGATCTCGTCGCCTGGTTCACCGACAGCCCCACCATCCGCCTCCGCACCCGCGAAGCCCTCGCCGCCATGCCCGACATCGCCCGCGCCCTCGGCCGTCTCGCAATCGGTCGCTATACCCCCCGCGACCTCGCCCAGATGCGCGACGGCCTCGCCCTCGCTCTCGCGCTCAAATCAGCACTCAGCGCACCCAGCCTGACAACGCCCAGCCTCCTCACCGAAACGCTCACCCGCATCGCCCCGGGCCACGCATCTTTGGGTGCGCTGGTGGAATCCCTCCGCCGCGCCCTCGTCCCCGAACCCCCGCACGACGCCTCCGCCGGCGGCGCCATCGCCCCCGGCCATGACGCCGCCCTCGATGCCCTCAGGGAAACCGCCCGGGACGGCCGCACCGCCGTCCTCGCGCTCGAATCCAAACTCCGCGACCAGACCGGCGTCCAGGCCCTCAAAATCCGCCACAACGGCATTCTCGGTTACCACATCGAAGTCGCCGCCAAATTCGCCGATCCGCTGATGGCCCCCACCTCCGGCCTCATCCACCGCCAGACGCTCGCAGGCGTTGTCCGCTTCGGCAGCGTCGAACTCGCCGCGCTGGCCGCCACCATCGCCCAGGCCGGCGACCATGCTCTCGCCGCCGAAGCCGCCCACCTCGAGGAGCTTCGGGACCAGATCCTCGCCCAGGCCACTGCCATCGCCGAAACCGCAAACGCCCTCGCTCGACTCGATGTCAGCGCCGCCCTCGCCGATCTCGCCGCCACCGAAAACTGGGTCCGCCCCAAGGTCGACGCCACCACCGCCTTCCACATCACCGAAGGCCGGCACCCTGTCGTCGAAGCCGCCGTCAAGGCCGCCCGTGGCCAATTCGTCGCCAACGACTGCAACCTCTCCGCCGACGCCCGCCTCTGGCTCGTCACCGGCCCCAACATGGCCGGCAAATCCACGTTCCTGCGCCAGAACGCCCTCATCGCCGTCCTGGCGCAAGCCGGCAGCTTCGTCCCCGCCAAATCCGCCCATATCGGCGTCATCGACCGTCTGTTCAGCCGCGTCGGCGCCGCCGATGACCTCGCCCAGGGCCGCAGCACCTTCATGGTCGAAATGGTCGAAACCGCCGCCATCCTCTCCGGAGCCACAGCGCGGAGCTTGGTCATCCTCGACGAAGTCGGCCGCGGAACATCAACCTACGACGGCCTCGCCATCGCCTGGGCCGTACTGGAGGCCGTCCACGACGACCTGCAATGCCGCTGCCTTTTCGCCACCCACTATCACGAACTGGTTCAGCTCAAGGACCGCCTCAAAAGCCTGAATCCCGTCACCGCCACCGCCCGCGAATGGAAGGGCGACCTCGTCTTCCTCCACCAGATCATCCCCGGCGCCGCCGACAAAAGCTACGGCCTCGCCGTC
>JANPEP010000020.1:0-1916 GCA_031422995.1 Polymorphobacter sp. | reverse complement strand
CCGCTCCTCTATCGACAACCGCCGCAACCGGTTGCCCAGCCGCGCCGCTCCCAACAATTCGGGTATGGCCTCGCGCCACCCGCCACCCGTCATGTTCGGCGGCGTCTCCAGCACCAAGTCGCGCAGCAAATCGGCAATCGTTTCCAATTGCGCCTCATAGGCCGGCAACGCCGCCGCATCTTTTTCTGAAAACTTTGCAATCTCGGCGATCGACCCGCCACCGCCAGTCAACAAATACCGGCCATCGTCGGTCGGCAGGAAATTCGAATAAGGCCGGTTGACGATGGTCAGGCCATGCCGCGCCAGTTCCAGGTCCGCCATCACCTTGGGATTCAGCAACGACACCGTATACGCCGCCACCGAATTGCGAAATCCGGGGTGAAACTCCTCGGTCACCGCCGCCCCGCCGGTCACGCCGCGCCGCTCCAGCACCGTCACCTTCATGCCGGCCTTGGCCAGATAGGCGGCACACACCAAGCCATTGTGGCCCCCGCCAATAATGACGGCATCTGTATTCCGCTGTGCCAAAACCTGCGTCCCTCTTGCTTCCCATCCGCCATAGCAGATGAGCCGCAACGCGCCACGTCCTTCCCGCTCCGCTCGCGGGAGAGGGCGACTCGCGTTTAGCGCGGCGGGGCGAGGGGGGCTTCGTCCTGAAGCCCCTAAAACGCCACCCGCGCCCGCAAACTGAACACCGCCAGCGTATCCCGCCCCGGATCAAGCGACGGATTGAGGATAATCTGAAAATCCGGTGTCAGCGCAAAATTCGGTGTCAACGCCAACCGGTAAAACACTTCGCCCACCGTCTGCGACGGCAGGCTCGTCGGCAACGGCACCGGCAAAGGCACGTTGATCTCCGGAATCTCCGGCTCGCTCCACCCAATCCCGATCCCGAACAAATCGGCCGTCCGCGCTGTCGGGCGATAGCCAAAGCCCCCCGTCACATTCGCCTTGGCAAACCCGCCGGTGCCCACGCCGCCGCGCAGGAACACCATGTAATTGGCCCCGATCATCTGGTTGAAGCTGAACGCCACGCCATAGGCATTGTCGCGCGGCCGCAACAATGGGTTCAACCCGCTGCGCAATGCCAGCGCATCGCGATACCATAATGTCACGTGCATGTTGTTGGCATCCATCGGCCCGCGCGCATGGATCGGGATCGGCCGCCGCGCAAATTGCGTCTTCCCGACTTCAACGAAATAGAAATGCTCGTTCTTGGAGAAAAAATCCCCCACGGTAACGCCGGTGTCGTCGCTGTTGGCAGTGAACATTCCGGCCTTTACATAGGCTTGGCCCGCACCCGGATAGGCCGCCCCGACAAAACCAAAGCCGCGCAAGGGCACCGCAATCGTCGGGCTCGTCGAAAACGCCAGGTTCAAGAACTGGCGATTGTCATCGAAAAACGGATACGCATCGACAAAGTTCGGCGCGAAGATCTTGCCGATCGTATATTGAAACCGCCCGCCCGCCACCGTCTGGCGAATATAGGCCTGGGTGATGCCCAGGTTGAAATCACCCCAGGTCGCCGCCGTCGGCAACCCCGATCCCGCCAATATGCCGGCCTGCAACGGCGCGAAATCCGTGCCCAGCGGCCGCCGGTCCTCGATGGCAATGTCGAAGGTCAGCGCATTGGGCTTGCCGGCGTTGATCAGCGCCTTGGATGCGTTGAAGGTGAATTTGTGGCCGACGGCATCTTGCTCGCCGAACCGGCTGTTCGAAAACCCCTGCCACAAGATGCCATAGGACCCGCCAAAGGTGATGCCGGTGCGCTCCTGCACCCGCGCCTTCCACCCAAACCACGGCGAAAGCGCCGGCGTCGGATTGAGCACCGTAGTCCGCGGCGTCGCATCATCCTCCAGGTCGCCCTCAACCTCCAGCGTGCCCGTCAACACGTCGGGAAACGCATCCTCCGTCGC
>JANPEP010000019.1:0-5121 GCA_031422995.1 Polymorphobacter sp. | reverse complement strand
TGAATTGTTCGGGGTGGAGGCGCCTTTGCGGCCGTTGCGCCCGTCGCGGCCGGTGTCGGCGGCGGTGGATGCGGAGGCGGCGATGGCAATGAGCCACAAGGCGCCGCCGGTGGTGGCGACGCTGGCGATCGCTGAGGCGTTACAGGCCGAAGCACGGGCGGTGCGCGGCGACACTTTGCCCCGGCTTTCGGCGGGTGTTGTGGCCACGCGCTATGGCGCCTTTGACAGCGGCAACAATCATGACGTCCGCGGACAGGTGACGCTGCGCCAGGGCTTTTCGATGGGCGGCGCCGAAGCAGCGCGCGTGGCACAAGCCAGGGCGCGGGCGCGGGCGGCGGGCTTCGCCGGGGACCGGGTGGCGGCGGAGGCCGAGCGCGAGGCCGGGGCGGCCCATGCCGATGTCCGCATCCTCGACGCTTCGGCGGCAGCCTTTGCCGATGCGTATCGCGCCAATCGCATCGCCCGCGACACGATGGCGGAACAATTCCGGCTGTCGCGGGGCACGCTCATCGACCTGCTGCGCGCCGAGGAGGACTATTTCGCCGCCGCGCGGGCGCTGCTGCAGGGCCATATCGAGCGAGACCTCGCGCACTACACCCTTATGGCGCGCACCGGCGAATTGCTCGGAGTGTTTGCCGTGTTCCCGAAGGATGATCGATGAGCGCCCTGCCCGCCCCCAAGGATTTCGTTGGCGCGTCAGAGTTGCGGCTGCCGCCGAGGTCAGGCGACTGGCTGCGCGCGCCGCTGTGGGCCAATCGCGGGCTGTTCGGCCAGGTGGCGCTGGCGGCGACCTTGATCAACATCTTTGCGCTGGCAACGTCGCTGTTCTCGATGACGGTCTATAACAAGGTCGTGCCCAACAACGCCGTCGACACGATGACGGCGCTGCTGATCGGCATCGGCTTTGTGCTGGGGTTCGACCTGATGCTGCGGACGTTGCGCGGCTATTTCGTCGATGTCGCCGGGCAGAATATCGACCGGGCGCTGGGGGAGGCGATCTTTGATCGGTTGCTCGGCATGAGGCTGGCCGACCGTACGGGGTCGAACGGCGCCTTTGCCGGGTTGCTGCGTGAATTCGAGACATTGCGGGAATTCTTTGCCTCGGCGACGGTCGTGGCGCTGGTCGATGTGCCGTTCATCCTGTTGTTCCTGGCTGTGATTTTCTGGGTGGCGCCGCCGCTGGCGCTGGTGCCGGTGCTGGCCATTCCCATCGTGCTCGGAGTGGCCTGGGCGTCGCAGCCAATTCTGGACCGGCTGTCGCAGGCCAGCCTTGCCGAAGGTCTGAACAAGCAAGGCGTTATCGTCGAGACCATCGCAGGGCTGGAAACCATCAAGACCAGTCGCGCCGGGCCGATGTTGGCGGCACGCTGGCGCGCAGCGGTGGCGCACCATGCGGCGCTGTCGTTGCGGCAGCGGCTGGTGTCGGGGCTGGCGATCAACATCGCCGCGACGGCCCAGAATGTCGTTTATGTGGTCACGGTTGCAGTCGGGGTGTCGCTCATCGCCAGCCATGATTTGAGCATGGGGGCGCTGGTTGCGGCATCGATGCTGTCCGGCCGCTGCGTGGCGCCGCTGGGGCAGATTGCCATGCTGATGACGCGGCTGGGCCATACGCTTTCGGCATATCGCGCGCTCGACAAGGTGATGCGTGCCGATGGCGAGGCGGGCGCAGCGATGTTGCGACGCGGGCGATTGGGAGGAGCCATCCACTTTCGCAATGTGCGCTTCGCCTATCCCGGCAGCTCGGCACAAGCGCTCGATGGCGTGAGTTTCGCCATCGCATCTGGCGAGCGGGTGGCGATCATCGGCCGGGTCGGATCGGGCAAATCGACAATCGCGCGGTTGATCCTGGGCTTGTATACGCCTGCAGAAGGCTCGGTGCATGTCGATGGCGCCGATGTGCGGCAAATCCATCCCGATGATTTGCGCGCCAATATCGGCGCGGTGTTGCAGGATATCGTGCTGCTGTCGGGCAGCGTGCGCGACAATATCGCGCTGGGCGACCCCGCGGTGGACGATGCCGCGGTGCTGCGCGCGGCGCGGCTGTCGGGGGCGGATGATTTCATGGCGCAGACGCCCTCTGGTTATGACCTGATGCTGGCCGATCGCGGCGAAGGACTGTCAGGCGGGCAACGGCAGGCGATTGCGGTGGCGCGGGCGCTGACGGGGAGCAAGCCGATCCTGGTCTTCGACGAGCCGACCAGCGCGATGGACATCGCGTCCGAAAATGCGCTGATCGACCGGCTTTCAGTCGAGCTGGACAGCCGCACGGTGGTGCTCGTCACGCATCGGCAATCACTGCTGCGGCTCGCCACCCGCGTCATCATCATCGATGCCGGCACCATCGTCGCCGATGGCCCGCGCGACGCGGTGCTGGCCTCGCTCACCGTTGCCTGAGGGGATTGCCATGTCATTTGCGACATTCGAAGCGTTGCCTGAGCGCGTGGAGCCGGCGCGCGCGGCGCGGGTGATGCTGTGGTCGATCGCGGGATTTTCGCTGGTCATGCTTGGCTGGGCCGGATTGGCGCGCATCCCCGAAACCGCCGTTGCCATGGGGCGGATCGTGCCATCGCGGCAGTTGCAGGTGATCGGCAATCTGGAAGGCGGGGTGGTTGAGGAAATTCTGGTGCGGCCTGGGCAGCAAGTGGCGGCAGGTGAAGTGCTGGTGCGGCTCGACCCTGGCGGCGCGCAGGCCGATTTTGGGCGAAGCACGGCCGCAGCCAATGCGCTGGCGGCGCGAATTGCCCGGCTGGAAGCCGAAACCGCCGGCACGGCGCCGCACTTTGCCGCCGGGCTGGAAGCAGTGGCGCCTGCTGCGGTCGCGGCCGAACGGGCGCTATGGTCGGCACGCTTGAGCGACGCGGCGGCGACGGCGGCGGGCGAGGCAGCGCGACTGGAGGGTGCGGAGCGGGCCTTGGCGCAGGCCGGTGCCGAGCGCCGGTCGCACGCCGAAGCGCGGGCGCAGGCGGCAAGGGAGACGGCGATGATCGCGCCGTTGGTCAACAAGGGCATCGAGCCACGGATCAGCCTCGATCGGGCGCAATCCGCGTTGGTGCAGGCACAGGCTGCGGAAGCGGCATCAGGCGCGGCCGTGCGGCGGGCCGGAGCGGCGGTGGCCGAGGCGCGCGCCGCACTGCGGATGGCGGCGGGCAAATCACGGATTGGAGCTGTCGATGCGTTGGCGGCGGCGCGAGCGGAACTGGCCGGGCAGGCGGCGGGGTTGCCAGCGCTGAAGACCCGGGTGACGCGAACGGAAATTCGCAGCCCGATTGCCGGGACGGTGCAGCGCGTCCTGGTGGCCACCATCGGCGGGGCGGTGGCGCCGGGGGCGCCTTTGGTGGAGGTGGTACCGGGCGGCGATGCCTTGGTGGTGGAGGTGCAGGTGCGGCCATCGGACATTGGCTTTGTGCATGTGGGACAAAAAGCGGCGGTAAAGCTGACAGCGTATGACGCGTCGGTCTATGGTGCGCTCGATGGCCGGGTGGAGCGGATTTCGCCCGATGCCATCGTCAATGAACGCAGCGGCGAAAGCCATTATGACGTGCGGGTGGTGACGGGGGCGACGGCGCTGCGGGCGCCGGATGGCGCGATGCTGCCAGTGGCGGCGGGCATGGTGGCCCAGGTCGATCTGATCGGGCGCAAACGCTCCGTACTGAGTTACCTGCTCAACCCGGTGACGAAGCTGCGGGAGAATGCGTTCCGGGAGCGCTAGAGTCTCTTGCAGTCAGGGGGAGTTGGTGCCGGCCCGCGCCCCCGCACAACTGCAAGAAACTCTAACCAGCCACGATCTCAATCACATCAAGGTTGGATTGCCACATCGGCCAGGGCAGCTCGAGCCGCCAGCGATTCTCGCCGATGTTGCGGAGCACCCCGACCTGATCACGATCACCATCGGCGCCATAGGCACGGACGCCGGTTTCGCCGGCCAGCGCCATGGAGCCGAGGAAGACCATGCGATCGCCATCGGGATACAGATTGCCGGCGATGCGTTGGCCGCCGCTGGTGTGATCGAACGCCAGCACGCCGGATTTCCGGGAGATGCTGCACGGTGACGCTGGCATCGCCATCATCGCCGGGGCCGCTGGCCTGATGGTGCCGTCGTCGCGATTGCCCAGCTTTACGCGGCGGCATTGAAACTGCCCTGGCACCGGCATCGGGCCGGGGTGGGCCGCATCGGCCACCGCCATGTCACCGAGTGCGGCGACCGACGTGCCCATCCCGGCTTTGTCGGCCTCGTTGAGCGCGCGGGTCCAGGCAGTCCACAGCCCGGCGAGGCGTTTGCGATCCGGGACACGAATGATCGTCTGCCAGGCGGGCGGTGGCTTGGCCGACACGGTATTGATGCCGCCATTGTCGCCGCAGCCGGTGACCAGCAGACTACAGGAGACCAAAAGGACAATGCGCACGAGACGCATTCTAGCAGGCAATGATGGCTGCACGTTGAACGATCAATTGCCCAGCATGGTGCGCACGAACGCCGCCAGCCCGAGCTGGCGCTTGCGGCGCAGGCGTTCGGCGTGGAGGATCGAGCGGATCTCGCCAAGGCAGGTTTCGGCGCTGTCGTTGATCAGGATATAATCATATTCGCCCCAATGGCTTATCTCGTCACGCGCACGGGCCATGCGTTCGGCGATGACATCGAGCGGATCGGTGGCGCGGCCCGTCAGGCGGCGTTCGAGCTCGGTGAGGTCGGGGGGCAGGATGAAGACGCGGACGAGGTCGGAGGCGGCGTCGGTTTGCTGGAGTTGCTGGGTGCCTTGCCAATCAATGTCGAAGAGCACGTCGCGGCCGGCGTGGAGCGCGTCCTCCACCGGGCCGCGGGGGGTGCCATAGCGGTTGCCGAAAACTGTCGCCCATTCAAGCAGTTGGTCGGCATCGACCATTTCGGCGAAGCGTTCCGGGGAAACGAAATAATAGTCGACGCCGTCGATTTCGCCGGGGCGCGGCGGCCGGGTGGTGGCCGAAACCGACAGGTGAATACCGGCATCGTCCGCCAGAAGCCGCCGGGACAGGGTGGTTTTGCCCGCACCGGAAGGTGACGACAGGACGAACATCAGCCCGCGGCGGGGCGGCGCATGGGCGGCGGGGCGGGTGAATTCGGTCATTGCAGGGGTGGTTAGC
>JANPEP010000018.1:0-6784 GCA_031422995.1 Polymorphobacter sp. | reverse complement strand
GAGCGGGTGGTGCCATAGCTTTCGCCGCCGACGAATTTCGGGGCGTTCCAGCGGCCGTGCTCGGTCAGCCAGAGCCGGATGAATTGGGCGACGGACTTGGCATCTGCGGTGACGCCCCAGAAGGATTTGGGCTCGGTCTTGCCGAGCGCGTGGGAGAAGCCGGTGCCGACGGGATCGATGAAGACCAGATCGGTCGCATCGAGCAGCGAATCGGGGTTGGCGGTGATCGGGTAGGGCGGGGCGCCGTCATCCTTGGCATCGGGGATGTTGACGCGTTTGGGGCCGAAAGCGCCCATGTGGAGCCAGAGCGAGCCGGAGCCGGGGCCACCGTTGAACAGGAAGGTGATCGGGCGATTGGGTTCGGGATTGTCCTTGAGATAGGTCGTCGAGAAGATGGCGGCGGTGGGTTTGCCGTCCTTGTCCTTGAGGAAGGTTTCGCCGGTGATGGCTGTGTAGGCGATGGCTTGGCCACCAAAATTGCCCTTGTGACGGGTGACCGAGCGGATGGGCGCGGGGGTGGGGTCGTCCTTTTCGGCTTTGCCGGCGGATTTTTCGGGGGGTTTTTCACTGTCCTGGGCGAAGGCCGGGGCAAGGGCGGTGGTAAGGAGAAGGGCGGCGAGGAGCGAGCGGAGGATCATGGGGGGACATTAGCGGGGTGGGGGCCGGGGGCAAGGGTGTGATGGCGCGGGCGGAACACCCCCACGGACCGGCTTCGCCGTCTCTCGCCTTCCTCGCAAGGGGAAGGATTTGATCAGTGGACGGCGCGGGCCTGGGTTTCTGACTTGGTGGCGAGGGTGAAGCGGGGTTCTGCGTTTGTGGCGGGGTCGAGGGCGAGGGCGGCGGCGAGGCGGCCTACCGCCGGCCCGTGTTTGAAGCCGTGGCCGGAGCCGCCGCCGACAAGGATGGCGTTGGGCCACAGGGGATGGCGATCGATGAGGAAGTCGCCATTGGCGCTGTTTTCATATTGGCAGACGCGGGATTCGGACAAGGGCGCGGCGGCGAGGGCGGGGAAGCGGCGGGCCATATAGTGGCGGGCGAATGCGATGCCTTCGGGGCTGGCGATGCGGTCTCCGGTGTCGGGGTCCATGGGTGGGCCGTGCTGGTCCTGGGCGATTTTGAAGCCGCGCGATTCGAGATCGGGGAAGCCATAGACGATATTCCCGGCGTTCCAGTCTGCCCAGCTAGGCAGGCGGGTGGGACCGAAGCGGGGGTCGCCGGCCGGGGGTGTGAAGAAGAAGATTTCCTGCCTTGTCGGGAAGATGCGGCGGCCGAGCAGGGCGGGGAAGAGTTTGGGCAACCACGGTCCGGCGGCGAAGACGAAACGCCGCGCGGCGAGGCTGTCGCCGGCGCTGGTGGTGATGGTGTCGAGGGTGGCGCTTTGCGCGGGCGGGAGGATGCTGGCCTGGCGGTAGCTGCCGCCGGCGCGGACGAAATTATCGACGAGCACCTGGACGCTGCGGCGGGCCATGAGGGCACCGAATTGCGGTTCGTGGAGGCCGAAGAGCGTGTCCGAAAAGTCGATTTGCGGCCAGCGACGCTGAAGGGTGGCGCGGTCCAGTTGTTCAAGGGGGAGGCCGAGGCGCCGATGCACGGCGATGCTGTCGCGGGCATAGACTTCATCGTTCTGGAAGAAGAACAGCACGCCACACGGGTGGAAGATCGGCAGGCCGGCGGTTTTGGAGAGGGCCTGCCATTCGCCGAGCGATTCATGCGCCATCCGCGTGTAGATTTCATCGGGGCCATAGTCGCTGCGCGTCATGCGCGATTCGCCGCCCGAGGAAGCGCGGGCATGGGCGGGGCCCCAGGCATCGAGGAGCAGGACCTTTTGCCCGGCGGATTGGAGGCGGCTGGCGGTCCAGGCGCCGAAGACGCCGGCGCCGATGACGATGGCGTCCCAGATGGTCGGGGTGGCGCGGGCGGCGGGGGCAATGGCGGCGGTAGCCAGCACGGTGCGACGGGTTACGGCCATGCTGTCATCCCCAATGTATCATCCCTTGGCGAGAAGCTGTTTTTCGGTGTCGCGGATATAGTCGCGGCGCAGCGGCAGGGTGTCGCGGCGCTTGGTCAATTGCAGTTGCACGTTCATGTGGCCGTCGTTGTTGAAGGCCGACATGGCGGCAGCGAGATAGAACATCCACATGCGGTAAAAGCGGGGGTCGTAGAGGCTTTCGATCTCGGCTTTTTTGGCGGCACACCGGTCATACCAGTGGCGGATGGTGTGGGCGTAATGCAGGCGCAGTACCTCGATGTCGGTGATCCACAGCCAGGATTTTTCGATGGCCGGGACGATCTGCGACAAGGCGGGGGAATAGCCGCCGGGAAAGATGTATTTGGCCGTCCAGGGATCGGTGGCACCGGGGCCATCGGCGCGGGCGATGGTGTGGACGAGGGCGACGCCATCGGGGGCGAGCAGGCGTTCGATGGTTTCGAAATATTGCTTGAAGTGCGGCAGGCCGACATGTTCGAACATGCCGACGCTGACGATGCGGTCATATTGGCCGGTCAGGCTGCGATAATCGATCAGCTCGAATTTCACATGGTCCGCGATGCCTTGGCGTTCAGTTTCGGCACGGGCGTATTTGAGCTGTTCTTCGGACAAAGTGACGCCGGTGACATGGGCGCCCGAAACCTTGTGGAGGTAGCGCGCCATGCCGCCCCAGCCGCAGCCGATATCGAGCACGCGCTGGCCGGGCTTGAGGTCGAGCTTGGCGGCAATATGGGCGAGCTTGGCCTCCTGGGCTGCGTCGAGGGATTGATCCGGAGTTTCGAAATAG
This sequence comes from Polymorphobacter sp., assembly GCA_031422995.1. Lineage (GTDB taxonomy): Bacteria > Pseudomonadota > Alphaproteobacteria > Sphingomonadales > Sphingomonadaceae > Sandarakinorhabdus. The sequence goes on along the minus strand of JANPEP010000018.1, from coordinate 4,010 downwards.
GCGCAGCTGTATTGGCGGTGCGGATCGAGGAACAGGTCATACAGGCGGTCGTCGAGGTCGTAGTGATGCGCGACGTTGCGCTTGGAACGGCGTGAGAAGTTGATCTGGTCGATCTTGGCGGCGATGCTGGCCTGGCGCCACAGGGCAAAGCGGACGGGGTTGTCGCGTTGCCATCTGAGGTTCCAGGTGACGAGGTCGACGAGTTGGCGGATGTCGGCCTTTTCGATGATCAGGCGGCCGTCCATGAAGGCCTCGCCAGCGCCCAGGGCCGGGTTGATCGCAGTGGCGCGGGCGGCGGCGGCGGTGGTGTAGCGGACGGTGACGGGCGGCTTTTCGGGGTTGGGCTTGCCATAGACATGGGTGACGCCGGATGCATCGATGACGGTCAATTGGCCATCACGGATCATCTTGGTGAACAAACGGTCGAGCAGGAACATGAACACTCTCTATCGCGGGTGTGACAAAACGCCTAGCCTTGGCGGACATCTGGCAGGGGGCATCAGCCATGACGAGCCGCAGACAGTTCCTGCATGCCATTGGCCGGGTGGGAGGATTTTCGGCCACCTATGTGGCGATGCAGGCGATGGGCTTGCTGGCACCGGCCAGCGCGGCGCCGGCGCGGGCCTTTGCCTTGGCGCCGGGCAGCGGCAAGGGCGTGCGGGTCGCAGTGCTGGGCGCGGGCATCGGCGGGCTGGTGGCGGCGTATGAGTTGATGCGCGCCGGTTATGACGTGCAGGTGTTCGAGGCGTCACAGCGCATCGGCGGGCGGGTGTGGAGCATCCGCGGCGGCGATGTGGTGGTGCAGACCGGGCGGCCGGACCAGCGCTGTGACTTTGATGAAGGGCTGTATTTCAACGCTGGGGCGGCGCGGTTGCCGACGCACCACCACCTCATCATGGGCTATGCCCGACAGTTCGGCGTGCCGCTGGAGGTGATGGTCAATGTCAATCGCAGCGCCGGGTTCGACAGCGATGGCGTGATTGCGCAGCGTCAGGGGGTGAACGACACCCGCGGGTTGATCAGCGAGTTGCTAGCCAAGGCGATCAACCGTGGGGCGCTGGATGTGGAATTGGCGGGGATCGACCGGGCAGCGGTGCTGGGGCATCTGGATGATGTCGGGCATCTCGACAAGGCACACCGGTTTCTGGGGGCGGAGGCTTCGGGATTTACGGAGTTGCCGGGGGCCTATGGCAATGCAGGCAAGCGCGTGACGCCGCTGGACCTGAAGGCAGTGACACAGCGCAAATTCTGGGGCGCGGGGTTGAGTTTCGAGGAGATTTTCGACCAGCAGGCGCCGATGTTCCAGCCGGTGGGCGGCATGGACCGGATTGCGCGGGCGATTTACGGGCAGGTGAAGCCTTTGGTGTCGCTGGGCACGCCGGTGCGCCGGTTGCGGCGGACGGGGACAGGCGTGACGCTTCTGGTGGGCGATGGCGCGGCGCGGCGGCAGGTGACGGCGGACTATGTCGTCTGCGCACTGCCGGTGACGCCGCTCAAAAGCCTCGACAGCGACTTTTCGAAGGATCGCAAGGCGGCGATCGCGCGGACGCCGATGGCGCCGGCGTCGAAGGTGGCGTTCGAGGCGCGGCGGTTCTGGGAACAGGACGACCATGTCTATGGCGGGCTGGCGTGGACGGCGGCGGAGAATGAACTGGTCTGGTATCCATCGGCGGGGTTCGATACCGAAAAGGGCATATTGGTGGGGGCTTACTCGACGGGATTCACCAGTGTGGAGGCGGCAGCGCGGTTCAGCGAGCGATCGGCGGCGGAGCGGATTGCCATTGCCAGCGCGACGATCGAGCGGTTGCATCCGGGGCGGTCAAGGGAGCTGACCAAGGCGCTGACGGTGGGGTGGGCGCAGACGCCCTGGGCCGGCGGCGTGGCGACGTTCTGGGACGAGGCCGATGGTGGGCCGGGGCATGGCGGCGATTACAAGCTGTTGTGCACGCCCGAGGAGCGGGTGGTGTTTGCAGGCGAGCATCTGAGTTACCTGCCGGGCTGGCAGGAAGGTGCGGCGGTGACGGCACAGGCGGCGATTTCATTGCTGGCGGGAATGGTGGATGGAAAACGGCTTGCGGCCTAATCAACGACGCCTAGGGCAACCATCAGGACGGCATAGAGGCTTAGTGTCATGAGGGCGCCGAGCGCGAGTGCCACCGTCCGCCAAGCAGCGCCGAAGTGCGTGAGGGCGTAGGCGCCTTTCAACTGAACGAACATGTGTGCCATCGGGACGATGAAGATCGCTGCGGACCAGAACAGTCCCGAGGTGACATCGAGGGCAAGCGCAAGGCTGCCGATGACAAAGAGCAGCGACATGAAGCTGATGGAATAGAGCGCGAAGATGGCATGGTCGTACATGCGGACCTCGCGTTTCCAGGCGAACAGCAGCCATAGCCAGGGTAGCGACAGGGGGACGAGGAGGAAGCTGAGTTTATAGGCCTTGCTCTGGATCTTGTAGAGCGCGAGCTCGGGGTTTTTGAGGGCCTGGCGGGCCTTGGCGTTGAGGCTTTCGGCGCCGAAATTGACTGAAAGCTTGCCCTCTTTCTCGGCGGTGCCGATCTGTTCGGCAATGTCGAACGGGCTGTTGATTTCGCCTTCGGCACGCGCCTTGACTTGCCCGCGGGCGGCGGCGACCCCGATGCGGGCGCCTTCGAGGCCGGGGACTTCGTTGGTGTCGCCCTTTGCCTTGGCGGCGGCGATTTGGCGATCGAGATCGGTGAGTTGGGCATCGATTTTGGGCAGTTCCTTGATGGCTTCGGACTGAGTGAGCTGCTTGCCGCCCTCGCCAGTGGCGCCGCCGCCGGTGTTGATGTGGAGGAAGGACAGGACGAAAAACATCAGGAAGACAACGAGCAGGAACAGCGGCACCGGAGCGATGTAACGGGCGCGGCGGCCCTGGATATAGTCGCGGGTCAGGCGGCCGGGGCGGAACAGCAGCATGGGCAATGTCGTCCAGGCCTTGCCATCGAAATGGGTGATGCCGTGGAGAAGTTCATGGCCGACTTCGGACAGGGTGCGGTGGATGGGCGCGCGTTGGCCGCATTGGCTACAGAAGCTGCCGGCGAGGGGTGTGCTGCAATTGGGGCAATCACCCTTGACGGCGGCGCGGGCGGGGGCGGCGCCGTCGATGGCGTTGGCGGCGAGACCGGCGGTGGCCAGCGCACCCATTGCCTCGATCTCGCCAGTCATTCGATGCTCCGCTTTGTGCCCGGGCGGACGCTGAAGCAAAGGCGGTGTGATGGCAAGATAGGACAGTGTTTTGGTGGTTGTCTGCATTGCCGTTGCAGGCGCGGCTGGCTAGGGTGGGACGCAAAGGAGACTTCGACGATGGCGGGCGTGAACAAGGTGATTCTGGTTGGGCGGCTGGGCAAGGACCCGGAAACCAAGAGCTTTGCCAATGGCGGTTCGGTGACGCAATTCACCATGGCGACATCGGAGAACTGGCGCGACAAGCAATCGGGGGAGCGCAAGGAAAAGACCGAATGGCACAACATTGTCATTCGCAACGAAAACATCGGCAAGGTGGCGCAGCAGTACCTGCGCAAGGGCAGTGAAGTTTATATCGAAGGCGCGATTGCGACGCGCAAATGGCAGGACCAGAGCGGGGCGGATCGTTATACGACGGAAATCGTCGTTGGCCCGTTCAAGGGCGAGTTGAGCCTGATCGGCGGCCGGGACGGCGGCGGCGCTGCGCAGGGCGGCGGCGATCGTGGCGGCGGTTATGGTGGCGGCGGCGGCGATGATTATGGCGCGCCGGCGAGCGGCGGTGGTTTCGGCGGCGGCAGCAAGCGGCCGGTGGCGTTTGATGATGACCTGAACGACGACGTGCCGTTCTAGATCTGGGTGCTAGTCGGGTTTGTGACTAAATGCGCCAAGCCCCTGCTCAGCTTGCTAAATAGCGATAACTAATGCGGCGGTAGTCAAAGCGCCGCCTGCATCAAGATACGGGACGGATGTTTTTTAAACTAATTGGAGGGGCGTCGAGAATTCGGCGCCCCAACGCAACATCC
>JANPEP010000017.1:0-8179 GCA_031422995.1 Polymorphobacter sp. | reverse complement strand
CCCGGCCACCCACTTAGTATAATCCCGATGGGTGGCCGGGCGGGGGCGCGGGCTGGTGCCGACTCCAATTTAACGCAAGAAGCTCTAACCCGCCCAGCGCAGGCCCAACCAGAAGGTGCGCGGCTGCGCCCGGTCGATTATGCCATCGGCGCTGATGCCCGAAACCACCAGCGCGTCACCGATATTTTCGGCGCGCGCCTCCACCGACAGGCCGCGCCACAGGCCGATCCGAGCCACCGCATCAACGGTTGTGGCGGGCGCAATACGGCGCAGGTTCTGATCATCGTCGAATTGCGCGCCGACATGGCGGAGTGTGACAGAACCCTGCAACCGATCACCGGTCCAGCCAAGGGTGGCCGAAGCGCTGAATTGCGGCGACGCCGCCGGGCGCAGGCCATCCAGCGCTGCCGACAAGCCCGAAGCGCGCACCAGCGGATCGGCATAGGCCAGCGAGGCCGAGGCGGTGACACTGCCGAATTCGGCGGCGGCATCGGCCTCGATACCATGCACGACAATGGCATCCAGGTTGAGGCGTTGGCGAAAGGCCCCGCCGGCCGCCACAAAGCCGACTTGTGGAAACACGCCCGGCCCCTTGCCCAGCGTGACGTTGGAAATGGCGCCGTTCAATTCGTTGACATAGCCGGTGAGCGACAGCCGGGCAGTAGGAATCGGCCGCCAGTCAAAACCGGCTTCAACGCCGCGTGCACGTTCCAGATCAAGCGCCGGATTGGCGGCGGTGGCATCGGCGCCGACACGGAAGGGGCGGTAGAGTTCGTTGGGAGTCGGCACGCGAAAGCCCGAATAGGCGGCAGTGCGCAGCGCCAGGCTTTGCACGGGTTTCCACACCGCGCCGCCGCGCGCCGTGGCGCGCCAGCCGCTGCGTTCGGGCGCGGCGATGGCCAGCGTGCCCGCACCACTGTCGATGTCGAATTCGTTCAAACGGCCTTCGCTGATGCGCCAATGGTCAGCGCGCAGCCCACCTGTGAGGATCAACGCGTCGGACACGGTCCAGCTGTCCTCGACATAGCCGCCGATGGTAGTGACGGCACCGCCGGCAACGCGCAACCGGGTAAAACGGCCCGCCTGAAACCGGAAACGCTCGTTGGTGGTGCCGTTGCCACGCCGGGCATCGATGCCGATTTGCAGGTCATGCGATGCACCAACCGGCGGGCGAACCTCGATCTTGCCGCCCAGCCCGGTGGCAGGGGTGCTGAACTGTTCCAGCGACGGCGTGGCGGACGCACGGCCCGGCGCCACCGCCGCGAATTGCCCCGTGAACGCGCGCGTTTGCACATAGGCGAGCGCCTCCACGCCCCAACGCCCGCGATGGATGAGGCGCGCACTGGCATCGGCGCCGCGGCCCTGCGACCCTGCCAATGCCAGGCCGCGGGTGCGATCGTCATCAAACGCCCGGCCGGCAACCTGAAGCTCGGTGTCCGTCGCCACCGGCAACACGGCGCGAACCGAGGCGCTCCAGCTGCGGTAACGCGCCGTGATATCGACGGCGCCGCGTTGGCCATCGGGCACAAGCACATAGCCATCGCCGCGATCATAGCGCCCGCCGATGGTGACAAAGCCGCCGCCAAGCCGCGCCGTGAGCCCGCCGCTGGCTTCGACCGAGTCGCGCGATCCACCGGCCAGCGACAGGCGCAGCGGCGGCAAATCACCGGCTCCCGCGCTGAACAATTCCAGCGTCCCCGCCACGGCGCCGGCACCAAAGGCTCCTGCCCCGCCGCCGCGCGTGACGCGCACGCTGGCCAGCGTCTGCGGGTCCACCGCGATCCACGGGATATAGCCTCCGAACGGATCGGCGAGCGGCACGCCATCGAGCAGCACCAGCGCACGCGACGAGGCGTTGCCGCCCAGCGCGCGCAGCGTCACGCCCTGTGATGTCAGATTGGCGGAGCGGCTATCGGTGCGGCGAAAGGCGGTCAGCCCCGCCACGTCCTTCAACGCGTCCTCGATGCGGCCGCTGGCTGTGCCGGTCAGCCGGTCGCGACCGATGGTGACGCCCGAATAGGCGGCGGCGCCAGCGGCGACGGGCAGCGCGGCGCCGGTGACGACAATTTCAACGGCAGGGGGTTGATCGATGGCCATGACCGTCCGTGGACGTTGGCAGGCCATGCCGTCAACCAAAGTCGATTTTGCCGCGCAAGCCGCTATGCTGGGTGCCAAAGCCTGTGGGGAGTCTCGTTCCATGACCGAAGCCGTGATCGTTACGACGGCGCGCACGCCGATCGGCCGCGCTTACAAGGGCGCGCTGAATGATTGCGAGGGCCCGGTGCTGGCGGCGCATGTCATCCGCGCGGCGCTGGATCGCGCAGGGGTGGCGGGGGCCGAGGTCGAGGATGTGATGCTGGGGTCGGCGCATCCCGAGGGCGCAGTGGGCAACAATGTCGCGCGGGTGGCGGCGATGGCGGCGGGGCTGCCGGTTTCGGTGTCGGGGACGACCATCGATCGCAAATGCGCTTCGGGATTGCAGACGATTGCCTTTGCTGCACAGCGGTTGCGCGCCGGGGAGGAGGGCATTTACGTCGCCGGGGGCCTTGATTCGGTGTCGCTGGTGCTGCCGCACAAGAACCTGGTCCGCTATCGCTCGGACGGCGTCGCCGAGACCATGCCGGCGCTTTACTGGCCGATGATCGAGACCGCCGACCATGTGGCGACGAAGTACGGCATCAGCCGCGAAGCCCAGGACGAATACAGCCTGGAAAGCCAGCGGCGCACGGCGGCAGGGCAGGCGGCGGGGCGCTTCGATGCCGAGATCGTGCCGATTTCGGCGCGCAAACGCGTGACGGCAAAGGACGGCAGCGAGAGTTTCGAGGCGGTGACGTTGACTCGGGACGAGGGCAACCGGCCCGATACGGCGTTGGAGGGCCTCGCGGCGTTGAAGCCGGTGCGCGAGGGTGGGTTCATCACGGCGGGCAATGCCAGCCAATTGTCGGACGGCGCCAGTGTGTGTGTGGTGATGTCGGATGGGGAGGCATCGCGGCGCGGGTTGTCGCCGCTGGGGGTGTTTCGCGGCTTTGCCGTGGCGGGGTGCGGCCCGGAGGAAATGGGCATAGGACCGGTGTTCGCGGTGCCGAAACTGCTGGCGCGGCATGGGTTGACGGTGGCGGACATCGACTTGTGGGAGTTGAACGAGGCGTTTGCGGTGCAGGTGCTTTATTGCCGGGATTTTCTTGGCATCGACCCGGAGCGCATCAACGTCGATGGCGGGGCAATTTCGATCGGCCATCCGTTCGGGATGTCGGGATCGCGGTTGACCGGCCATGCGTTGATCGAAGGCCGGCGGCGCGGGGCGAAGCGCGTTGTCGTGACGATGTGTGTGGGTGGCGGGATGGGGGCAGCGGCGTTGTTCGAGCTGTAGTGCCGAGCAAGCCAGGGCCGCGGCAAAGCCGCAGCTGACGTCGGACGGGTTCGGCGCGCTTGGCCCGCGCCGCCCCGCCGGCCGCGCTTGCGCCTGTCCGCGCGCTGCGCTCAGATCTCCACCTGGCTCCCCAACTCCACCACGCGGTTGGTCGGCAGCTTGAAGAAATCCATCGCGCTTTCCGCGTTGCGCATCATCCAGCTGAACAGATGCTCGCGCCACAGCGCCATCCCCGGCCGGTCGCTGGCCAGCAGCGTCTGGCGCGACAGGAAAAAGCTGGTTTCCATCATTTTCAGCTTTGGCCCGCAGTTTTCGACCTTCTTCAGCACCGCTGGAATGTCGATTTCCTGCATGAAGCCATAGCGGATGATGATGCGATAAAAATTCGACCCCAGATCGATGACCCCGATGCGGTCTTCCTCCGACACATAGGGAATCTCGTCGATCATCACCGTCAGGATCATGATCCGATCGTGCAGCACCTTGTTGTGCTTGAGGTTGTGCAACAGCGCGTGTGGCACGCCGGTCGGCGAAGTGCTCATGAACACTGCCGTCCCCGCCACCCGCGTCGCCGCCGTTGCCGCCGATTTGATGAACACATCCATCGGCATGGCGCTTTCGCGCAGCCGTTCCTGCATCAACCCGCGTCCCCTGGCCCAGGTGGTGAGGAAGGTGAAGGCGATGGCGCCAACCAGCAGCGGGAACCAGCCGCCATCGGGAATCTTGGTCAGGTTCGAGGCGAAATAGGCCGTATCGATGACGAGGAACACGGCGACAAAGCCATAGGCGAGCCAGCGATTCCATTTCCACACCGTCAGCACCAGCACCGCCATCATGCAGGTGGTGATGAACATGTTGCCCGTTACCGCAATGCCATAGGCCGAAGCGAGATTCGACGACGAACGGAAGGTCAGCACCAGCAGCACGACCATGCCGAGCAAGGCCCAGTTGACCAGCGGAATATAGATCTGCCCGGCGGCCGACGCCGAGGTGTGATTGATCTTGATGCGCGGCAGGAAGCCCAGCTGCACCGCCTGCTGGACAACCGAGAACGCGCCCGAAATCACCGCCTGGCTGGCAATCACCGTCGCCATTGTGGCAAGGCCGACAAGCGGCAGCCGCGCCCAGTCCGGCGCCATCAGGAAGAACGGGTTGGCGATTTTCTCAGGCGAGCCCAGCACCAGCGCAGATTGGCCGAAATAGTTGAGCAACAGCGCCGGCATGACGAACCACAGCCACGACAGCTGGATGGGCCGCCGCCCGAAATGGCCCATATCGGCATACAGCGCCTCCGCCCCCGTCACCGACAGCACCACCGAGCCGAGCGCCAGGAACCCCAGCGCCGGATCGACCGCGAAAAACCGCACCGCCCAGATCGGGTTGATCGCCAGCAGGATCGATGGGTTACGCAGCATTTGCGTCACCCCCATCACCGCTATGACGACGAAATACACCAGCATGATCGGCGCGAACAACGCCCCCACCTTGGCCGAGCCACGCGATTGCAGCAGGAACAGCCCGATCAGGATGCCGATCGAAATCGGCAGGACCAGCCGCTGCAATCCGGGATTCACAACGCTCAGCCCTTCGACCGCCGACAGCACCGAAATCGCCGGGGTGATGATGCAGTCGCCAATGAACAGCGCCGTCGCCAGCACGCCAAGCAAACCGAGATAACGGGTTCGTTTGCTGCTTTGCACCGACAGCCGCGAGATCATTGCCAGCAACGACAGGCTGCCGCCTTCGCCGCGGTTGTCGGCGCGCAGGATGACCAGGATATATTTGATCGTGACGATGAGGGTCATCGTCCAGAACACCAGGCTCATGATGCCAAAAACGTGCAATTGATCGACCGCCAGCCGGTGATGGCCGGTAAAGGTTTCCTTCAACGCATACAGCGGACTGGTGCCGATATCGCCGAACACCACGCCGATGGCGCCGATGGCCAGCCGGGTGGTTCCCTGCGGTGCATGCGGTTGATGGGCAGCGCTGGCACTGGTCGTCGCGGCGGTATCGCTCGACATTTTTGGATATAGTCCCCGGGGGAAGCGGCGCGGCGGTAACACAGGCGTGAACAAGTCGCAATCTGCCGGCCATCATTGAACAATCCGCTGCTGGCAGCCTCCACCGGCGCAGCAACCACCTGTCAACGCGTTGCGGCAATGGCTATGCTGATGCCACAAACCGAGTCCGGGGAGAATTTCATGCACGTCGGCGTACCCAAGGAAATCAAGGTCCATGAATATCGCGTCGGACTGACCCCGCCATCCGTCGCCGAATTGACGGCGCGCGGCCACAAGGTGACGGTGGAAACCGGCGCCGGCGGCGGCATTGATTTCACCGATGGCGATTATGTCGCAGCCGGCGCGACCATCGCGCCCGATGCGCGCACGGTGTTTGGCGCCGCCGAGATGATCGTCAAGGTCAAGGAGCCCCAGCTGCACGAATGCGCCTGGCTGCGGCCGCAGCAGACCTTGTTCACCTATCTCCACCTTGCCGCCGACAAGCCCCAGGCCGAAGCCCTGATGGCCTCGCGCGCCACCTGCATCGCCTATGAAACCGTCACCGACCGTCACGGCGGGCTGCCGCTGTTGCGCCCGATGTCGGAAGTCGCCGGCCGGATGAGCGTGCAGGTCGGCGCGCATTACCTGGAAAAGGAACAGGGCGGCCGCGGCATCCTGCTCGGCGGTGTGCCTGGCGTGGCACCGGGGCGGGTCGCGATCCTTGGTGGCGGCGTATCGGGCGTGAATGCGGCGCAGATGGCGGTGGGGATGCGCGCCGATGTGACGATCTATGACATTTCGACCAGCCGGCTCGCCGAAATCGACGAGATGTTCGAAGGCCGGGTGAAAACCGCATTCTCATCGCGCGCCGCAATTTCGGCCGCCATCGCCCGCGCCCATGTCGTCATCGGCGCCGTGCTGATTCCCGGCGCGGCGGCCCCCAAGCTCGTTTCGCGCGACATGCTCAAGCTGATGAAGCGTGGCTCCGTGCTCGTCGATATCGCCATCGACCAGGGCGGCTGCTTTGAAACCAGCCGCGCCACCACCCACGCCGACCCGGTTTATGTGGTGGACGGCATCATCCATTATTGCGTCGCCAACATGCCGGGCGCCGTGGCGCGCACCTCCACCTTTGCGCTCAACAACGCCACCCTGCCGTTCGTGCTGAAACTCGCCGATCATGGCGCGGTGGGCGCGATGGCGGCCGATCCGCACCTGGCCGAGGGGTTGAATGTATCGGGCGGCCATATCCGCCACGCCGCTGTTGCCGAAGCCCTGCATCTGCCGTTCGTCGCCGGATGACCGCTCCCTACCACATCGGCTTCCTGCTCTGGCCGAACCTGACCCAGCTCGACATGACCGGCCCGGCACAGGTGCTCAGCCGGATGCCCGGCGCAAAACTGCATTTCGTCTGGAAGACCCTTGACCCCGTCATGAGCGATTGTGGCCTCGCGCTGGTGCCGACGGTGACGCTTGCCGATTGCCCGCCGCTCGACATGTTGTGCGTTCCCGGTGGTGCGCCGGTGGCGCCGGTGATGCGTGATGCCGAAGTGCTCGACTGGTTGCGCGCCAAGGCCGCCACCGCATCCTTGGTCACCAGTGTCTGCACCGGCTCGTTGATCCTTGCGGCGGCCGGGCTGCTGAAGGGCTATCGCGCCGGCTGCTATTGGGCTTCGGGCCACCAATTGCCGCTGTTCGGTGCCGAATTCGTTCAGCAACGCGTCGTCATCGATCGCAACCGCATCACCGCCGGCGGCGTCACCTCGGGCATCGATTTCGCCTTTCGCGTCATCGAGGAGCTGCATGGCCGCGATGTCGCCGAGGCGGTGCAACTGTCGATCGAATATGACCCGCAACCCATCGGCGGCGGCACGCCGGCCACGGCGCGGCCCGAAATTCTCGCACAGGTTACCGCGATGATGGCCAAGCGGATCGCCGAGCGCGAAGCCGAAATCGCCGAAATCGCGGCGGGCTTCGTCGAAGCGTAGGAGAAGCGCCTCTGGCGGCTGGGGCCACAGGCCCCAGACCCCGATCATTCCGTTGGCACCAGGGTCCAGCAATGGCGTTGTGCGCTGTCTGATGAAATGGGGGCTGGGGCCGAGGCCCCAGCCGCCGGAGGCCCTTGAACCAACGCCGGAGGCCCTTGAACCAACGACGGAGACCCTTGAACCAACGCCGGAGGCCCATGACTCACCCCAAACCTCGCACCCGTTCTGCCACCATCCGCAGGTCATCGACGAACCGCTCCCGCTCCAGCGCTACGGCTGCCGGGTCCTCGATGCGCAGCAAGTAACTGGGGTGAACGGTAATCCACAGTTCTGAACCATCGGCCTGCACAATGCCCCTGCCCCGCTCGCGCGAAATCGTAACCGCCTTGCCGGTGATGCCGCGCGCCGCCGTCGCCCCAAGCGCGACGATGATCCGTGGCTTCAGCGCGGCGCGCTCGGCATCGAGCCACCAGCGGCAGGCAGTGACTTCGCCGGCGCCGGGCTTGGCGTGGATGCGCCGCTTGCCGCGCGCCTCGAACTTGAAATGCTTGACGGCGTTGGTGACATAGGTGCGGGTGCGGTCGATCCCGGCCTCCGCCAGCGCTGCGTCGAGCACTTGTCCCGCCGGGCCAACAAAGGCCCGCCCGGCAAGGTCCTCCTGGTCGCCGGGCTGCTCACCGACCAGCATCAGCACGGCGTCCGCCGGCCCCTCGCCGAAAACCGTCTGCGTTGCCGGCGCCCATAGCACACAGCGCTGGCAGGCGCTGGCCTCCGCCCGCAGTTCCGCCAGCGACCCCGACGCCGGCCGTTCGCTGCCG
>JANPEP010000016.1:0-12222 GCA_031422995.1 Polymorphobacter sp. | reverse complement strand
AATCGCGCGTCTTGAAGGCGAAATCCACATCCTCGCTGACGGACCGTTCAGCATCGGCAGCCCCAAGCAGCTTGGCGAAATCCTGTTCGAGAAAATGGGCCTCAAATCCGGCAAGAAAAGCAGCAAGACCGGCGCCTGGGCTACCGATGTGACCGAGCTTGAGCGCTTGTCCGCCGATGGCGTCGAAATCGCCGGCAAAGTGCTGGAGTGGCGGCAACATTCCAAGTTGAAATCGACCTATACCGACGCGTTGCAGGCGCAGATCAACCCCGCCACCGATCGCGTTCACACCAATTATGCGCTCGCCGCGACCTCGACCGGCCGCTTGTCGTCAAACGACCCCAACCTCCAGAACATCCCCATCCGCACCGAGCTTGGCCGGCGCATCCGCCATGCCTTTGTTGCCGCCCCTGGCCATGTCCTGATGGCTGCCGACTATAACCAGATCGAACTCCGCCTCGTCGCCCATATCGCCGACGTGCCGGAATTGAAGCAGGTCTATTCCGATGGCGGCGATGTCCACGCTCTCACCGCCCAGGAAGTCTTCGGCGAAGTCACCCGCGACACCCGCGCCCGCGCCAAGACCATCAACTTCTCGATCATCTACGGCATTTCGGCTTTCGGCCTCGCCCAACGCCTCGGCATCGATCGCGGTGAAGCCGCCCGCTACATCGATCTGTATTTCAGCCGCTTCCCCGGCATCCGCAACTACATGGCCGAAACCATCGCCGCGGCCAAGGAACAGGGCTTCGTCACCACCCTGTTCGGTCGCAAGGCCCATGTCCCGCTCATCTTCTCCAAGAATCAGGGCGAGCGCCAGTTTGCCGAACGCGCCGCCGTCAACGCCCGCGTCCAGGGCACCGCCGCCGACATCATCAAGCGTGCCATGGTGCAAATGCCGGGCGCGCTTGCCGCCGCTGGCCTGTCGGAAACGAAAATGCTCCTCCAGGTCCATGACGAACTCGTGTTCGAAGCCCCGGAGGGCGATGTCGCCGCGGCCACGCCGATTATCCGCGCTACGATGGCCAATGCCCATCGCCCACTCATCGACCTGTCGGTGCCGCTTGGCGTCGAAATTGGCTCAGGCGTCAGCTGGGGTGACGCGCACTAAGTCAGTCCACCCAGGCGTCTTCCTTCTCGGCCGCACGGCGATCCAGCTCGGCGCGGGTGATCTTCTCGCTGCTCGATTTGAGTTGACCGCACGCCGCCATGATGTCCCGCCCGCGTGGCCGGCGCACCGGTGCCGAAATTCCGCCGTGGAAAATAATGTCTGAAAAGGCACGCACGCGTTCAGGGCTGGACGTTTCATACGCCGATCCCGGCCAGGGGTTGAACGGGATCAGATTGACCTTGGCCGGCAAATCATATTTGCGGATCAGGCGCACCAACTCGCGTGCATCGGCATCGCTGTCATTCTTGTCTTTCAACATCACATATTCAAAGGTGATGCGCCGGGCATTGTTGGCGCCCGGATAGGCGGCACACGCGGAGAGCAGCTCCTCGATGCCGTATTTCTTGTTGATCGGCACAATCTCGTCGCGAATTTCCTTGGTGACGGCGTGCAGCGACACCGCCAAATTGACTCCGATCTCGGTTCCTGCCCGCGCCATCATCGGCACGACGCCAGAGGTGCTGAGGGTGATGCGGCGCTTTGAAAGCCCCAGGCCGTCGCCGTCCATGACAATCGCCAGTGCATCGCGGACATTGTCGAAATTATACAGTGGCTCGCCCATGCCCATCATGACGATGTTGGTCAGCATCCGGCCTTCGGCGGTGTAATTGCTTCCCGCCTGGTTTTGCCCCGGAATCCACGGCACATCATCGTCGTTGTCGTCATCATCGTCATCGAGCACGGTCGGCCGCGGTGCCACCGGCGCCGACGCGTTGGGCCATTCACCCAGCGCATCGCGCGCCAGCATGACCTGGCCAACGATTTCCGCCGGCGTCAGGTTGCGCACCAGTTTCATGGTGCCGGTGAAGCAGAAGCGGCAGTTGAGGGTGCAGCCGATCTGCGATGATACACACAGGGTGCCGCGATAGGCGTCCGGAATGAACACGCACTCGGCTTCCTCGCCATCGTCGAAGCGCAGCAGCCATTTGCGGGTGCCATCGGTGGAGACTTGCGCGGTGACCACCGTCGGGCGGCCGACAACGAAATGCTGGTCGAGAAGGGCGCGGGTATCCCTGGAGATGTTGGCGAAGCTGGCGATCTCGGTGGCGCCGCGATGATAGATCCAGTTCCACACCTGCGAGGCGCGCATGCGGGCCTGTTTCTCGGGGATGCCGACTTCGATGAGCGCGTCGCGGACCTGGGTTTTGGACAGGCCGAGCAGGGCGCGCTTGCCATCGGCGCGGGGCGGGGCAGGCTTGCGCGGGACGGGTGTGGGGTCGACGAGGCCGGGGATTTGCATTTGCGGCATATAGGCGGGGTGTGGGGCGGAAGAAAGGCGGGGGCGGTTCGGGAGCGGGGTTTGTGCCTGACGGGACATTTTTGTGGCGCACCAGCGCTGCACTGCGACAAACGCCCCATTGCAAAGTCCTAAAGACCGGACAATCATACCTGTGTTGCAATGCACAAACGGGGGCGTTTTGGTGACCAGTGCTGGACGGGCGCCGACACGGCGAGAAGTGTTGCATGCCATTGGTGTGATGGGCGGTGCTTCGGTGCTGTATCAGGCGATGGCGACAATGGGCCATGCCGCTGAAACCCAATTTGCCGGGCCGCCCAACCTTTCGGGGGCGCGGCCGGGGGCATCGGTGCTGGTGCTGGGAGCCGGGCTGGCGGGGATGCTGGCGGCGCATGAGCTGACCAAAGCTGGTTATAAGGTCGAAATCATCGAATATAATCAACGTGCCGGGGGGCGTAACTGGTCCTTGCGCGGTGGCGATACCTATACCGAATTGGGTGGTGCCACCCAGAACATCGGTTTTGCCAAGGGCAATTACGTCAACCCCGGCCCGTGGCGCATTCCGTATCACCACCGCACCCTGCTGCATTATTGCAAGGCGTTCGGGGTGGCGCTGGAGCCCTTCATCCAGCTCAACCACCAGGCGCTGATCCACCAGTCAAAGGCCTTTGGTGGAAAGCCGCAGCGCTATCGCGAACTCGCCGCCGATTGGGACGGCAATGTTGCGGAGCTGCTCGCCAAGGCGATCGACAACAAGGGGCTCGACAGTGCGATGACCCTTGAGGATCGCAACCGGCTGAAGGAAGCGCTGAGAGACTGGGGCCTGCTCGACAAGGACATGCGCTATACGAAAAACCTGCAATCTTCGCGGCGCCGCGGTTATGAGCGGCCGTTGGGCGGCGGCGTCAATGGTGCGCCCATTCCGTCCGAGCCCTTTGCCTTCAATGACGTGCTCGATTCGCGTATCTGGAACAACATCGCCCAGCATATGGACAATCAGCATCAGACAACGATGTTTCAACCGGTGGGCGGCATGGACAATATCGGCAAGGCCTTTGCGCGCCAGGTCGAAGGCAAGATCCGTTATGGTGCCAAGGTGACGAAGATTGACCAGAGCGGCGGTGCCGTTGTGGCCACGTACACCGACGTCGCCAGCGGCGATGTCCGCACGGCAAAGGCCGATTATTGCGTCTGCACCATCCCGCTCGGCATCCTCAGCCAGATCGAGCTTGATGCCTCGACCGGGCTGCTCGCGGCCATCGCGGCGGTGCCCTATTCCAACTCGGTCAAGGTTGGCCTCGAGATGAAATCGCGCTTTTGGGAGGAGGATGAGGCGATTTACGGCGGCATCAGCTTCACCGATCGTGAAATCGGCATGATCTCCTATCCCAGCGGTGGCATGCACAGCGCCGGGCCGGCGGTTATCCTGGGGGCATATACCTTCGGGCCGTCTTCCTACAAATTCGCCGGCATGACGCCCGATGAACGCATCGCGCGGGCGGTTGAACAGGGATCGGTGTTCCATCCGGGTCGCTACAAGGAAAACTTCACCACCGGCGCGACGGTGGCCTGGAGTCGCTCGCCGTTCACGCTGGGCTGTTGCGCGCAATGGAATGAGGCGACCCGCAAGGAACATTACCAGACGCTGGTCGCCGTCGATAATCGCATCGTGCTTGCCGGGGAGCACGCATCGTACATCGGTTGCTGGATGGAAGGCGCGCTGCTGTCGTCGATCGATGCAATTACCCGGCTGCACAAGCGGGCCTTGGAGGCATGAGGATGAAATCGGTGCTTTTCTTGGCTGGGCTGCTCGCTGCGCCGGCCGTGGCGGCGCCTGCGCCCGATCCGGGGGCAGTGGTTTATCAGGAGGTATGCCAGGCGTGCCACATGGCCAACGCCAAGGGCGCTGTCGGGGCAGGGCGGATTGCCTCGCTGGCGGGCAATGCGAACCTGGAATTTCCCGAATATGCGATTGGCGTCGTGACGGGCGGCAAGGGTGCCATGCCGTGGTTTCGCGGCGAATTGACCGACCAGCAGATTGCCGATGCCATTTCCTATGTGCGGACGCATTTCGGCAACAAATACAAGGGCCGGGTGACGCCTGCGCAAGTCGCCGAGCTGGGCGTGGCGGCGCCGGAGGGGGTTCGGCGGCCGCGGAATTGAGGGGGGTTGGGAAGGCAGCAAGGGAGCAAGGAAGCAAGGAAGGGCATGGGCAAAGCCCATGCTGGCGTCGGACGGGTTCGGCGCGCTTCGCCCGCGCCGCCCCGCCGGCCGGTCTCGCGCCTATCGGCGCGCAGCACGCGCGCTCGCGGCGCTGCGACTCACATAGCGCTTATCCCTCCATCCACATACAACCCGTGCCCCGTCACCATCTTGGCCTCATCCGAGGCCAGATAGACCGCCGCCCAAGCCACATCGTCGGGCTCACCCACTGCGCCCAGTGGAATCTGCCGGCCCAGCTTGGCCAATCCTTCCTCACGGCCCAGCGCGCCGGTCAGCCCATCAAGGATCGGCGTATCGATGAACACCGGGTGGATGCTGTTGCAAGTGATGCCATAGCGCTGCTTGGCACAATGCAGCGCCACCGATTTGGTCAGGTGACGCACGCCGGCCTTGGCGCTGTTGTAGGCGGCGCTGTTGTGCCCGGCGATAACCCCGGCGATCGACGAGATGTTGACGATGGAACCACGCACGCCGGTGTCCTTCACGGTGCGCGCCATCAGCGGCAAGGCGAGCTTGCAGCCGAGGAAGACGCTGTCGAGATCGATGCTGTGGACGCGGCGCCAGTCTTCGAAGCTCGTTGCCTCGACGTTGCTGCCGGCCGATATCCCGGCGTTGTTGACAAGGATATGGAGGCCGCCGAATTTTTCTTCGGCAAAGGCAATGGCGGCCTCCCATTGCTCCGGGCTGGTCACGTCATGGCCGATGCTCGCTGCTGCATCGCCGATGGCGGCGGCTTGCCTGGCGGCTCCCGCGGCGTTGATGTCGGTTAGGATGACGCAGGCGCCCTCACTGGCAAACTTGGCGGCCATGGCGGCGCCAAGCCCCTGTGCGGCGCCGGTTACCAGTGCAATCTTGCCAGCCAGACGTGCCATTTTACTACTCCCCGGGATTTCACGGCACCATGGCGATGCCCGGCGAAAGGGGCAAGCGGCGCGCTATTGTGGTGCCGATGCAACACAGCGTCACATTTCTTGCAATTCGGGCCAGCGCTGACATTGGCCCCGCCGCTGCGATGGTCTATTCCCTATCATTAATACGTAGGAAAATTCCTGCACCTTGGGGAGATCGCATGAAGAGCATCTGGCTGGCGTCCGTCGCGGCGTTTGTGTTTCCGGCAGTACTGACGCCTGCAGTGGTCGCGGCGCAGGAGGTGGCGCAGGCCGTGCAGGCCGCCGAAGATGTCGACCAGAATGTCATCATCGTAACGGCGACGCGTCGCAGCCAGGTGCTGTCCGACGTGCCGATCGCGGTCAGCGCTATCAGCTCGGAGCAGCTGCAAAATTCCGGCGGCACCGATATCCGCCAACTGAACCAGTTGGCGCCGTCGTTGCTGGTTTCATCGGCCACCAATGAATCGAATGGCGCGGCGCGTATTCGCGGCGTCGGCACTGTTGGCGAGAACGCCGGCCTCGAATCGTCGGTCGCGGTGTTCATCGATGGCGTCTATCGCTCACGCACCGGCGTCGGGTTGACCGACCTGGGGCCGATCGAGCGTATCGAAGTTCTCCGTGGCCCGCAGGGAACCTTGTTCGGGCGCAATGCTTCGGCGGGTCTGATCAACATCACAACCGCTCAGCCGCAGTTCGAGTTCGGCGGACAGGCCGAAGCGACCTATGGCAATTTCAACAACATCCGGTTGATGGGCAGCCTGACGGGGCCGATCGCCGGCGACAAGATCGCCTTCCGGGTTGATGGTGTCTATAACAAGCGCGACGGCTTTGTGACCGATGTGGTGTCAGGCCGCGACATCAACAATCGTGATCGTTTCCTCGTCCGTGGCCAGTTGCTGCTGAAGCCGACCGAGGATCTGTCGATCCGGTTGATCGGTGACTATAACCAGAAGAACGAGGAATGCTGCGCCGCTGCGATCCTGACGCCGCTGCAGAATGTTTCGCGCGATGCCGGGGGCAATCTGGTGTTTTCGCCGAACAGCATCGCCGGGTTGGTGACGTCGCTGGGCGGCATCTATCGCACGGCCAAGAATGGCGATGCCTATGTTTATGAAACGGCGCTGACGCCCGGCGCCGGTTACGGCCAGCGGACGCGCGACTGGGGCCTGTCGGGCGAATTGAACTGGAATATCGGCGAAGCGACGCTGACGTCGATTACCGGCTATCGCGAGTTCAAGAACAAATCCGCACAGGATGCTGATTTCAACAAGATCGACCTGTTGCGGCGCGATGACGCCAACCGCAAGTTCCAGACCTTCAGTCAGGAAGTCCGACTGCAGGGCAACGCCTTTGGCGACCGGCTCGATTACCTGGTTGGCGGCTATTTCTCACGCGAGACGCTGCGCACCGACGACAATCTCACCTATGGCAATGATTTCGAACGCTATTACAACACGCAGTTTGCGGCGTTCAGCCCGAATTTGCTGCAGACCTTTGCCAATGCCATCGGTTATGTGACCCCGCCAGGGCAGAGCCTGCTCAACAATACCGGCATCGTCCAGGGCGGGTTCTTCAAACAGAAGAGCACGAACTATGCATTCTTCACGCACAATGTTGTCAGCATCATTCCCGACAAGGTTCTGCTGACGCTGGGCATGCGTTATACCAACGAAAAGAAGGAGTTGGAGAGCAAGTTCCTTTCGAACAACAACTTCTGCGGGGCGTTGCGGCGCTACACCGGCGCGTTGGGTCCGTTGGCCGGCTTGCGCCCGACGGTGACATCGGTGGCGTGCATCATCAACAACACGCCTGGCCCTGGCTTTAACGCCGGCGATCCGGGGACCGAGCGCAAGGAAGATGAATTCACCGGCACCGCGGTGCTGTCGGTGAAGCCGATCGACGAAGTGCTGGTTTATGGCAGCTACTCGCGCGGCTACAAGGCAGGGGGATTCAACCTTGATACCTCGGCGCTGAACGGGCTGGCACCATCGCCGGTCAATTTGCAGTTCGCGCAGGAGATCGTCAACGCGTACGAATTGGGTGCCAAGCTCGATCTGCGCGAGTTCAAGCTCAACGCGGCGCTGTTTTATCAGAAGTTCGATGATTTCCAGTTGAATACCTTCAACGGCATCAACTTCGAAGTCGCCAACATCGAAGGCTGCGACACCGACCTTGGTGGTCGTGACCGCGACCTGATTGCGGGCAATTCGGCGTGTACCGGCAAGAAGAAGGCCGGGTTGATCTCCAAGGGCGTCGAGTTGGAGGCATTCATGTTCCCGACCGATGACCTGACAGTGACGGCGGGCGTGACCTATGCCAGCACGCGCTATGCCAAGCAGCTTGCCGGGTTGAACGGCGTGTCGCTGGCCCCGACCTTGTTCCAGCTGCCGGGGCGGTTCCTGTCCAATTCGTCGGAATATGTGGTGACCGGCAGTGCCGCCTGGACTCCCAAGGTCAGCGATACGCTGTCCGCGCTGATGTATTTCGACTTCCGCTATATGTCGGCCTTGAACACCGGTTCGGATCTGGATTTCGAGAAGATCCAGAAGGGCTTTGCGGTCGCCAATGCCCGTGTCGGCCTGTACGGCCAGGACAAGAAATGGGGCATCGAGCTGTGGGCACAGAACCTGTTCGACCAGGTTTACCAGCAGGTTGCAGCGGATGCGCCGTTGCAGGGCAGCGGGACGACGCGCGCCGTGCAGCGCGGGCTTTCGGCTTCGGCGAGCCAGGTGTTCATTACGTTCCCGGCTGAGCCGCGGACATATGGTGTGACGGTCCGGACGAAGTTTTAAGCGCAGTGCGGCCGCGTGTAGCGTAGCTATGCGCGGACTCGCAAAAGCTCGGCCAGCGAGGCGGACAGCTTCGCTGGCCGAACTCGTCTGACGTCAGCGTGGGTTTTACCCACGCCCTTGCTTGCCTTTCTCGCTTGAACTCGCTCTCTCCCCAGAGGGCGAGGGGAAGTTAAGAAACCTTCCCCGCAGTCTTCCGCATCGCCCCGGCAACTTCTGGCGGCATGTATTTCTCATCATGCTTGGCGAGCACGGTTTCGGCGGTGAACACGCCTGAAACCGGGTCGATCCGGCCCTCCGCAATCACCCCCTGCCCTTCGCGGAACAGGTCGGGCAGGATGCCGGTATAGGTAACGCGCCGGGTCTCGACATTGTCGGTGACGATGAAGCGCACGGTCTGGCCGGATTTCACCAGCGAGCCTTTTTCGACCATGCCCCCCAACCGGATTGCGTCGGTCGGCGGTGCCTTGCCGGCAAGATCCGACGGCGCATAAAAATAGGTCGCCTTGTCACCCAGTGTCGAAAAGGCCAGCGCACCGGCACCGCCAAGCGCCACCATGGCACCGACAACCAGCCACAACCGCTGGGTTTTCGCCTTCATCTTCATCTTGGCATCTTCATCTTGGCATCTTCATTTGCGCTTCAGTTCATCGGAGCGGCGTTCGGCGTTGCGCATCGACGTCCAGCTCCAAGCCAGCAGCGCGCCCATGCCGCCGATGGTGAGGATATACGCCGGCCAGATGTACGACGCCCAGAGATTGGCCTGGTGGATCATGCAATCGCCTCCGCCAGCCGGCGCGAGCGTGCCTCGACGCGCTGTTCCGCCAGCATGGCGCGCATGCGCATCAGG
Source organism: Polymorphobacter sp. (assembly GCA_031422995.1). Taxonomy (GTDB): domain Bacteria; phylum Pseudomonadota; class Alphaproteobacteria; order Sphingomonadales; family Sphingomonadaceae; genus Sandarakinorhabdus. Next base: position 3,062 of record JANPEP010000016.1, on the reverse strand, counting down.
ACGATGGCGGCGAACAAAAATGTGAAGCCGGCAACCGATAGCAGCAACGGCGTCAGGATTTCGGGGGCCATTGCCGATTTGCCCGACAGCACGCTGATGCTCGAGCCCTGATGCAGGGTGTTCCACCATTCGACCGAATATTTGATAATGGGGAGATTGATGGCGCCGACCAGCGCGAGGATTGCGGCACTCTTGCGTTCACCACCCTTTTCGCCTTCGGCAGCAGAGAGCGCGAGATAGCCGAGGTAGAGGAACAGCAGCACGAGCATCGAGGTGAGGCGCGCGTCCCACACCCAATAGGTGCCCCAGGTCGGCTTGCCCCACAGCGAGCCGGACATCAGGCAAATGGCGGCAAAGGTGGCGCCGGGGACAGCGATGGCACGGGCGGCGATAGTGGCGAGTGGGTGGCGCCAGATGAGCGCCGCCGCCGATGCGGCGGCAAGGCCGAGATAGCCGCCCGATGCGAGCCAGGCGGCCGGGACATGGACGTACATTATGCGAACGCTGTCACCTTGTTGGTAGTCGGGCGGTGAGGCGAACAGGCCGATGTACAGGCCGGCGGTCGTGAGGATGAGGCCGAGCAACAGCGACAAAGGCGTGGCCCAGCGGGCGATGCGCAGGAAGCGGGCGGGGTTGGCGAAGCGATGCATGGACGGGTGCTTTTAGCACGGGGGGCGGTGGGGGGAAGGGGGCGATGTGGCGCGGGGTGTGGGGGCCGAAAGCAAGGAGGGGCCCGGGCAAAGCCCGTGCTGACGTCAGACGAGATCGGCGGGTGAAGATCCCGCCGCCTCGCTGGCCGGGTGAGGCGCGAGTCGCGCCGCAAGTCAAAAATCGCTTCGCAATTTTGTGGCTTGCTGCGCGCCGCGCCCGCACCGCTAACGCGGCGCTATCACCATCAGCATCTGCCGACCTTCCATCTTCGGCGTCTGCTCGACCTTGGCATATTCGGCCGAATCATCGCGCACCCGCTCCAGCAGCGCCAGGCCGAGTTCACCGTGCGACAGTTCGCGGCCGCGGAAACGCAGCGTCAGTTTGACCTTGTCGCCTTCCTCGATGAAGCGATGGACCGCCTTCATCTTGGTTTCGTAATCATGGTCATCGATGTTGGGACGCATCTTGATCTCCTTGATCTCCTGCGTCTTCTGGTTCTTGCGGGCAGCAGCGGCCTTTTTCTGCGCCTCGTACTTGAACTTGCCGACATCGAGGATCTTGCACACCGGCGGATCGGCGCCGGGGGAGACTTCGACAAGGTTCAGCCCCACCTCATGCGCGGTGGCGATGGCTTCCTTGGTATAAAGGACACCCAGATTCTCCCCGTCCTGATCGATGACGCGGACCTTGGGAACGGTGATGAATTCATCATAGCGCGGGCCGTTCATCGGCGCGGGCGCGTTCATCATGCGGCGTGGGGGCGGTGGTATGGCAGTGTCTCCTGTGGTGTTAACAAGTGCCATGTAACCCGGCGCGGGGAAAATCGAAAGGGACGCAGCCGGAATAGTCGGCAAATTCGGCGCGATGACGCAATCGGGGCACAGTAGTCCGTGCCCCGATGTGCGAATCAGTCGCGCAAATCGGGTGGCGTCGCCTCTGCCACCAGAAACGCCACCGCCTCGGCCAATGGCAGGACCTTTTGATCGCCGCCGGCCAGTGACCGCAGTGCCACTGTGCCTTCCTCGGCTTCGCGGCGGCCCAGCACAAGCATGTAACCGGCCTTGGTCAAGCTGTGCTCGCGCACCTTCAGGTTTATCTTTTCGTTGCGCAAATCGGTTTCAGTACGGATGCCGGCCTTTTGCAAAGCCGCAGCGACGGTATGGGCATAGTCGTCAGCGTCGGACACGATGGTGGCGACAACCGCTTGCACTGGTGTCAGCCACAGCGGGAAGCGGCCGGCATAATGTTCGATCAGGATGCCGATGAAGCGTTCATAGCTACCCAGAATGGCGCGGTGGAGCATGACCGGGCGGTGGCGGGCGCCGTCCTCCGCCACGTAACTGGCGTCGAGGCGTTCGGGCAGCACGGTGTCGGTCTGGATGGTGCCGACCTGCCAGGTCCGGCCGATGGCGTCGGTCAGGTGGAATTCCAGCTTGGGCGCATAAAACGCACCTTCGCCGGGGAGTTCTTCCCAGCCCCAGTCGGGCGTGTCGCGGCCGGTGGCCTTGACGGCATCGCGCATCGATTGTTCGGACCAGTCCCACATCGCATCGCTGCCAAAACGCTTTTCTGGGCGCAGCGCTAGCTTGATGGCATAATCCGAAAAGCCAAGGTCCTTGTAGACGACATCGAGCAGGTCGCAGAAGCGCGCGACTTCATCGACGATTTGGTCCTCGCGGCAGAAGATATGGCCGTCGTCCTGGGTGAACTGGCGCACGCGCATCAGGCCGTGCAGCGCGCCATGCGGTTCATTGCGGTGGCAGCAGCCCATTTCGGCCATCCGCATCGGCAGGTCGCGATAGGATTTGATGCCCTGTTTGAAGATCAGGATATGCGCCGGGCAGTTCATCGGCTTCAGTGCCATCCAGTCGGCGTCCTTGGACACGACCAAGCCATCGTCGCCGAGCTCGGGCATTTCGTCGGGAATGACGAACATGTTCTCGCTATATTTGCCCCAATGGCCCGATTGTTCCCATTGGCGCAGGTCCATGATCTGCGGCGTCTTGACCTCCAGATAACCGGCGGCATCGAGCCGGCGCCGCATATAGGCCTCCAGCGCGCGGTAGATGACAAAGCCGCGCGGGTGCCAGAAAACGCTGCCATGGGCTTCGGCCTGGAGGTGGAACAGGTCCATTTCGGCGCCAAGCTTGCGGTGGTCGCGCTTGGCGGCTTCCTCCAGCCGGGTCATGTGGGCGTCGAGCTGTTTTTTGTTGAGCCAGCCGGTGCCGTAGATGCGGCTGAGCATCGCATTGGCCTGGTCGCCGCGCCAATAGGCGCCAGAGACGCGCGTCAGCTTGAAGGCTTGCGGGTCGAGCTTGCCGGTCGAGGGCAGGTGCGGACCGCGGCACATGTCGAGCCAGGCGTCGGGGCTTGTGCCGGCGCGGTAGATGGTCAGCGGTTCGTCACCCTTC
>JANPEP010000015.1:0-12923 GCA_031422995.1 Polymorphobacter sp. | reverse complement strand
TTTCGAAGGCACGGTGCGGGTGTTCCAGCGTGATGCAGCGCGGGCGCGGGATTGCGCGACGCGGATGCTGGCGATTTCGCAGGAAAATGATTTCAATTATCTGGTCGGGATGGCGCATGGGCCGCTGGGCTGGGCCGATGCACAGGCCGGACCGGCGGCAGAAAGCCTGGCAGCGATGCGCGCTGCACTTGACGAGATGGCGCGATCAGGGGCGCGGGTCGGGCTCATCATCAATCTCAACAGGCTGGCAGCGGCACTGTTGCAGCAGGAGCGCATGGCCGAAGCACTGGCAACGGTGGAGGAGGCCTTGCAGGCCAATCCGCAGGAGCGGCTGCCGCACCCCGAAAGCCTGGAGATCCGCGGGCGGTTGCGGCAGGCGACCGGAGACCGGGACGGCGCGGAGGCCGATTTCCGCGAGGCTATGACGCTGGCGCGGGAGATGGGTGCCATCGCATTTGAAATCGACGCGGCGTATGAACTGGCGCAGCTGCTTGAAACCGCCGGCGATGCGGGGGCGGCGCGGGCGGTGCTGGATGCGGTGCTGGTGCGCTGTGGAGCGGAAATCACGGCGCCTGATCTGGAGGATGCGCGGGCGATGCGGGGGCGGCTGGGCCAGTAGAGGCACGAGACCCGCCCTGCCCTATCGGCCTGAAAGCTCCCGCGTGTAGTCGACCAGCGCGATCAGCGTCGCCGGCTGGGCGGTGTGCAATTGCGCTTCCCATTTGGCTTCGGCAGCGAGGCGATCGAGATGGCGCTCGGCGGCCGGGAGTTGTGCCAGCATGGCAAGTGAGATCTGTTCGAGTTCGGCGGGCGATGGGTTGGGCTTGCAGAACATCGCGCAGATCGCCGGGTCCTGGATGGCCAATGAGGCCGGCAGGGTGAGGATGCCATCGCGCAAATCCTCCTCCCCACCGCCGCCCAAGGATTCGAGTCCCTTGACGTCGCCGACATCGTCGCAGCCATGGTAGAGTGTGCCGATGAGGCGGCCGAACTTGCGGAGTTTTTCGTCGCGGGTGGCGAGGCAGGCGCAGGTTTCGAACATCGACCCGGTGTCTTCGCCGGCGATGTCCTGCCAGTCCTCCACGCCCAGCGGTTGCCGGCGCAGCCGCCATTGGGCGCATTCGGCGACGCCGAGGCGTTTCACCAGGTCGGAGAACAGCCGGACATCGTGGGGATCATCGGCCGACATGCGATAGCCATCGGCGACGATGAAGCCCGATGTCATCAGCGCCCGCAGCGTGCCGAATTTGGTGTGGAGGGTGGGCTTGCCGCGGCGTTCGCTGGATTCGTCGAGAATGTCGTCGATGATCAGCGACATGTTGTGCATCATTTCGAGGACGGCGGCCGAGCGGATCATCGTGTCCGGAATCGGGCCAGGGTTGGTGGCGCGGTAGCAACCGAAGATGGTCAGCGGGCGGAAATATTTGGAGCCGGCAACGAATTGCCATTCGAGCAGCGGGCGGATGTCCGGCCCGGTTTCGGCAATCCAGGCGTCGAGCAGCGCCCGCATCCGCAGCATTTCATCATCAAAGCCCAGGTGTCGGACGATATCGGCGGTAATCTTGTCGGACATTTTTTCTCCAGCGCGGGCGGTGTGCGGGCGGATCAGCGTTTGACGCGCCAGCGGCGCTTGTAAGGGCCGGGATCGGCGGGGGATGTCGCTGCCTGGCTGGCGGCGCGCGCCGATTGCATGGCCTTCATGGCTTTTTCGGCGATGTCCGACAGGCCCCCCAGAGCGGCGCCGGCTCCGGCGGCGAGGCCGGCAAGATCCTTCTTGTCACGCTTTTCGAGCGCCGCGGCGATGGTGCGCAGCGCGTCTTCGGCGATGAGCAGCGCTGCCTCCACCGGCCCGATGGCGTTGTCGTCGGGTCGGCCGACCGGCGATACGGCCTCGTCAAAGTCGGTCTCATTGGTGAAGGTCGGCCCATTGAGGACGCTGCTGGGCATACCGGTGGCATTGTCGCCTGGGATGAAGCTGCGCCCCAGCCAATAGGCCGATTTCCACCAATCGAGCGCGAATTGCATCGGCAGCACCAGCGAATATTCGGAGAGTGTATATTGGTTCTGGCCGATGTTGGTGGCACCGCTGTCCTCCATGCGCTGGCGCTGGTCGCGCGCCGCCCAGAACACCGCGCCATAGGCCAGCGGCAGCAGCAGCAACTTGGCGGCGCGCAGGCTGGACGTGCTGTAAACGGTGTGCGGCGTCATTTCGATCTGGGCGCCGCGTCTTTTGCCATCATGGGCCAGCGCGTCTTCATATTGCAGCGCCTGTGCCGCCGCTATGCCCGATTGCACGGCGCTTTCGACCGTTGCCATGTCGACATCGGTTTTGCAGAAATCACCCGCGAAATACACTCGCGGCAGGGTTTGCGGATAGGCCGCCATGGGGCGCCATTCCCAGCTGCCGACATCATTGACGAACAGCGGGTGGCGGTCGTTGGGGCGAAAATGCGTCTTGTCCCAATCGATGTCGCTGTCGGGATCACCCCAATATTTGCCGGGGTTGAACTGGGTGACATAGGCGTTGAGCTCCACGATCATCATGAAGCCCTGTTTGAGCGGATCGGCCGACGACAGCGCATCGGCATCGGAGGCAGCGACGACGAGTACGCTGTGATCGGCGAATTCCGGCCCGGTCCAGAGTTGCGAAATGTCGAGCAACGTCAGGTCGAAACGCGAGCCGCCAAGGCCGATATGGTCCTTTGGGATGCCTTCCAGCTTGCGCTTGAAATAAATGTCGACGACGGGGATTGGCACCCGCACGAGGCGGCGCAGTTCGGACAGCGCCGGACGCTTGTCGACGAGGCGATCTCCGGGCAGGTCGTTGTCGCCGAACATGGCAAGGTCGACGAGTTGTTCGGGAGGGACCGCGAGCACGATCTGGTCGAAGGTTTCACCCTCCGCTTCTGATGCCGGCGGGGTGTCGGTGACGCCGTTGCAGGACAGCGAGCGGAGAACCGGCAGGCCATCGACGAGGCGCAGCGACTCGACCCGGGTGCTGTGGCGGATTTCGCAGCCGAGCGCGCGGAGCTTTGCCTCCAGCGGCGCGATGATCCTGACCGCCAGGCTGCCCTTCAACATCCAGGCGAAGGGGGAATGATCAGGATAGGTCAGCGTGTGCTTGATGAAGTCCTGGTACGACACGGCGGCGGTGCGCTCGCTCTGGATCGACCAGACCAGCATCAGCGTGTAATTTTCCATCTTGGCGACGGGTTCAGTGGCATAGCCGCGCGAGTAGATGAAGCCGTTGACATCGAGTTTGTCGAGCTGGTCCAGCCCTGACCTGTTGAACGGATGGGCAGCGAGATCGAGCATCGAAAAGCCGAGCAGGAACATTTCGGGCGCCGACATGGTGCCGGAGCGCAGATTGTCGATCACCGCCTTGATAGAGGTGGCATTAAGCATTTGGTGATATTTGCCGGTGCCGCGATCGAGGATCATTACCCCCGGGCGTGAGGCGAAATGTTCGTCGCGCGAAAAGCCGAGGTCGTGTTCGAACAAATGCCAGAAATTGTCGTACCATTGGCAGAACATGTGCGGATAGACATCATGTTCGACACCATTGACCTGTTGCGATGACAGGTTGCCGCCAAGTTCGGGGCAGGCTTCGAACAGAGTGACCTGAAAGCCCACCTGGGTGAGGCGCAGCGCGGCGGTAAGGCCGGCGAGGCCGGCGCCGACGACGGCAACACGGCCACCGTCAGCAGCTTTGGGCGCGGTATCGCCGGTGCCCTTCGGCGCTGTTTGGCGAGCGCTCTTCGGCGCTGTTTGGTCGGCGCCCTTCGGCACGGGTTGGCGAGCGCGTTTGGGCTTGGGCGGTTCGGTCACGGCCATGTATGCCTCTCCCTCTCGGCCAGTTGGCTATGCGGTTTCAAGTTCGGCCGCCAGCGGGCCACGGAGGCGGGGATTTTCGGCGGTGGTCAGCGTTGGTGCCAACCGCGCCGTCGCCTTGGCGACATCGGCGAGCCAGCTGAAATGCCACGACGGATCATCCTTCATCGATGCGCTCCAGCCGCGTTGCCAGGCGGCGAAATCGCCGGCGAGGCCGCTTTGGCGAAAGCCGCGTCCGGTGACGAGTTCTGCCAGCATCTTGGTGCCGCCTTCGACCAGATGCGCCAGCACGCTGGTCCATATCTGTTTGGCAATCGCCTGTGGCCGGACATTCAGACCGCCGAACCCGGTGCCGGATACACGTCCGAAGTCGCTGTCCTCCTGGGCCTTTTCAAAGCCCCGCGTGGCTGCCCGCATGGCATATTCGGCAAAATGCCGGTTGCGCAGCAAGGTCGAACAGAAACACAAATAGAGCATCGCCGGGTCGAAATAAGCCCGGAAATCATGGTCGTATCGCGCCAGGTCCATAGCTTCGAAGCGACCGAGATCGAGCGCCTCCATGATGGTGCGCGACGCGATGAGCGAGGATTCCATACCCTGGGTAATGCCTTCGCCGGTCATCGGATCGACGAAGGAGCCGGCGTCGCCAACGAGAAGCCCGCCGTCAAAATGATTGCGGTCGATGCCGCCATACATGTGGACGGCGCCGCCCAGCACCTTGCTGACCACCCGGGCGTTGGCGCAGCCGGGGTGGCGGATTCGCAGCCGGGCGATCGAATCGCGAAACGCCTGTTGCGGGGACAGATCGAAGCGCTCGCAGGTTTCGCTTACCAGGCCGACACCGACATTGGCGCGACCGCCCGACATCGGGAACATCCAGCCATAGCCGGGATATTGGTCTTCATCGAACCATACCGCCGCTTCGCCGCCGTCGATTTCGATGCCTTCGACATAGGCGCGTTGCGAGACCGCGATATGGCGGCGATCGGTGCGCTTCAAACCAGCGCCGCGCGCCACCACCGATTGTACACCATCGGCGCCGATAATCAGGCGCGATGTCAGGGTAAAGCTGCGCTTGCTGTCCTTTACAGTGACGCTGACGATGCCGTTTTCGCGGGCGACATCCTTGACAGTGGTGCCGCGGAATATGGTGGCGGACACTGCCTCGGCACGATCGAGCAACACGGTGTCCAACTGATCCCGCGGCACGATATAGCCGTGCGGCGGCATCCCATGCTCGCCTTCATAATAGGGAATTTCGTCGGCATAGACGAGGCGCGGGCCGCAATAGACCCGATTTCGGGTAATCGGTAGCCGCGATTCCAGCCCCAGCGCCGCAGTGCAGCCCATCGCCTCCAGAATGCGCAGGCCCGCCGGCTCGACAAAGTCACCGCAGACTTTTTCGCGAGGAAAGGTGGCGCGTTCGACGACGGCGATCCGCACGCCTCGCCGCGCCAGCGACCAGGCCATCGCGGAGCCCGATGGGCCGCCGCCGACCACGATGACGTCGAAATGGTCGCTGGTCCCCACGCTGTCTCCCGACCGCAAGGCACCCGACGCCGCGTCAACCTTGCGGCAACAACTCTATCACCAAAGGTAGGGGCCGCAAGCCGCGTGCCACGGAAGGGCGGAGATTCGACCGGCGCAAAAGGAGGAGTGGTGCATCCGACAGGATTCGAACCTGTGACCCCTGCCTTCGGAGGGCAGTACTCTATCCAGCTGAGCTACGGATGCATGGTGCGCCTGTTAGCAGCGCGGCGCAGTGCGCGCCAGAGCATTTGGCGCTGCTATTTCTTCACCGGCGCAATCGGGGTAAATTTGCCGAGACCGCAACTGGCGCCGCGCCGAATACCGCCGCCTTGTTGAATGACCGTAATGATATCGACCGAACACAGCTGGTTGATTGACGTCGAATAGCTGAAGGCCCTTTCGAACCCCAGTTGCGGGCAGCTGCTGGTCAAATTGTTCCGCAAAACCTGGCCATCGCGCATGATGAAATCGATTGTGCTGTCGTCCACGACACGCGTTTCGCGGATATTTTGCAGTTGTACGCAGCTGCGCGCCTCTCCGGTAACGACGGGAGGCGGGGTCGGCACCTTTGCTGGGCCAGCGGCACAGCCGGCCAACAACAGCGCGACGAAACCGGCAGCAACGCATACAATAATCCGCATCGGCTGCCTCCCCGGATTTTGCATTTTTAAAATTTACTGCCAACGGGCAGTGGAAAGCAACGCAACATTTACAAATGGCGCAATGCACCATGCTGTCTTAACGCTCGCTGAACCCTTTGGTTCCCGATATTTTTTCATAATTCATGCAGCCGTTGTCTTTTCCGCAAAACCACACAAATCGGCCACAGGACACACAGGGCAACGCGGCTTGCGCGCCACGCATATGTATCGGCCATGCAGGATCAGCCAGTGATGCGCATGGCGGCGAAAGGGCTTGGGCGTTCTCGCCATGATGCCGTCCTCCACTACCAACACGGTCTTGCCCGGCGCCAGCCCGGTGCGGTTGGCGACGCGAAATACATGGGTGTCGACGGCGCACGTCTCCTCCCCGAACACCACATTGACCACGACATTTGCGGTCTTGCGCCCCACGCCTGGCAGCGTTTCCAGCACCGCCCGCTCCCGCGGCACCTCGCCGCCAAAGTCGCGGAGCAAGATTTCCGACAACGCGATGACGTTTTTCGCCTTGGTATTAAACAGCCCGATGGTGCGGATATGAACCTTCAACCCCGCCTCACCCAGCGCTACCATCTGCGCCGGCGTCGTCACCATATCGAACAGCTTTTTGGTCGCCTTGTTGACCCCCACATCGGTCGCCTGCGCCGAAAGCACCACCGCCACCAACAGCGTATAGGCGTTGACATAGGCGAGCTCGGTCTCCGGCGCTGGCGCGGCAGCGCTGAGGCGGGCGAAGAATTCGGAAATCTGCGCATCGGTCATGCCTGCGCTTTGCGGTCGCGGCACCTGCCATGTCCAGTCCGAAGCGGATATAGTGGCCAAATGTCGCCAACGCTCGACTTGACCCTCAGGCCCAACCGATCGTTCGATCGGCGCCAGACCCGCTGGGTCATCGGCGCAGTGGGCGCGGTGTTCTTTCTTTCGGGGCTGCGGTTTCTGGCGCTCGGCGCCTGGCCGATTCTGCCCTTCATGGTGATCGATGTCGGCCTGTTGTGGTGGGCGTTTCGCGCCAGCAATGCATCGGGGCGCGGCCATGAACGCGTCCTGCTTGCCGATAATGCGCTGACCTTGGTGCGTGTCACCCAGCACGGCGAGGAAAAGTGCTTTGGTTTCGAACCGCTGTGGACCCGGGTCCAGGTGGAGGAAACGCCGCTGGGCGATGCCCATGTTTTCCTCAGCGCGCGTGACCAAAGGGTGCGCGTCGGCCGTTTCCTGTCGGCCCCCGAACGCCGCGAAGTCGGCGCCGCCATCGCCGCCGCGCTCACAGCCTATCGCGCCAGCCCCAGAACATCGTCCATGTGATATCGCCCGGCCGGCTTGCCCGCCAGCCACACCGCCGCCTTCAAAGCCCCGCGTGCAAATATCTCTCGATTCTCGGCGAGGTGCCGCAATTCGATCCGCTCGCCATCCCCGGCAAACAACACGGTGTGATCGCCCGCCGCGCTGCCACCGCGCAGCGCCGCAAAGCCGATGTGCCCCGCAACCCGCGTGCCGGTCATCCCGTCGCGCCCACGATCGCTGACCGCCGCCAGTTTTACCCCGCGCCCCTTGGCCGCTGCCTCACCCAGCGCCAGCGCCGTCCCCGATGGCGCATCAATCTTGTGGCGGTGGTGCAGTTCGGCAATTTCGATATCCCAATCCGGCCCCAACGCCCGCGCCGCTTCGCCGACCAGCCGCGCCAGCAACGCCACCCCCAGGCTGGTGTTCGCCGCCTGCAGGATGGGAATCGATTTCGCCGCCCGGTCGATCATCTTGTGATGGACGGCCTCCAGGCCCGTTGTGCCGACGACAATTGCCGCCTTGCCATCACAGGCCGCGTCCAGCGTCGCCTCGAGCGCGCCGGGCGCGGTGAAATCCACCAGCACATCACTGGCGATCGCCAACGGCCCATGGTTGGAACAGATGGTCATCGAGGCCGGGAACGGCGGTCCCACCGGCCGGCCAACCGCCTCGCTGCCGGCGCGCTCGATCGCCCCGGCCAGCACCAGGCGCGGATCGGCGGCGATGGCAGCGATGATCGCCTGGCCCATCCGTCCGCCGGCACCCAGAACGCCGATTTTTGTTTTGCCATTTGCCATGCCGGCATATTGAACCGGCGCATGGCGCCGCGCAATGATGGTCAACGCCGCCACGTCGCCACGGAACCCCATGACCATCCACAACATCGTCATCCTCACCGGCGCCGGCGTTTCCGCCGAATCCGGCGTGCCGACATTTCGCGGGCCTGATGGGCTGTGGGAGGGGCATCGGGTCGAGGATGTGGCGACACCCGAAGCGTTTCGGCGCAATCCGGTGCTGGTGCAGCGCTTTTATGACGAACGCCGCGCAGCGTTGGCGCGCGTTCAGCCCAATGCCGCCCACCGGGCCCTGGCACGACTCGATGCCGAATGGCCCGGCGAACTATTGCTGGTCACGCAGAATGTCGACGACCTGCATGAACGCGGTGGCAGCAAACGCCTGCTCCACATGCATGGCGAGTTGAAACGCGCGCTGTGCACCGGCTGTGGCGCCGCCCCCGTGTGGGACGCCGACCTGTCGGACCACCCCGCCTGCCCGCGTTGTGACGCCCGCAAGCTGCGGCCCGATATCGTCTGGTTCGGCGAAATGCCCTATCATATGCAGGTCATCGAAGCGGCGATTGCGGCCTGCGAGCTGTTCATCTCCATCGGCACTTCGGGTGCGGTGTATCCGGCGGCCGGCTTTGTTGACCAGGCGCGAAGCATCGGCGCACGAACGCTGGAGTTGAATCTCGACCCATCGGCCGGCACCGCAATGTTCGACGAGGCGCGCCATGGCCCCGCCGGCGAACTCGTTCCTAAATGGGTTGCGGAATTGCTTCGTCCGCCGCCGGGCGGATGACCGGCAGCACCAGGTGAATCCACGCCAGCGCCGCCAAATAGGCGCCGGCCGAAATCGCGAACATCGGCCAGTATCCGACCTCGGTATCCAAGGCCCAGCCGGTCATCTCGATGATGCCCAGCCCGGTGAGGTTGCCCGCCACGGCGCCCGCCGCCATGACGCTCGCCACCCGCGCCGTCGGCACGATATCGGCGGTCATGCCAAAGATGTTGGTGGAAAACCCCTGATGGGCAAACAGCGCCAGCCCGATCAGCAACGCCGCCGCAAGTGGCGTTTCCACCTGAAGTGCCAGCGGAATTGGCAGGATTAGCAGCGCATAGAACAACATTGAGGCCTTGCGCGCGCTGTTCACCGTCATGCCCCGATCGAGCAGCCGCGGGAATAGCCAGCCCGATGACAGCGCACCAAGGGCCGCCATCGTGTAAATAACCGCAATCGGCCAGCCGAGTTGCGACTGGCTCATCTTGAACACCCGCGCGAAAAGATCGGGCGTCCAGAACAGCAGGAACCACCATACGCAATCGGTCAGCGCCTTGGCACCGATGACCGCCCAGCTGCGCCTGTCTCGCAGCAGCACGCCCCAGTTTGCATCGAGCCGCGACGGCTTGGCCGCACTGACCGGCACCAGCTTGCGGGTCCCGGCGAACCAGAACGCCAGCCAGACAAAGCCCAGCGCACCGGTCAGCAGGAACGCCGATTTCCAGCCAAAGGCCAACGCCAGTGGCGGGATCAGCAGTGGCGTCAAGATGGCGCCGATATTGGGCGCGGTGTTGATCAGCCCCAGCCCGAATGATCGCTCCTTCAACGGCAGATAGGTTGCCGCCGCCTTCACCGCCGCCGGTGTGTTGACCGATTCGGCCACCGCCAGCACCGAGCGCGCGATGACAAATTGGCTGACGGAAGCCGCCGCCGCGTGCGCCATGCCTGCCAGGCTCCAGACGCCGACCGCAAGCCCATAGGCCAGCCGCACTCCGAACCGATCGACGAACCAGCCGACGAACAACAATGCCGCCGCCGCCGAAAGTTGAAACACCGAGCCAAGATGCGCGAAATCCTGGGCATTCCAGCCAAATTCGGCCTCCAGGGTCGGTTTCAGCAGCGCCAACACCTGGCGATCGACATAGTTCAGCGCCGTGCCGACGAACAACAACGCCACCAGCAGCTTTCGCCCCCGCGCGTCGGCATCTGCAGCTGTCATCCCCGCCCCCCCTTTTTTACCGGCTTGGGGGACGACGGGCGGTCTTGTCAAAAAGAAAAAGGCCACCGGGTGACCGGCGGCCTTTGACCTTGAATTCTGGTGCCCGGAAGAGGACTCGAACCTCCACGCCCTTGCGAGCGCCAGCACCTGAAGCTGGTGCGTCTACCAATTCCGCCATCCGGGCACGGGGTAGAGGCGGGCGGTTAGGGGGCGGCGGCGGGCTTGTCAATCGGAACTGCTCCAACTCGTTCCGCGACAGTGCTTCAACTCGCTCCGCGACACTGCTTCAACTCGCTCCGCGACAGGCGGAAAGGCCTGCGCTAAAACCGCCATATGATAGTATCTCCCTCCGCTCTGACGCCCCCGGCGCTGGTGACCGTCGTTGGTGGCTCAGGCTTCCTTGGCCGTTATATCGTTCAGCGGCTTGCCGAACGCGGCCACCGTGTGCGGGTCGCGGTCCGCCACCCTGAACGCGCTTTGTTCCTGAAACCGCTTGGCGACCTTGGGCAGATCCAGCTTGTGCGCGGCGACATCAGTTCCGACGTGTTGATGGAGGCCGCCTTTGATGGCGCCGCGGCCGGTATCAACCTTGTCGGCATCCTTGATGAAAAATCCGGGCAGAAATTCCAGGCCGTTCAGGCCGAAGGCGCCGGGCGCGCCGCTAGGGCCGCCGCTGCCGCAGGCGTAACCCATTATGTCCAGGTATCGGCGATTGGCGCCGATGCCGCCGCCAAAGTACCCTATGCCCGCACCAAGGCGGAGGGCGAGGCCGCCGTCCTCGCCGCCATCCCCACCGCGACGATCCTGCGCCCCAGCCTAGTTGTCGGTCCAGAGGATCAATTCCTCAACCGCTTCGCCGCCATGGCGCGCACCGCCCCCGTTTTGCCGGTGATCGCTGGCAACAGCCGCTTTCAACCGGTCTATGTGCTTGACGTGGCGGTGGCGGTGGTTGCTGCACTGGGCAGCGCCGCCGCGATGGGCAAGACCTTCGCGCTTGGCGGCCCGGACGTGATGACCTTTCGCGACATCCTCAAGATGATCAACCACGAGACCCGTCATGATCGCACGCTGATCGAAGTGTCCGATGGCATTGCTGCCTTGATGGGCAGGATGGGCGACATCCTGCCGTTCCTGCCGATGACGTCGGACCAGTTCGCCATGTTGCAGAACGACAATGTCGTTGCCGCCGGAATGCCGGGCCTTACCGAACTGGGCGTCACGCCCACGCCGATGGCGACGTTTGTTCCGGCCATGCTCGAACGCTATCGCTCTAGCGGTCGCTTCAATCGTGGGGCAAAGGCTGCGTAAGCCCATTCGGGTCTTCGGAGCCTTCATGCAGCAAAGCCTTTTCGACATCATCCTGCTCGGCATCGTCGAAGGGCTGACCGAATTTCTCCCCGTCTCATCCACCGGCCATCTGATCCTCGCCGGCGAGCTGCTGGGCTTCAAGGGCGAGGAGAACGCTACCTTTGAAATCGCCATCCAGTCGGGGGCGATCCTCGCGGTTGTCGTCGCCTATTTCCGGCGCTTTTCGGACGTTGCCGTGGGGCTGTTCAACCGCGATGCCGGCGCGTTGGCGTTCCTGCGCAATATCATCCTCGGCTTTGTGCCGGCGGGCATTGCCGGCGTCCTGTTCATCAAGGCGTTCGAGGCCATGCTGCTTAGCCCGATGACAGTCGCGGTGGCGTTGATCATTGGTGGTATCGCCATATTGTGGATCGAAAAAAACGCCTCGGCCCCGGTCATCAACAGCGTCGAAGCCATGCCGGCAAAAGCCGCCCTGCTGGTTGGCATCGGGCAATGCATCGCGATGATTCCCGGGGTTTCGCGTTCCGGCGCGACCATCATGACGGCGCTGTTGCTCAAGATTGATCGCAAGACCGCGGCCGAATTCAGCTTCTTTCTCGCTGTCCCGACCATCGGCGGCGCCACTGTGCTGCTGCTGTGGAAAAACCGGGACACGCTCGACACCAGCCAGCTTTCGGCCATCGGCATCGGTTTCGCCGTGTCGTTCGTCGTTGCCCTCGCGGTTGTGAAGGGCTTTGTCGCCATCGTCAGCCGCTATGGTTTTGCACCCTTCGCCTGGTACCGGATCATCGTCGGATCGGCTGCGCTGGTGTGGCTGCTGGCCCGTTAGCATCTTGACGAATAGAACCAAATAGGATATGTTTTGTTCCACGTATGTTACGAAAATTCTTTCTACTGACGCGAATCCCGCTGTCGTCAAATCGGCCATGTTGGATTCGAGCCAAAACCGCAACGGGTCGATTCAGGTGTCGACTTGGTGTCGACTTCCCTATCGATTCCTATATTTATGACCGAATCGGCCATGAATATCGGCAAAACTGCCGGATTCACATGAATCGTTGACAGAATAGGTCAGCAATGCTGCCATGAACGGCATTTTTCGCGTGACTCGCCGTTTCTGCATCGCTACGCCATCCTGGAAAGGGGCGGACGCCATGGCCGACACACGGATGCTCAAATTCACTGACCGGACACAGGCCTATCCGCCCAAGCGCGGCGCCGATGAACGCAGCAATGATTTCCTCGAAATCGCCCGACCCTACATCATCGCCAAGGCCGAGGAGCAGGCCGCGCGCTGCTCGCAATGCGGCGTGCCCTTTTGTCAGGTCCATTGCCCGCTGCACAACAACATCCCCGATTGGCTGAAGCTGACCGCCGAAGGCCGATTGGAGGAAGCCTATGAGCTTTCGGCCTCGACATCGACGATGCCCGAAATCTGCGGCCGCATCTGTCCGCAGGACCGGCTCTGCGAAGGCAATTGCGTCATCGAAAAGGATTTCGGCTCGGTCACGATCGGCTCGGTGGAAAAGTTCATCACC
>JANPEP010000014.1:0-2651 GCA_031422995.1 Polymorphobacter sp. | reverse complement strand
GAGGGAGTTGGATTAGTCGTCAGGCCCGAGTGACGGGTCCAGGTCGCGGGGGCGGATGAAGTGGGTGAGGGTGGCGCGGCCGCCGTCGATCTTCGTCCAGCTGTCGAGATCGAGGACGAGGTGCGCGACGGTGGCGGTGGGGTATTTGAGCTCGGCCTGATCGCGCAAGGGCGCGCCGGGGGGGACGAGTTCGAGGAGCAGGTCCTCGAGGCCGGGATTGTGCCCGATGAGCATGGCGTGCTGGTGGTGATCGGCGAAGCCGGCGATGAGCTCGGTGAGGGTAGCGGACGACGACAAATAGATGCGGGTTTCATAGATGGGCGCCAGGCGCGACTTCATGCCGGTTTCCACGCCATCGATGGTCTGCCGACACCGCACCGCCGGCGAGGCGGCGACATGGTCGAAATCGGGCATCTGGGCCTTGTCCTGCGCAGTGCGGAGCCATTTGCCGATGGTGATGGACGCCTTGCGACCACGATCGTTCAAGGGCCGGTCGAAATCACGCAGCAACGGGTCGTCATAGCCGGATTTGGCGTGGCGCAGCAGTGTCAGCGTTTTCACCCGCGCTCCCCGGAAGCGATCATATCGTCATCAGTCTGTTCACCATGGCGTGGCGGGGCAGGGTTCGTAAAGCCGTGTTGCACGATCTGCACGGCTTCATCGAGGCCGACGCGATGGATGGGAGTACCCGGCGGGAATGCGGCGAGAAGCCGGGACGGAACTGCGGGGCCGATGAGGACGAAGGTGCCGCGATCATCGGCACGGCGGATCAGGCGGCCAAAGGCTTGTGCCAGCCGGCCCATGGTGACGCGGTCGTCATGGGCCGTCCCGCCGTTTGCGGCGCGGCGGGCGGCGTGGAGGACGGTGGGGCGCGGCCAGGGCACGCCTTCCATGACGACGAGGCGCAGCGACGCGCCGGGGACATCGACGCCATCCCTGAGCGCGTCGGTGCCGAGCAGCGAGGCGCGGGGTTCGGCGCGAAAGATATCGACAAGGGTGCCGGTTTCGATGGGATCGACGTGTTGGGCATAAAGCGGCAGCCCGGCGCGGGCGAGCGGATCGGCGATGCGGGCGTGGACGGCCTTGAGCCGGGCGATGGCGGTGAACAGGCCGAGGGTGCCACCGCCGGCGGCTTCGATGAGGCTGCGATAGGCGTGGGCAAGGGCGGGCATGTCGCCGCGCTTGATATCGGTGACGATGAGGACGCGGGCGTTGTTTGCGTAATCAAAGGGGCTGGCGGCGGCAAAATGCGTCGGGGCGAGTGAGAGGTGGTTGGCGCCGGTGCGGGCGTCGGCATCGGACCAGTCATCTGTGTCGGCATCCGTTCGCGACCTGAGCGTGGCGGAGGTGACGAGCACGCCGTGCGCGGGTTCGAGTACGGTGCGGGCGAAGGGGCGCATCGGGTCAAGCCAGTGGCGGTGGATGCCGATGTCGAGCTCGCGGCCTTCGATGCGGGCCAGCGCGAACCAATCGACAAAGGCGGGATCGGCGGCGGAGCCGAGACGGGCGAGGAGCCCGGTCCAGGCGGCGATGGTTTCGCAGCGCAGGCGGAGGCCAGCGGCGGCGCCTTCGGTGCGGGCGCGGCCCTGGCCATCGAGCCAATCGGGGGGATCGTCGAGCAGCGCCTTGAGGCGGGCTTCGAGGGTGGCCATCGGGCCGGCGAGTTTGGCGAGCGCGGTGGCGGCAGCAGCGGCGGCTTCGATGACGGCGGGGAGGACTTCGGCGACTTCGGTTTCGAGGCCATAGCCGGCGTCGCTGCTGGGCTTGCCCTCGGCCCGTGCGGAGGCGCCTGACTCTGAACGCGTGAAGACTTGGCTGCGGACAGCGGCGAGCAGGGTTTCGATGGGGCCTTCGGGGTCGCCGGTGACGATGCGGCCAAGCCAGCCTTCGCCGGGGAGGATTTTGGCGGCGGCAATGACGCGATCGATGGCGGCGGCGCCTTCCTCGTCATAGCCGCTCAACTCGGCGAGACGGGCGGCGAGGCCCCGGCGGCGGCCTTTGGTGGCGCGATCGGGGCCCAGCAACCAATGGCGGAGTTCGACGGCTTCGCGGCCCGAAAGTTCGACGGCGAAGGTGGCGTCGGCGGCATCGAACAGGTGATGGCCTTCATCGAAAACGAGGCGGGTCATCTGGACGCCTTCCGCGCGGCCGCGGGCGGCGTTGATCATGACAAGGGCGTGGTTGGCGATGACGAGATCGGCTTGTGCGCTGGCGCGGGTGGCGCGTTCGATGAAGCAGATGCGATAGTGTGGACAGCCGGCATAGATGCATTCGCCGCGGCGATCGGTGAGGCCGGAAAAGCTGGTGCGACCGAACAGCGCCGGGAGCCAGCCGGGGAGATCGCCGCCTACCATGTCGCCATCGCGGGTGTATTCGGCCCAGCGGGCAGCGAGGATGGCGAAGACTTGCGCGCGATTGGAGAAGCCGCCTTGCACGGCGTCTTCGAGATTGAGCAGGCAGAGGTAGTTTTCGCGGCCCTTGCGGACGACCACCTTTTCGCGCTTTTCCGTCGGGTCGGGGTAGGCGCGCGCGGCCTCCTGATCCAGCTGGCGCTGCAGGGCCTTTGTAAAGGTGCTGAGCCAGACGGTGCCCTGCGCCTGTTGCGCCCAGCCGCTGGCAGGGGCGAGATAGCCGAGAGTCTTGCCGATGCC
>JANPEP010000013.1:0-3346 GCA_031422995.1 Polymorphobacter sp. | reverse complement strand
GCGACGGTGATGCCGTTCTGCCTGTCGGCGGAATTGCCGACGACGCACCAGCGGGTGGGGCCGGTGACGATCGTGCGGGGGAATGTGACGCCGGCGGACCATGGGCGGACGGTGGTGCGGCGGTTCCCCGACCTGGCGCTGCAATTGCCGCACGTGGTGGGGGGTGGCGGGCGCTGGCCGATCGATGTGCAACCGCTGGGCGAAGGGCCGTTGACGTTTCAGGCGATGCCGGCCGACCCGCGCTTTGCCGCCGATGGCCGGTTGGCGACGGGGCGGCATGACCTGGCCGATGGGGCGGCGATGCCGGCGGTGACGGTGGAATATGGCTGGGCGGGACTCGATACCGAATTGTTCCGGCCGGTGGCGAGCCTCATCGGCAGTGATATGGACGATGCGCATTTCGTCGCCGAAGTGGATGACACCGGGCGGGCGATCCTGCGGTTTGGCGATGACCAATATGGGCGGCGGGTGACGCGGCCCGGCCTGCCCGATACGGCGCGGGCGCGGTATCGCATCGGCAATGGCCGGGCGGGGAATATTGGCGCCGGGGCGTTGGTGCATGTGGTGATGCCGAGCGCGGCGGACCGGGTCGACCCGGCCAATCCGGGTGGGGGCGCATTGGCATTTCCGACGTTGACGGCGCTGCGCCAGCCGTTGCCGGGGCGCGGGGGGGTGGAGCCGCAGACCATCGAGGAAGTGCGGCAACTGGCGCCCGAGGCGTTCCGGGCGGAGACGTTCCGGGCGGTGACCGAAGGCGATTATGAGGCGGCTGCGATGCGCCAGATGGGCGTCGCGGCAGCCAAGGCGCGGTTTGTGTGGACGGGAAGCTGGCACACGGTGTTCGTGGCGATTCATCCGGTCGATGTGGCATTGTTGCGGCGGTTGCCGGGCGGTGGGGCATTGCTGGAGGCGGGGTTTGCGGCGCGGCTGACCGCGGCAATCGGGCGGTATCGGCTGGCGGGGTATGACCTGGTGGTCAATGCGGCGGTGTATGTGCCCATCGAGCTGGAGGTGCAGCTGTGCATCGGCAAGGGGCATTTTCGTGGCGAAGTGTTGGAGGCGGCGGAGGCGGCGCTTTCGAACCGGCGGCTGCGCGGTGGGGCGGTGGGGTTTTTCCATGCAACGAATTTTAGGTTCGGGACGCCGGTGTATGCCAGCCGCATCCTGGCGGTGTTGCAGGGTATCGACGGGGTGGAATCGGCGACGATCCGCGTGATGAAGCGATATTGGAATGCGCCCAACGGCGAGTTGGAGCGCGGGGTGGTGATGATGGGGCCGGGCGAGGTGGCGCGGCTCGACAATGATCGCAACCAGCCGGAATTCGGTGTGTTGCGGCTTACGGCTGTGGGAGGGCTGTGATGGCACCAACCGCCGCAGGCGGCCTGTAATGGCAATGGCTCCGCATCCGGCGTTTTGTGCCTGTTGCACGCCGCGCACCGCGCCGGCGCCGGCGGCGATTGCGAACCGGCCGGGGTTGCACGCGATCGTGTGGCGCAGCGGCAGTTATGCGACGCTGCGGCAGGCGATGATCGAGGCGATGGCGACGGGGGTGCCGCGCGGCGATGGGTTGCTCGGCGATTCCGATGACCAATGGCCGTTGCAGGTGCGCAACGCGCTCGCGCCGCTGACGACGCGCGACGATGCGGATTATGCGATTTTGGCGGTCGATATGTTTGCCGCGGTTGCCGATGTGCTGGGGTTTTACTCCGAACGCTATGCCAATGAGATGTTTTTGCGCACGGCGCGGGAGCGGGATTCGTTGCTGCGGCTGGTGCGGTTGATTGGGTATCGGCTGGCACCGGGGCAGGCGGCGACGGCGACATTGGCGTTCACGCTGGATGCGGGGGCGGCGGCGAAGATCCGCGCCGGGTTGAAGGTGATGAGCGTGCCGGGGCAGGACGAAGTGGCCCAGGTGTATGAGACTGTGGGGGCGATTGCGGCAGATGCGCGGTTGAATGCGTTGCCGGTGTGGGGGGCGCCGGTTCCGATGGCGGCGTTTGCCAGCGGGCGGGCGAGTTTCCCGATTTTGCAGCGGCCGGAGCGGGTGTTGCAGGGCGATACGCTGGCGTTGCTGGGGGGTGATGCGTTGCAGCTGGTCGAGGTGCGCGGGGTGGAGACGCACGCCGATGGCGAGTGGTTGAACCTGGCGCAGGCGGTGACGGTGGCGGGGGCGACCAAGGGATTCAAACTGAAGCGATCGTTGCGGTTTTTTGGGCATAATGTGCCCGGATCGTACAGTTTTTATGATGCCAATCCGGCGTTGGCGCCGGCGAAGCGGTGGAAGACGCGGGTGGCCGGGGTGGATTATGCGGTGGCGTTCCCGGCGGGGGTGGGGCCGTTTCCGCTGGATGCGCGGTTTGATGATCTGCGGCCCGGCACGCTGTTGCTGATCGATCGGGGGTCGGGGGCGCCGCGATATGTGTTTGCCGAAGTGACCAGCGTGGCGGCCGATGCGGCGGCTTTGGGGCCGTTGGCGGATACGGTGACCTGGGTTGGGTTGCGGCAGGTGAATGTGCTGGGCGGGGATGCGCTGGCGGTGGTTGGCGGATTGCCGGCGATTGGTGACCGGCGGCAGGCGCGGATTTTCGAGCTGGTGCGGCCGCAGGTGGTGACGCGGGCTTATGTGTATCCGGCGGCGCTGTCGGGCGGCAGTGCGGTGGTGCGGGGGGACCATCTGGATGATTTCGGGCTGTTGGTGAAGAAGCAGCGGATCGTCATCGGGGATGGGGCGGTGCAGCACCAGGCGGTGATTGGCAGCGTGGTTCCGATGCCGGCGGGGGCCGATGGCGTGGCGCATGTGATGATCGGGTTTTCGCCGGCCATTGGGCCTGCGATGGCGCGACCGGTGATGAATGCCAATGTGGCGCCGGCGAGCCATGGCGAGACCCAGGCGGAGGAGCCGTTGGGGCATGGCGATGCGGGGGCGGTGTTCCAGAAGTTCGCACTGCGCCGGGGGCCGTTGACGCGGTTGCCGAGTGCGACGGGGATTTTGCCGGTGGCTGAGCTTGCGGTGCGGGTGAATGGCGAATTGTGGAGCGAGGCGGTGAGCCTGTTCGGCCATGGGACGAACGAGCGGGTCTTTGCGTTGCGCGATGATGATGCGGGGGTGACGCATGTGCAGTTCGGCGATGGGCAGACGGGGGCGCGGTTGCCATCGGGCGCGAGCAATGTGGTGGCGCGGTATCGCACCGGGGCGGGGTTGGCGGGGCGGATGCGGGGTGGGCAGTTGACGACGCTGCTGGAGCGGCCGGTGGGGGTGCGGGCGGTGAGCAACCCCAGCTCGAGCGATGGCGGGATCGACCCCGAGACTTTGGTGACGGCGCGGACGGCGGCGCCGGCGACGGTG
>JANPEP010000012.1:0-6101 GCA_031422995.1 Polymorphobacter sp. | reverse complement strand
GACTGGCACGACCGCGAAGTCGAAAAAATCTGGCGCAAGACCTGGCAACTCGCCTGCCGCCTCGAACACATCCCCAATGTCGGCGACCACATCATCTACAACATCGTCCATGATTCGCTCATCGTCACCCGCACGTCGCCCACCGAAATCCGCGCCTATGTAAACTCCTGCCTCCACCGCGGCACCCTGCTCCGCACCGAAGCCGGCTGCGTAAAGCAATTCCGCTGCCCCTTCCACGGCTTCACCTGGAACCTTGATGGCAAGCTCACCATCATCCCCGGCCAATGGGATTTCCCCCATGTCGACAAAGCGAAAATGTCCCTCCCCGAAGCCCGGGTCGCCACCTGGGGCGGCTTCGTCTTCATCAATTTCGACCCCGACGCCGAACCGCTCGAAAGCTACCTCGAAAACCTTCCCGAGCACTTTGCTGCCTTCAACCTCGAAGACCGCTACGTCGCCGCGCACGTTGCCAAGATCATGCCCTGCAACTGGAAACTGGCGATGGAGGCGTTCGTGGAGGCCATGCACGTCGCCTTCGCCCACCCCCAGGTCCTCGGCTATTATGGCGACACCAACACCCAATATGATGTCTGGCCCGGCATCCGCCACACCAGCCGGATGATCAGCGTCCAGGGTGTTCCCAGCCCGGCGCTCAAAGGCTTCCCCCCCGAACGCACCATCGCAGAAATGCGCCGCGACGTGCCGTTCTTCGCCGGCAAACCCATCGACGTCGGCCCCGGCGAGACCGCCCGTGGCAAGCTCGCCGAACGCGCCCGCCAGAAAATCTCGCGCTCCAGCGGCCACGACATGAGCCAGCTCTCCGACACCGAATCGCTCGATCTCATCGAGTACATGCTGTTCCCCAACATGGTCCCCTGGGGCGGCCAGGCCCTCCCCATCACCTATCGCTTCCGCCCCAATGGCGACGACCCCGAAACCAGCCTGATGGAAATCATGTTCCTGTTCTCAAAGGCCCCCGACGGCAGCCACCCGGCCCCCGCCACCATGACCATGCTCGGCCCCGATCAGAACTGGTCCGACGCGCCGGAGCTGGGCAGCGCCGCCATGGTCGCCGACCAGGACACCGAAAACCTCATGCGCATCCAGAAGGGCCTGCGCGCCTCCAAAAAACCCGGCGTCACTCTCGCCCGCTATCAGGAAAGCCGCATCCGCCACTTCCACGAAACCCTCGATACCTACATGGCCCACTGACACCTCTCCCCTCGCGGGAGAGGTCGAGAGACGCGCCCTTGCGCGGCCCGGGTGAGGGGGGCTCTTCGCTACCGTAAACCCTCTACCCCGAACACGTCCCCGCCCCCGGCCCCTTCACAAACCGCCCCGCCGCCGCCCCGGTCGGCTCACCATCCTTCAAAACCTGCACCCCATTCACAAACACCTGCCCCATCCCCACCGCATATTGCGCCGGCTTGGCAAACGTCGCCCGGTCCCCCACCGTTGCCGGATCGAACACCACGACATCGGCAAAATACCCCGGCTTCAACGCCCCGCGCTCGGCAATCCCCAGATTCGAAACCGGCAGGCTCGTCAACCGCCGCACCGCCTCCTCCAACGGTATCACCTTCTCATCCCGCACATATTTGCCCAGCAAGCGTGCCACATTGCCGTACGCTCGCGGGTGATCCTGCGACAGCAGGAACACCCCTTCCGCCGTCGGCGCCGCCGCATCCGACCCGAAACTCACCCAGGGCAGGGCGATCTGCCGCTTCACATTCGCCTCATCCATCAAAAAATACGCTGTCCCCACCCGGCTGCCATCCTCAATGACCAGGTCGATCGCCGTATCCTCCGGCGACGTCCCGCGCATCCGCGACACCTCCCCCAGCGTCTTGCCCGTCAGCGGTTTCAGCTTGGGATTCTTGAACCCCAGCAACAGCACATTATCCGGATTGCCCGCTCGCTTCGCCAGATTCTCCCAATTGGCATTCTCGTCCATCATCTCGGCCTTCACGCGCGCCCGTACCGCCGGATCCTTCATCCGCGCGATCCACGCCTCCAACCCGCCATCCTGCACCCACAACGGCATCGCCGCATCCAGTCCGGTCGCCCCGGCAATATAATTGTACATGTCGGCGGTAATCCGCGTGCCGCTGGCCCGCGCTGCCTCGATCTTGCCGATGATCGTATCCAGCTTGCCCCAATTCTTCCGCCCCGACATCTTCAGATGGTAAATCTCCGCCGGCCCGCCGGACTTGCGCGCGATCTCCACCACCTCGTCGACCGCCGCCTCGATCCGGTCCCCCTCCGACCGCATGTGCGAAATATACATCCCCCCACATTTGGCACTCTCGGTTGCCAGCGCGATCAACTCCGGCGTCTCGGCATAGGCCGCCGGCGCATAGATCATCGAGCTGCCCAGCCCCACCGCCCCCTCGTTCATCGCCGCCCGCACCAGCCCCTTCATCCGCGTCAGCTGCTCCGGCGTCGGGTCGATATCCCTCTCGCCCAGTTCATGCACCCGCACGGTGGTCGCCCCGACAAAGCTCGCAACATTGGGCGCAATGCCCTTCTTCTCCAGCATCGCCAGATATTCCCCCAGCGTCGTCCAGCTCACCGGGAATTTGATATCGTCCTGACGCTTCGCCATGAGCGCCTTCATCGACGGGTTGAGCGGCCCCATCGAATTGCCCTCGCCCATCACCTCCAGGGTCACGCCCTGCCGAATATCGCTCTGCGCCCGCCCATCGACGATCAGGCTTTCCGTGGCCCAACTCAGCATATTGACGAACCCCGGCGCAATCGCCTGGCCCTTCACATCCACGGTCTTCACCGCTTCCGGCGCCTTCCCCGCCCCGACCGCCGCAATCCGGTCCCCCGAAATCGCCACCCATCCCGGATAAGGCTTGCCCCCCGACCCGTCATAAATCACCCCGTTGGACAACAGCACATCAACAGGCGCCGCCCCCACCGGCATCGCGACCCCCAGCAACAGTCCGACCAGAACGCGCATAGCCTGCCTCCCATTTCAGGAAGGCAGGCTATGCCAAGCCGCAAACACTTTCTAGGTCGTGAACTCATAAATGGCTGGGGGGTGGGGGAGTCTCCGGCGCCCTCCGACCCTACCCCGGCACCGACCAATCAAAAGCCAGCGGCGCCTCCCGAAACGCAAACCGATCCAGATGCTGCGCCACCACCCCTTGCATGGTCACAGCTGCCTGGGCATCGGCCGCCATCACGCACACCAGCAACACGTCGTCCTCCGCCGCCATCCACAGCACCGTACCGCCCGGAAACGCCACGCTGCCTTCATCACTGTCGAATGTTACCGCAAATTTGTGCGCCCAATGCTTGCACAATTGCTGCAAATACCGGCTGGCGTGCGTCGTCGGCACACAGGCCCGCGTCGCAATGGCTCCCTCAACGGGACTCTCCGCCAGCCGCCCGCTCACAACGAACAAAGGTTCGCCTACGCTCACAACGGACAAAGGTTCGCCTACGCTCACAACCTTTCGATCCGCTGCGCCGCCTCGTCAAGGATCGCCGCCACATCAAGCTGCACGGCCTTGTCCGCACCCTCCGCCGACAACCGCCCATGCACCGCCGAATGCAAATTCCGCATCGCCCGGCGAATCGGCGCCGCATCGGTCGGCGCGCTCAGCTTGGCCAGCTTGTCGAGCCGCGCCAGCGCCTCGGCAATCACCGTCGCTTCATCAGCCACAACGGCACGCCCGGCGTCGGTAATGGCATAGGCCTTGCGGCTGCCATCGGCCTGCTCATCCACCAGGCCCTGGTCGGCCAACAGGGTCAGCGTCGGATAGACCATCCCCGCACTCGGCGCATAAACCCCGCCGCTGCGCGCTTCGATCTCCTTGATCAACTCATAGCCGTGGCGCGGCGCCTCCTCGACAAGTTTCAACAGCACCAACCGCAGCTCGGCGCCGTCAAACACCCGGCCCCGGCGACCAAAGCCACCCGGCCCACCGCGGCGCGGTCCACCATGGCCAAAGCCTTCGCTGATATGCTCGCCCATCTCCTTGGCAAATGCCTCGAATCGATTGCCAAAGCGATGCGCGCGATGCCCGCCACGACGGCCATCGCGGCCGCCAGTTTCATGATTACAATTACGCATGGAGTTTCCTTTTCTATGTTCCATACGTTTCAAGATATATCTTGATACGTTTTCGTCAAGGCCCCGGCCTCAAGATATTTTCGCCAGTCCCGCCACGGCCACAAACAATGGCACCATCCCCGCTGCCGCCGCCGCCCCCGTCAACCGCACCAGAATCACCCCGCCTGCGTCCGGATCTCGCAACACCCGCAACAACCCCGCCTCGTCCGCCGTCAGCAACGAACACGCCGGCGCCCCGATCGCCAACCGCCGCACCGCCAGGCGCGACAGTCCCACCAGCCAGCACCGCAACAAATGCTCGATCCCCAGCCCGGCATCACCGAACTCCTGCTGCAACGCGATATGCACTGCATGGCATCGCGCCCGCCCCAACGGCTGCATCAACGCCAGCCGTCGCAAACTCCACAGCAACCGCGCCTCTGCCGCCCCCAGCGCATCGACCGACCCATGCCCCTCCGGCCACCAGCCACTCTCACCACCACCAAATTCCCCGAACATCGAACACTCTCCCACACCGGAAGCCGCATCCTATGCTATTGCGAGGCGTTCGCAATACTAAAGTCACCGAACCACGGCGGTTCTCAACGCGGAGCGGCCGCCCTCCGCAGCCGATCATTGATCGCCACGCCCAACCCAACCTCCGGCACCGGCGCCACCGCAATCCCCGCCCGCCCACTGGCTTCCGCTACATGCAACAGCGCAAACAACCGCGCCGCCGCCTCCACCACATCACCCTTGGCCGACAGGTTCACATCCCCCGCCACCGCCCCGAACCCGATATGAAACTCATGCGCCTGCGCTGTCACAGCTCCCAACCGCACCGGCTGCAACGGCGCATAATGGCTCGCCATCATACCGGGCGAAATCACCTCTCCCCTTGCGGGAGAGGTCGGATTCGGCGCCTTCGCCGAGCCGGGAGAGGGGTCGCCCTCCACCCTCAAAATATCCTCCTCCGCCACCGCCCCCGGCCGCAAAACCCGCCACCTCCCATCGCGCACCTCGACAATCGTCGATTCCATCCCCGCCGCACACGCCCCACCATCCAGTATCAACCCCACACGCCCCCCCAGAGACTCCGCCACATGCCCCGCCGCAGTCGAAGAAATCCGCCCACTCGCATTGGCCGAAGGTGCCGCCAAAGCCCCCGCCCCCGCAATCAACGCCTGCATCACCGGATGCGCCGGACACCTGACCGCCAGCGTCGCCAGCACCGCCTTCACCAGCCCCGCCACCTTGGCCACAACCTTCACCGGCAACTCCAGCGTCAACGCCCCCGGCCAGAACGCCGCCATCAAGCCACGCGAAACCCCATCGATCTCAACCAGTTCACCCGCCTGCTCCACCCCCGAAACATGCACGATCAACGGATTGAAACCCGGCCGCCCCTTGGCCGCGTAAACCTTCGCCACCGCCTCGGCGTCACTCGCCCGCGCCGCCAGCCCATAAACCGTCTCGGTCGGCACAGCCACAATCCCGCCCGCAAGCAACACCGCCACCGCCTCGGCCACACCCGCCGCATCCGCGGCAACGATCCTGCTTTTGTCCACCATCCCCCCCGTCTATAGCGAGTTAACCCCCAGCCCAAGGCCGCACTCATGCCCTATACCGCCCCCACCGCCGAACAGCGTTTCGTCCTCGATGTCATCGCCGATCTCCCCGGCCTCGCCGCCCTGCCGCAATATGCCAACGCCAGCCCCGACATGGTCGACGCCATCCTCGCTGAATCCGCCAAACTCGCGTCAAACGTCTTCGCCCCCCTCAACAGCATCGGCGACAAGACCCACGCCAAACTGTCGGATGGCACCGTCACCCTCCCCCCTGGCTTCGCCGACGCCTACAAACTCTACATCGAAGGCGGCTGGGCCGGCCTCGGTGTCCCCGAATCCCACGGCGGCCAGGGCTTGCCCTTCGCCGTCAACGTCGCCGTCCAGGAACAACTTACCAGCGCCAACATGGCCTTCGCGCTGTGCATGATGCTCAGCCAGGGCGCCATCGAGGCCCTCGCCGCCCATGC
>JANPEP010000011.1:0-2739 GCA_031422995.1 Polymorphobacter sp. | reverse complement strand
CCACCCCCCCCCACAAAAGACCAGCGTAACCCCGCCCTCGTCGCCCGCTCCCGCGCCGATCACACCACCTGGATGGCGACCTAGGCAATGACCAACCTGCATCCAACTCTCCCTCACCCCCTCGTCACCCTGCGCCCCCTCGCGCCGGACGACTGGACCGCCCTCTACGCCGTCGCCTCCGACCCCCTCATCTGGGCCATCCACCCAGCCCATGACCGCTGGCAGGAACCCGTCTTCCGCGCCTTCTTCGCCGATGCGCTGGCCAGCAAGGGCGCCCTCGTCGCCATCGATCTCGCCAACAACACCATCATCGGCTCTTCCCGCTACGACACCAGCCGCGCCGAACCGGGCGAAGTCGAAATCGGCTGGTCCTTCCTCGCCCGCAGCCATTGGGGCGGCCCCACCAACGCCGCCGTGAAGGCGCTGATGGTCGCCCACGCCCTCACCCATTTCGACCGCGTCATCTTCATGGTCGGCGAAACCAACCTCCGCTCCCGCCGCGCCATGGAAAAAATCGGCGGCCGCCTCACCCCGCGCGAACACGTCACCACCCTCGCCGGCGCTCCCACCCGCCACGTCATCTACGAAATCGACCGCGCCGGTTTCGCCGCGGGACCGCTGGCCGGACTGGATAAGGGAGACGCATCATGAGCGAAGCCCATGAAACCCTTACGGAAGCCCTCAACGAAGCCTTGGCCTTTTTCAAAGGCAACGACACCGGCGCCATCGTGCACCGGATCCCGGTCGCAAGTGCTGGTGACAAGGATCAACACACAATCCCGGTCGTCTCCGAAGGTCCGCGATAAACGCCACATCGGCACTCTCACCACCCGCCTCGCCCATCTCTGCAAGGAGCGCACCAAAGCCCCAGCCGCCGATGGCCCAGCTTAGGCAAAGGTCTTCACCTCGGCCAAAACTGCCCCTACGATTGTTTCCAAACCACAGGGGCACCACCATGAAACACGCACGCAACCTCACCGTCGCCGCCATCCTCGCCGGCCTCATGCTGCCCACAGCCACAGCCTCGGCACAAACCGCCGCCACCGCGCCAGCCACCGCCACCAGCGAAGACGCCCGCCTCACCACCTTCCTCGATGCCGAATTCGCGCAATGGGTAAAGCAGAATCCGCAACTCGCCACCCGCCTCGGCATCCAGGCCGGCGGCGACCGCTGGAACGACATCTCCGACCAGGCCGCCGCCGATCAACTCGCCTGGCGCAAGGCCAGCGTCGCCCGCATGAAGGCCCAGTTCGACCGCACCAAACTCTCCGCCGAAGCGCAGGTGAACTACGACATCTGGGCGTTGGAGGCCGACCGCGCCGAAATGGCCAATGCCATCCGCGTCTACAAACCACCCTTTTATTCGCGCCTCTATTCGGCCCACAGCCAGCTGCCTGATTTCCTCGTCAACACCCACAGCGTTGCCGACAGCACCGATCTCAAAAACTACATCGCCCGGCTGCGTGGCATCCCGGCGGTGCTCGATACCGCCATCACGCGCAGCATGGCCAGCGACGCCGCCGGCATCCGCGCCCCAAAATTCCAGATCGAAACCATCATCGCCGGCAGCGAAAAGCTCACCCGCGGCGCGCCCTTCGCCCCCGGCGCTGATTCCGCCCTCTGGGCCGACGTAAAGGCCAAGACCGAAGCCCTTGTCACCGCCAACAAACTTCCCCGCACCGAAGCCGATGCCCTGCTCGGCGACGCCCGCACCGCCATCCTCGGCCTCAAACCCGCCTATGATCGCGTCATCGCCTGGGCCAATGCCGACCTGCCAACCGCCCCCAGCGGCCGCGTCGGCGCCATCTCGCTCCCCAATGGCGCCGCCTATTACGCCAATGAACTCAAACTCAACACCACCACCGATTATACCGCCGATCAGATCCACGCCATCGGCCTCAAGGAGGTCGCCCGCATCGAAGCCGAGCAGGACGCACTGGCGCAAAAAGCCGGCTTCAAGGACCGCAACGCCTTTTATGCCGACCGCGCAACGCGCTTCCCGCCCAAACCCTATGACGATGCCTCGCGCGCCGAATATCTCACCACCGCCAATGCCTTTGTTGCCAAAACCCGCGCCCTGCTCCCGGCGTATTTTGCCACGCTCCCGGCCTATCGCATCGAAGTCGTACGCGAACCGGCGTTCAGCGAGCTTGCCGGCGGCGCCGCCCACGCCTCGCAACCCAGCCCCGATGGCGCTCGCCCAGCCCGGACTTATGTGCACCTCATCGGCAATACCGAAGACCCCGCGGCGCTCTATACCCTGATGTGCCACGAGGCCGTCCCCGGCCATAACACCCAGGGCGATATCCAGGTCCGGCAAAAGGGCGGCCCCAAATTCCGCTCCGTCACCGGCTATGTTGCATTCGGTGAAGGCTGGGGCCTTTATGCCGAGGCGCTGTGCAAGGAAATGGGCGCCTTCCCCGATACCGCTGCCGATTTCATGCGGCTCGATGCCGAACTGTTCCGCGCCGCGCGCCTCGTCACCGATACCGGCATCCACGCCATGGGCTGGACCGAAGACCAGGCCGTCACCTACATGCTCGAAACCGGCCGCCAATCCCCCGAAGGCGCCCGTTCCGAAGTCCGCCGCTACATCACGCTCCCCGGCCAAGCCACCGGCTACAAGATCGGCATGCTCAAGATCATGGAGCAACGCAAAAAGGCCGAAGCAGCGCTCGGCCCGAAATTCGACATCAAGGGCTTCCACGACCTGCTGATCGCCTCGGGCTCGCAACCCCT
>JANPEP010000010.1:0-13422 GCA_031422995.1 Polymorphobacter sp. | reverse complement strand
AACCGCCGTCCACGGCCCGGAGGCGACGCGAGGTTGTGACCAGCCCTGACCATAGGGGCCGGCGACTTCAAGGGTTTCGGCAAGGGTGAGATTGACGGCGCGGGGCGCAACGGCGGCGTCGCAATCAAGTGCGCGGGTGGTTGCGGCGGAGTCAACGGCGCCGGAGAGGTTTTCGTTGAGGAAAGCCGTGAGGGCGTCGAGTTTGTCGGTGGCGACGGTGAGGCCCGCCGCCATGGCGTGGCCGCCGCCGGCGATCAGCAGCCCTGCGTCCTTTGCGGCAAGGACGGCGGCGCCGAGATCGACGCCGGGCATCGAGCGGCCGCTGCCCTTGCCTGTGCCATCGTCTTGCAACGCAATGACGATGGTGGGACGGTGCAGGCGATCCTTGAGGCGCGAGGCGACGATGCCGATGACGCCGGGGTGCCAGCCGGTGCCCGCGATGACGGCGATGGCCATGTTGCTTTCAGGATCCGCCTTGGTGAGGGCGTCGTCGGTGACTTCGGATTCGATGGCGCGGCGATCAATGTTGAGGCGATCAAGTTCAAGGGCGAGTGCGGTGGCTTCGGCCGGGTCCTCGGTGGTGAGCAGGCGGACGCCGAGATCGGATTTGCCGACGCGGCCGCCGGCGTTGACGCGTGGTCCGAGTGCGAAGCCGAGATCGCGGGCCACTGGCGGCCGGGTGAGGCCCGAGGCGTCGATGAGGGCGGTGAGGCCGATGTTGCGGCGGGCGCGCATGACCTTGAGGCCTTGCGTCACGAACGCGCGGTTGAGGCCGGTGAGGGGGACAACATCGGCGACGGTGCCGAGTGCGACGAGATCGAGCAGGTCGGTGAGTTTGGGTTCGGGGGTGGCAGCAAAGTGCCCGCGCAGGCGCAGCGTGCGGTTGAGGGCGACGGCGAGCAGGAAGGCGACGCCGACAGCCGCGAGATGGCCGTGGGCGGCGGCTTCGGGGGCTTCGTCGAGGCGGTTGGGGTTTACCAGGGCGAGGGCGAGCGGGAGCGATGTCGCGGCCTTGTGGTGATCTACGACGATGACATCGAGGGCAGCGGCGCGGGCGGCGGCGAGGGCTTCATAACCTTGGGTGCCGCAATCGACGGTGACGACGAGATCGGCGCCGCTGGATTTGAGCGCGACCAGTGCATCGGCGCTTGGGCCATAGCCTTCGAGCAGGCGATCGGGGATGTAGTGGGTGACGGTGGCGCCGACAGACCTGAGATATCGAATGAGGACAGCTGCGGAAGTGGCTCCGTCGACGTCATAATCGCCGAAGATGACGATGGCTTCTTGTGCCGCGATGGCGTTCGCGAGGCGGGTGGCGGCGGTTTCCATGTCGTGGAAAATGGCGGGATCCGGAAGCCAGTCGCGCAGGGTGGGAGCCTTGAGGCGGGCGAAATCGGCCGGGTTGGCGCCGCGCGCTCGGAACAGGTGGTGGAGAAGTTCGTCCGGGTCGCCGCGGCCATCGAGGCTGGTGCCGGGCATGATGTTGCCACGCCAGCGCCAAGGTTGGCCGAGGACGGAGGTGGTGATGTTGAAGACGTTGGTCATGGCCTGCGAGAAGCCCCCTCACCCGCTCGCGCGAGGGCGCGAGTCGACCTCTCCCGCAGGGGAGAGGTGTTGTTTATGCGTGGTTATGGGCGCGGTGTTCGCCATCGACCCAGCGGACAGTGCCGGACGAGGCGCGCATGACCACCGATTGCGTGGTGATGACGCCGTCGCGGCGGCGTTTTACGCCCTTGAGGAGTGAGCCGTCGGTGACGCCGGTTGCGGCGAAGATGACGTCGCCGCTGGCAAGATCGTTGAGGTCGTAGATGCGATCGAGATCGGTGATGCCCCAGCGGCGGGCGCGGCCGCGTTCGTCGTCGTTGCGGAAGACCAGCTTGCCCTGCATCTGACCGCCGACGCAGCGCAAGGCGGCTGCGGCGAGTACGCCTTCGGGGGCGCCGCCGCTGCCGATGTAGAGGTCTATGCCGGTATCGGGGTTGGTCGTGGCGATGACGCCGGCGACATCGCCATCGGGGATGAGCATGATGCCGCAGCCGAGGCCGCGCAATTCGGCGATCAGTCCTTCATGGCGCGGGCGATCGAGGACACAGACCATCAGTTCGGCGGCGGCAACGCCCTTGGCGGTGGCGACGGATTTGACGTTTTCGGTGGGGGATTTGCGCAGGTCGATGACGCCGGCGGGATAGCCGGGGCCGACGGCGATCTTGTCCATGTAAACATCGGGGGCGTTGAGCAGCCCGCCTTCTTCGGAGATAGCGAGGACGGCGAGGGCGTTGGGACCGGCCTTGGCGGTGATGGTGGTGCCTTCGAGGGGATCGAGGGCGATGTCGATTTTTGGGCCCGTTCCCTGGGCCCTGCCGACTTTTTCGCCGATGAACAGCATGGGAGCTTCGTCGCGTTCGCCTTCGCCGATGACGACGGTGCCATCGAAATCGAGCTGGTTCAGGGCATCGCGCATGGCCTCCACTGCGGCGGCGTCGGCGGCCTTTTCATCGCCGCGGCCAATGAGTTTGGAGCAGGCGATGGCGGCGTTTTCGGTGACGCGGACCATTTCGAGGACGAGGACGCGATCGAGCGTGGAGGAGCGGGGGGTGTGGGTCATGATGGCTCCGTGCGGCAATTTGGCCGGGGTGTAGGGGGTTTGGGGAGGGGAGGGAAGCCTTAGAAGTCGAGGATGTGCATCATGACGGGGGGGCCGGTGACGGCGTCGCTGCGTTCCATCTGGGCGAGGCTGGCGAGGACCTGGGGTTCGGCCGCGGTGTGGGTGATCATGACGATCATGGCGTCGCCGCTGGTGTGGCCGCGCTGAACCAGGCTTTCGATCGAGACGTTGTGATCGCGCAGCGAGGCGGTGAGTTCGGCGAGGACGCCGGGGCGATCTGCGACCGTGAGGCGAAGGTAGTAGCGGCCCTGGCGGGTGGCGGGATCGGCGGTGGGGAGGGGTTCGAGGGCGGCAACGGGCATGCCGAAGGGGTGGCCGGTGATGCCGCGCACCCATTCGTTGCCGCGACTTGCGCGCGCAAGGTCAATGAGATCGGCAACAACGGCGCTGGCGGTGGGGCCTTCGCCTGCGCCGCGGCCCTGGAGGAACAGCCGCCCGGCAAAGTCGCCTTCGGCGGCGACGGCGTTGAGGGCGCCGCTGGCGGCGGCGAGCGGGTGATCGAGGGGGACGAGGGCCGGGTGGACGCGTTGGAAGAGCGTGCCGTTTTCGTGTTCGGCGAGGCCGACGAGCTTGATGCGGAAACCCAGGGCGGCGGCCTGGTCGAGATCGGCGAGTTCGATGGCGCGGATGCCATGGGTGGCGACGGCGGCAAAGTCGATGCGGGTGCCGAAGGCGAGGGCGGCGAGGATGCTGAGTTTGTGCGCTGTGTCGATGCCGTCGATGTCGAAGCTGGGGTCGGCCTCGGCATAGCCGGCGGCCTGAGCCTCGATGAGGACGACAGAAAAGTCGAGGCGTTCGGCCTCCATGCGCGACAGGATATAGTTACAGGTGCCGTTGAGCAGGCCATAAACGCGAGTGATGCGGTTGGCGGCCATGGCCTCGCGCAGTGCCTTGATGATGGGGATGCCGCCGGCGACTGCGGCTTCATATTTGAGCGGGGCGGCGTGCGATTCGGCGAGGGCGGCGAGATCGAGACCGTGATGGGCGAGCATCGCCTTGTTGGCGGTGACGAAGGCCTTTCCTGCTGCTAGGGTGCGGCGGGCGAGGGTCAGGGCTGGGCCGTCGGAGCCGCCGATGAGTTCGACAACGACATCGACATCGGTGCGCGTGGCGAGTTCGGTGGCATCATCAACCCAGGCGAAATTCGACAGGTCGGCGCCACGATCGCGGTTGCGGTCGCGGGCCGAGACGGTGGTGATGGTGATGGGACGGCCGGCGCGGCGGGTGATGAGATCGGCGTTCTGGGCGAGCAGCTTGACGACGCCGACGCCGACATTGCCTAGGCCGGCGAGGCCGATATGAAGGGGTTTGGACATTGAGGCTCCGGGCCGAAGGTTTGGGTGTTCTTTGCGGCGCGGGCTGGAAAGTGCAAGGGGCGAGGATAGGAAGGATTTCGGGCCGATGGATCTGGGCAGTTTTCTGGGGCAGGTGCGCGCGCATTATGTGGCGCAGTTCGCGGCGTTTGTAGCGGAGCAGCAGCAGGGTTTCGCTCGCGGCGCCGCCGAGGTGAAGTTGCAAATGCAGCCCGAGAGCGCGTTGTTCGGGAAGTTGTATTGCGTCGATTTCATTGGGGATACGGGAGCGGGACATAGCGTGCAGGAGCTGGTGCCGGAGGATGTGCTGGAGTTCGACCGGGTGTCGGTGCCGCTGGGGCTGTCCTATGTGTCGATCGAATCGATGAGCTGGGATGATGTGGTGATCAACCATGACCTGGAGATTGTGCCGGAGGATGCGCTTGGCGACTGGTTTGCGCAGTGGTTTGATCCGGAGGATGCGCGGCACGTGCTGGGGGTAGGGGTGTCCGAGGTGGTGCATTCACTGTTGGTGGAGCCGGGGACATTGAGCATCGATCTGGGGACGGCGCCGCCGGAGGCGATGCTGGCGATGCTGGAGATGCTGGTGGCGGCCGGGGCGCGGACGTTGCGGGTGACGGGATCACGGGGGGATTGAGAGTGGCTTATGTCCCGTGAAGCGGGAACCCCCAACCCGCTCGGCTGGCGCAGAGTCGCCCTCCCCACAGAGGGGAGGGAGACGAAGTCGGTCGCTTCTTCGTTTAGCTTGCGGCCTTGGCGGGGGTGTTGACGCCCATGGATTGCAGATATTTGCGGACGTTGCGGGCGGCCTGGCGGATGCGGTGTTCGTTTTCGACCATGGCGATGCGGACAAAGCCTTCGCCGTCCTCGCCATAGCCGACGCCCGGCGCGACGGCGACACCGGCGTGGGTGAGGAGTTGTTTGGAGAATTCAAGGCTGCCGAGATGGGCGAGTGAGGGCGGCAGCGGTGCCCAGGCGAACATGCTGGCGCGGGGCGGCGGAATTTCCCAGCCGGCGCGACCGAAGCTTTCGACGAGGACGTCGCGGCGCATGTGGTAGAGCTTTCGGTTGCTTTCGACGACATCCTGCGGGCCGTTGATGGCAGCGACAGCTGCCGCCTGGATGGGGGTGAAGGCGCCATAATCGAGATAGGATTTGACGCGGGTGAGGGCGGCGATGAGGGTCTTGTTGCCGACGGCAAAGCCGATGCGCCAGCCGGCCATGGAGTAGGTCTTGCTCATCGAGGTGAATTCGATGGCGACATCCTTGGCGCCGGGGACTTGCAGGATCGACGGGGTGGGTTGGCCGTCAAAATAGATTTCCGAGTAAGCGAGGTCCGACAGCACCCAGATCTGGTGCTTCTTGGCGAACGCGACGACGCGTTCATAGAACGCCAGGTCGACGGTTTCGGCGGTCGGGTTGCTGGGATAGCCCATGACGAGCACCGAAGGCTTGGGCACGGTGAACTTCATGGCGCGTTCGAGCGCTTCGAAATAGCGCTCATCTGGTGTTGTCGGCACGCTGCGGATGGTGGCGCCGGCGATGATGAAGCCGAAGGTGTGGATGGGGTAGCTGGGGTTGGGCGCCAGCACGACATCGCCGGGGGCGGTGATGGCCTGGGCGAGGTTGGCGAGGCCTTCCTTGGAGCCCAAAGTGACGACGACTTCGGTTTCGGGATTGACGTCGACGCCGAAGCGGCGGCCGTAATAGCCGGCCTGGGCCTTGCGCAGGCCGGGGATGCCCTTTGATGCCGAATAGCCGTGTGCGTCTGGTTTGCCCGCGACTTCGCAAAGCTTGGCGATGACGTGCGGCGGCGGCGGCAGATCCGGGTTGCCCATGCCGAGATCGATGATGTCGTCACCGCGTGCCCGCGCCTGTGCCCGCATCGCATTGACTTCGGCGATGACATAGGGAGGCAGGCGGCGGATGCGATAGAAATCGTCGTTCATCGGATGGCTTTCGAGTCGCTGGGCCGGATTGTCCGGCGATGCTGATAACACAAAACAAAGCGGGCGGGGGCGTTCCCGCCCCCGCCCGCTGTATGGACTGAAACGGTTGGTGGCTTACATCGGGGCGGCGTCGGCCTTCTTGGCTTTTGCAACCTTGCCATCGGGGGTCCACATGCCGCCGTTGCGGGCGTCACGGGCATCGACCTGGGCACCGTTCATGGCGCGGGCTTCCTGGCGGGCTGATTGCTGGCAACCATCTGTGACCTTTGCACTGCACATTGGCAGCGAAGGTGCGGCGGGCGCGGCCGGAGCGGCTTCCTGTGCAAGGACGGGCGCAGCCAGCATGGCAGCGGCAAGAACAAACATCGGCTTGATCATCGGTAAATCTCCCCATCGTCGCCGGCCATCACGCGCCGGTGCACAGTCTCTTTAGCTGTGTTGTCGCACTATCGAAAGGGGCGTTTTTGCAAGGGTGCTATATCATTGGCGGAAACACTTGGCGCGTGCAGCGTTCGGGTTCAGGATGGTAACGTCAAAGACAGAATTTGGGGAAAGACATCATGGCCGACGTGCCCGCCGAGCCGCAAGCGCTGGCGCAATTCCAGCAATGGACCGAATTGGCCGGGCGCGGCCAGCAGATGATGCTGGAATTCTGGACCAAGGAACATGATGCGATGCCGGCGGGTGATCCGTTGGGCATGATGGCGACGTGGCAGCGCGCGACCGCGGCGGCAATGAGCGATCCGGCGCGCCTGTATGATTTGCAGACGCGATACATGACCGATGCGATGGCGCTGTGGCAGTCGTTCCTGACTCCGGGGACCAAGAGTCCGGTCGCCGACGTGAAGGACAAGCGTTTTGCCGGGGAGGCGTGGCGTGAGGCGCCGGCGTTTGATTTCTTGCGCCAATCCTATTTGCTGGCGTCGAATTATGTGATGGAGGGCAGCGCCGGTATCGAAGGGCTGGACGAACGCGAGAAGGCCCGGGCGGGTTTCTTGGTGAAGCAGTTCGTTGATGCGATGTCGCCTTCCAATTTTGCGTTGACCAACCCGGAAGTGTTGAAAAAAACCGTCGAGAGTGGTGGGTCGAACTTGTTGAAGGGGCTGGAGCATCTGCTGGATGATCTGAAGGCCGGCCGAATGAAGATGACCGACGAGGAGGCCTTTGAAGTCGGGCGCAATGTCGCGATCACGCCGGGCAAGGTGGTGTTTGAAAACCGGTTGTTCCAGTTGATCCAATATACGCCAACGACCGACAAGGTGCATGAGATCCCGCTGCTGATCTTTCCGCCGTGGATCAACAAATTCTATATTCTCGACCTCACGGCGGAGAAGAGTTTCATCCGATGGGCTGTCGAGCAGGGGCTGACGGTGTTTGTCGTGTCGTGGAAGAATGCCGATGCGAGCCTCGCCGATGTGACGCTCGATCATTATGTTGGCGAGGGGCAGTTGACGGCGCTGGACACAGTGTTGGCGATTTGCGGGACAAAAAGCGCCCATACGATCGGATATTGCGTTGCCGGGACAACGCTGGCGGCGACGCTGGCAGTGCTGGCAGCGCGGGGCGAGGCCGAAAAGGTGGCGAGCGCGACGTTTTTCACGGCGCAGGTCGACATGAGCGAGTGCGGCGATTTGAGCGTGTTCATCGACGAGACGACAATGGAGACGCTGGCCAAGTTGACGGCGGACAAGCCGTTTCTGGATGGCCGCAACATGGCGATGACATTCAACATGCTGCGATCGAATGATTTGATATGGAGTTATGTCGTCAATAACTACATGATGGGTAAGGATTATTTCCCGTTCGACCTGTTGTATTGGAACAGCGACGCAACGAATGTGCCGGCGTTGTGGCATCGCAGTTACCTCGAGGATATTTATCGTGACAATCTGCTGGTGAAGTCGGGTGGCATCACGGTTTTGGGCGTGCCGATCGACCTGGGGATGGTGGCAACGCCGGCCTATATCCAGGGCGGCAAGGAGGACCATATTGCGCCTGCGCAATCGGCGTACAAGTTGACCAGCCATTTTACCGGCGACAAACGGTTTGTGCTGGCGGGATCGGGGCATATTGCCGGGGTGGTCAACCCGCCGTTGGCGAACAAGTATCAATATTGGACGAGCGACGTGTTGCCCGAGAGGTTCGTGGATTTCGTGGCGGCGGCGAAGGAAACAAAGGGCAGTTGGTGGCCGGACTGGATGGCATGGCTGACGCCGCGATCAGGGGCGATGGTGGCGCTGCGGGTGCCGGGGAAGGGCAAGGCGGCGGGCAAGTTCAAGGCGATCGAGGATGCGCCGGGGCGGTATGTGAAGGAGCGGATTTGAGATGACCGCCTTTCGCGAGGCGATGCGGCGCGTGGTGACAGGCGATGATGCCGGCGGGCAATCGGTGGTGATCATCGATGGCGGACCTTCGGCGTTTAGCGGCGACCCCGAATTGGGGGGATTGTTCGAAATCTGGGAGGATGCGGCGTCGGGGGCACTCGATCCGAGCGATCATTGTGACCTTGGGGCAGCGCGGCCGGTGCTTGGGCCGCGACCGGGGAATGTGCAGGTGCGGTGGTTCGTGGTGTCGCCCTTGCCCGATGGAGTGCCGAAGCCGCAGCTGGATGCGATGGTGCGGAGCGTGTTTGC
Organism: Polymorphobacter sp.; assembly: GCA_031422995.1. Classification (GTDB taxonomy): domain Bacteria; phylum Pseudomonadota; class Alphaproteobacteria; order Sphingomonadales; family Sphingomonadaceae; genus Sandarakinorhabdus. Next base: position 4,862 of record JANPEP010000010.1, on the reverse strand, counting down.
CGGCTTTGATGGCGAGCGGCATATCATCGACCAGAGCCGGGCTTCGGCGATGCATGAGACACATTCGATCGATGTGATCTGTTTGTTGCAGGGTGATGTGTCGTTGATTCTGGAGGGCGGCGAGACACGGATCAAGCCGGGGCAAGTGGTGATTCAGCGGGGGACCAACCATGCCTGGGTGGCGCATGGGGGACCTGCGTTGTTGCTGGCGGTGCTGGTGGACCGGACGGTGAACGCCGGCTGAATGGCAAATTGACATGAAGTTCATCGAGCGCCATATTTTATTGTAATTCGCGCGAAACAACGGAGGAAATTTATGACAGTTCGGGTTTCGATGCTTGCCATGTTTGCGGTGAGCCTGATGGCAACGCCAGCATTGGCAGCAAGTGTCACGGTGGAATTTCCGAGTGCCATCGCACAGACGTCGGATGGCGCTTTGGGCGGTGGTGGCGGCGGCATCTTTTTCAATACCGGTAATTTTGTGACCCAGACGTTTTCGACCGGGTTGGCCTCGGCGACTTCGGCGACTTGGGACTTCACGATGTTCAACTTTACGCGAGGGGCCAATTCGAAGTTTGATGTGCTCATCAACGGCATCAAGGTCGACAGTTATGAAATGTTTGGCTGCGCCAATTATTGCAACGCGACGAACAGCTTTTCGTTCAGTCAGTCCTTTGCGGAGATCGCAGGCACAGACTATGTGCTGTCGCTGGTGGCGACTTCAACCGTTGCTTCGGGCGATGGCTCGTGGAACTGGTTTCCCGGTGGATCCGTGACCTTGTCGAATGGGGCTGTGCCCGAGCCAGCGAGCTGGGCAATGATGATCGGCGGGCTGGGCCTGGTCGGTGGTGCGATGCGCCGCCGCACAGCGAAAGGCGCTTTGGCCGCTTGAGGTTTGCGTCGAGGCCGCTGACCATTCGGCGGCCTAGGCCAAGAGTCGGCTGATTTCGCAACGACCGCTAGATACGTTGTGGTGAGGGTCAGTTCGCCTTGGGCAACATTGCCGAAGCGCAGCTCCGTGCTGTCGAGGGTCTGGTTGGGGTGACGTTCCAATGCCCGCGGTTGCGGGGTCGTTCTGACCGCCATGTCGGATGTTGCAAGGCGACTTGCTTGACGTCCTCGTCGCCGAGGCGCGGCGGGAGCGTTTCGATGCCGCAGAGTTCATGGCGGAGTGCCAGCGCCTTGAGGCTGCCAAGCCGGTCGATATTCCTGCGATAAGTGCCAGCTATATCCTGAGCGGGAATAGGCTGCCACGGTGCGGTGGCGAGTTATCCTGCATTGGGCATCCGTGAAGTCGAGATTGCACCTTCAGCGGTTTTGGAGGCAGCGCTCGAGCTCGGCCTGTCGGCGTATGACGCAAGTTATGTTGTGCTGGCGCGAGTCATGCAGGCACCGCTGTGGACTCTCGACCGCAGGCTGGCGGCCGTCGCGCAACCGTTCGCGGTGCAATTGCGTCTATTCGGCGGCAATCGCCAGCGCTGGCTCGCTGGCGCGATTGGACGCCCTTGCGAAGATTAGTTCGCCGTCGTCGACCTTGCCGAAACGAAGTTCCATGGTGTCTAGGGCGTAGTTGGCGGTGACTTTCCAGGGTGCGCGATTGCCGGAGCGGGGCAGGGCGCCGGCGCCGCGCTGGACATAGCCCGAGGAGAGATCCATTGCGAGGCGTTCGGCGGTGACGTCCGCGCCGGGGACGGGGGTGGCGATGGCGCTGCCGCTTGCCTTCATGTGGTTGAGGATGCGGCCGACATAATATGCGATGAGGTCGGAACGCAGGGTCCAGCTGGCGTTGATATAGCCGAAGGAGACGGCGAGATTGGGGACATTCGAGAACATCATGCCCTTGTAGGCGAGGCATTCCGATGGTTCGACGTGGACGCCATCGACGCTGACCATCATGCCGCCCAACGCGATGAGTTTTAGGCCGGTGGCGGTGACGATGACATCGGCGGGGAGGTGCTTGCCGGATTTGAGCTGGATGCCGGATGCGGTGAAATGGTCGATGTGATCGGTTTCAACCGAAGCTTCACCGGATTTGATTGCGGTGAACAGATCGGCATCGGGGACCAGGCAGAGGCGTTGATCCCAGGGGTTGTAGCTGGGGGAGAAGTGTTTTTCTATGTCGTAATCGGGGCCGAGATGTTCGCGGACGCCATCGAGCAGCTTGGCCTTGATTTTGGCGGGCCGGGTGCGGGTCAGGCGGTAAAAAAGCATGCCGAGGCTGACATTCTTGAGGCGGACCAGGCTGTAGGCGAGTTTTGGCGGCAGCGTGCGGCGCAACGTGTCGGCGATGGCATCGACGCCAGGCCGGCTGACGACATAGGTGGGGGAGCGTTGCAGCATGGTGACGTGCGCCGCGATCTTTGCCATTTCGGGGACAAGCGTGACGGCTGTGGCGCCGCTGCCGATGATGACGACCTGCTTGCCTGCGTAATCGAGATTTTCGGGCCAGAATTGCGGGTGGACGATCTGGCCGGCAAAGTCTGCCGCGCCGGGGAAATCCGGGGTGTAGCCCTGGGCGTAGCTGTAATAACCGCTGCACATGTAGAGGAAATTACAAGTGATTTGGGTTTGGGTGCCGTCGCTGCGGTTGGCGGTGACGGTCCATTGTGCATCGGCGGAGGACCAGAACGCGGCGGCGACCTTGTGGCCAAAGCGGATGTGGCGGTTGATGTCGTGCTCGGTTGCGGCTTCCCGGATGTAATTGCGGATGCTGGGGCCGTCGGCGATGGCCTTGGCCTCCTGCCAGGGTTTGAACTTGTAGCCCAAGGTGTACATGTCGCTGTCCGAACGTACGCCGGGGTAGCGGAACAGGTCCCAAGTGCCGCCGATAGCGTCGCGGCCCTCGAGGATGGCGTAGCTGCGATCGGGGCAGTCGTTCTGAAGATGCACGGCGGCGCCGATGCCAGAGAGGCCGGCGCCGATGACGAGGACGTCGAAATGGTCTTGGGTCATGCAGCGGCGCTCCCGACGGTTGACGCTTACGTTAAGCGACGGGATGCGGGAGTGCAAGGTGGGGAAATGGTTTCAAAATTAAGGGCCGTGGCTGACGTCAGACCGATTCGGCCGGCCATGCCGACCGCCCGGCCATGCGCGAGTCGGACGATAACTTCGCTGTCGTCACGTCGCGCTACCGGCGTGGCATGCCGGGCATTTGCGGTGGGGGACGGCGATCGCGATCGCGGCGGGGAAGCTGCGCCTGATAGGCGAGGAGGCAGTGTTCCGTGCAATAAGGAAAGCCGGCCTGGCTGGGTTTGCCGCAGAAGTGAAAATCGGCGTCGCCGGGGTGGCCGATAGGCCATTTGCAGATTTTTTCATTGAGATCGAGCAGGGTGGTCTTTGCTGCCTTGCCGCTGCGCACCGGTTTTTTGGCCAGCGGACGGGCGGCGGCCGTGCTTGCGATGGGGGTGGCGGCGGCTGGTGGCGGGCTGCTCGATGGGGTCGCGCTGATGGGTGAGGGGGCCGGCGCCGGGGTGGCGGCGGTGTCCTCGCCGGCCTTTACCGGGGATGGGCGGGCTTCGAGGCCGAGGCGGTGGGCCTTGCCGATGACGGCATTACGGGTGACGCCTTCGCCAAGCTGTTCGGCGATCTGGCTGGCAGTCATGCCGCCTTCCCATCCGGCTTTGAGCTGGGCAATGCGTTCGTCAGTCCAGGCCATGAATCTCGTCCCTGTTGTCACGCCGGGTTGCTTGCCGTGCGGTGACGGCGTTAAAGCCGATATATGCTGTCCCCGCAAATTCCTGAAGGCCGCCACCCCGAACCCGGTGTGGTGGTTATCCCGTCAGTCAATTGGCAGGGGTTGAAGACACTGTATTTGAAGGAGGTGCGCCGGTTTTTCAAGGTGCAGTTGCAGACGATATGGGCGCCGGCGATTACCACGTTGATGTTTCTGGTTATTTTCAGCCTGGCGCTGGGTGGCAAGAAGGGTGATGTGCTGGGCGTGCCCTATGCCGATTTCCTGGGGCCGGGGTTGATCGTGATGGGCATGATCCAGAATGCCTTTGCCAATTCATCATCGTCGCTGCTGGTCGCCAAGGTGCAGGGATCGATTATCGACCTTTTGATGCCGCCGCTTTCGGCTGGTGAGTTGCTGGTGGCGCTGGTGGCCGGGGCGTTGACGCGGGCTTGGCTGGTCGGGATTGCAGTGTGGGTGGTGATGGCGATTGCCCCCGGCGTGGATGTGCCGGTCCGATATCCGCTGCTGGTGCTGTATTTCGGGACGATGGGCGCAGTGATGCTGGCGTTGCTGGGGGTGTTGACGGGCATTTGGGCGGACAAGTTTGACCATGCAGCGGCGGTGACCAATTTCGTTGTGCAGCCGCTGACACTGTTGTCGGGGACATTCTACGCCATCGACAAGGTCAATCCGACGATGGCGACGATCAGCCACCTGAACCCGTTTTTCTATATCATCGACGGGTTTCGCAGCGGGTTCATCGGCGTGTCTGATGGTTTGCTGGGGCAGGGGGCGGCCGTGCTGTTGATAGTCAATGTCGTACTTTGGGCTGTGTGCTATCGCGTGTTGAAAAGCGGGTGGCGGCTTAAGGCCTGATATTCGGGAACCAGTTCCGGATTGCGACGTTATGCTCGTTGCGGGGTAGGCATTTCATGGCATTTCGTGCGGCTCACGTCGGTCGGGGCATTGGATAAGTTTGCGGTCGGAGCGGGGGAGAGTCGCCGTGTGGACCGTATGAGGTTAAAGTTGCTGGCATGAAATTGATTTCCCTCTTGCGTCTTTCGGGCGCCTGCGCGCTGGCGGTGACGCTTGCGTCGTGTGGATCGGGTGACAAAGCCGCAGCCGGCAAGGGGCGGCCGCCGGCTCTGGTGGGCGCGACCAAGGCGGAAGCCGCTGATTTTGCGCCGCG
>JANPEP010000009.1:0-4382 GCA_031422995.1 Polymorphobacter sp. | reverse complement strand
CATGCGCACTGCCGCCGGCTGCCATGGCGCGTGACACCGGCAGCACCGGGATCAGCGCCGCGCCGGTGATGGCCTTGCCAAGCCATGTGACCAGACTGCGCCGCGAAGTCCGACGCGCGACGCTGCGGGTCATGGTTTCGGCGAATTTGTCGAACCTGGCCATGCTATGCCTCCTCGCGGCGCGACAGATAATCCTGGAGGGAAGCGACTCCGCGCTCCTTGGCCTCAAACAGGCTTTCGAGATGTTCGCGGCTGTTGACGAGGCCGAGCGCGGCGACAGTGCCGCCTTCATCGAGCAGAACGGCATAGGGCAGCTTGGCAACGCCGAACGCACGGCCGAGGCGTTCGGACAGGATGAATGGCATCGCCGACAAGTCGTGCGCCATCGCCATGCGGCGCTGTGCGGCTTCGTTGCCATCGCTGGCCAGCACCGCATCGAGCCAGTCCCGTTCCGATGCCGCCGCCGATTTGAACACCGGCAGAAGCGATTTGCACACCGGGCAATCGGGGGAGACGAAGAACAGCAGCTGGCTGCGACCATTGCGCGGGCCGCCGATGACGATGTTGCGGCCATCCATGGTGGCAAAAGACATTGCCGCAATCGCATCACCGACATTGACGGTCTGGTGCAGCGAAAGTGCCCCGGCGGGTGCGATACGCTCGTGCAGCACGCCAACTTGTCGCGCCAGCGCGATGCCGAGGACGCCAAGGAGGATGACAGCCATCCACAGCATGATCTGCGAGGTGAGCAGGATGCCGGTCATCGGGCGGCCTTTCCATGAGGAGCGGGGAGCGCGGCAATCTCGCCGGCAGCGTGGTAGAGGGTGAAGAGGCCGAAGGCGGCGAACAACGGCTCGATGCCTGGCGGGGTGGCGCCAGCGGCAGCGGCAAGAAGCGTTATGCCGGCAAGGCCCGCCAGCACGAACGCACGGCCGATGGTGAAGGTGTCGATGGGCTTGTGGCGCACGGCAAAGCTGCAACCGCAATCAAGAGTGTCGCCACGCCGGGAGGCTGCGACCAACGCGACGCCATACGCCAACCAAAGCCCCATTGCGAGCACGGCGCCAAGCGCCTGTGTTGCCGGGAACAGCAGCGCCATTCCGGCCATCGTCTCTGCCGCGGCCAGCACCAGCGACAATGGCAGAGCGATGCCGGGGCCGATACGCGCCAGCTTTGCCGTTGCTGTGCTCATGCGATTGCGCTCCAGCAGTTTCTGGATCGCCGAGGACGCCAGCACCAATGCCAGGAACCATGCGAGGCCGGCCATCAGTGCACCGCCGCCAAGGTGAACGGGCTGATGGCGATGCCGCCGCCAAGGCTGCGACGCAGGGTGCCGGTGGTCACATCATAGACATCAAGCACACCATCGGGCCGCACCACCACCAATGCCGGCTGCACCTCCTGCGTTGCTTCGATGGAGAGGCCGGGAGACATCAGCTTGATACGTTGCAAGCGCTTTTTGCTGACTGGATCGATGACCCAGACTTCGCTGCCGCCGTCCTTGTGGCTGCCTTCCTTGCCATTGGGGCTCATGAGGACATAGAGGCGGCCGGCAGAATCGGCGGTTATCACCTGCCAACCGCCGGGCCGCCATTGCGGAGTGGGGTTTTCGGCGGTGCCGAGCGCGAACGGCGGTTTTTCGGCGACAACCGGCCCGGTCATGTCGACGCCGCGGATATTGCCCAGAAAGGTGACGAACCAAGCCGTGTTGCCGACCATCGCAGGCATCATGAACATCGGGTCATTGTCGATCATGTTGAAGGGCTTGCCTGTCTTGGTCGTGGCCAGTTTGCCGTCGGCGCCCAGGTTGATCGCTGTCATCGTGCCATCGGCGCACAGGGTTGCAAAGCCGCGCGGCCCGAACGGATAGACCATCGAACAGCCCGGCAGATCGATATCGCCCAGCACCTGGCGCGAAACCAGATCGACGACCGTTACCGATGAGGCCGGGGTGAAATTCATCACCAGAGCCCATTTGTCAGCGTTGATCAGCTGGAGACTGTTGCGTGTTGATACAAATTGGCCGCGCTTTCCGCCGGGGAGCGGGATTTCGGCAAGCGGCGACAGCGTGGCACGATCATGGATCGTCAGCACGTCGGTGCGCTCACCACGCGTGCGGCGCGAATAATAGGTTTCGGCAACATAGACTTCGGGACGGGTGTTGCTTGCGACAAAGCTGGCGAATTGCCCGGCGGGGATGACGCCTTTGAGGTTCTGGGTCGGGCCGGCAGTATCGACAACGACAATGCGGCCATCGAGCAGGCTGGTGAAGTTCATGTCGTGCACCAGCATCCAGCTGGTGGGCCAGCCGGCAGGCAGGGTTTCGACGGCGGGGATCGGTTCAACCGGCAGCGGGATGGGGTAATCGGCAGCAGGCGCAGGCGCCGCTACCAGCAGCGCCAGGACGGCAACATCACGGATGACGGGCAACCGCATCGCATATCCCCTTTTGCCGGCCCCTCAATCCCGCAGTGCGCCATGTGTCTGGCTTTGCGCTGCAACCGGATGCGAAAATTGGACGCATGACAAATATTTGTCAAGCATCAAAGTTGTATGTAGCGGCCTGCTGTGGCTAAGGTTTGCAAACGCCTGCAACGGAGCCTGTTCGTGCCGCCTCAATTTGTTCCCGACTTGAAATTCCCTGTTCGGGACGGCGGCTATTCGCGCGGCCAGGAAGGTTATGAACTTATCTTGCGCGCAGCGCTTGGGCTGTTGATCGAGCATGGCTATCGTGCGCTGAGCTTTCGCCGCATCGCCGAGGCCAGCGGCATGAAAGTTGGCCATATCTCCTATTATTTCCCCAGCAAGGAAGAGCTTGTCCGCGATCTGCTCGATGCGGTCATCGGCAGCTATCAGGAAGAATTCGACAGCATCATGCATGAACAGGGCATCACGCCCGAGGCACGGCTGGCCGAGATCATCACGCTGATCCTTGATGACATCACCACCAAGAAGACCACCCATGTGTTTATCGAGCTTTGGGCACTTTCGAACCACGACAAGTTTGTTTTTGATCGAGTCCATGAATTATATGCGCGGGCGCGGCAGCCGCTTAACGACATCATCGCTGAAATCAACCCGGCACTGTCGGGTATGGAGCGCGAGACGCTGGCGCTGTTCATTTCGGCATCGCTGGAAGGCATGACGGTGTTTGCCGGGCATGAGAAACCATTCCGCGATCGCATGCCGATGCTCGATCGCATCGCCGTGAAGTCCTTTGTGGCGCTGGTGCGTGAAACCCGGCCCGGCGACATGCTGGAGCCGCTTTCTTTGGGGCTTTGAACGGGAGTTCGCATGGCTGAAATGGAAAATATCGTGCTGGTGCGGCACATTGCAGGAGTGCCGAAGCCGGAGGATTTTCGGGTGGAGCGGGTAGAGATCCCGACGCTGGCTGAGGGGCAATTTCTGGCGCGGAACCATTTTGTGTCGTGCGATCCGGGGACACGGTCGCGGCTTTCACCGGGAGCGAGCTATGCGCCGCCTCTGCCCGTGGGTGCGAAGGTAGACGGATTTTCGGTCGGCGAAGTCATTGAAAGCCGGAATGAACGCTTTGCCGTGGGAGATCTTGTGGCGTTGACGGGGTGGGCGACGCATGTGGTTTCGAACGGGCGGGGCTATGCTGTCAAATTGCCCGATCTGAAGCTGCCGGAGTCACTGTGGATCGGCGTATTGGGCGTGCCGGGGATGACGGCGTGGTTCGGGTTGAAGCGGGTGGCGCAATTGGCGGCTGGGGAGCGGGTGCTGGTGACGTCGGCGGCGGGGCCGGTGGGGGCGACCGCCGGGCAATTGGCGAAAATCTGGGGCGCTTCGGAGGTCGTAGGCATTGCTGGCGGGCCGGAAAAATGTGCTTGGCTGCAAGAGGTTGCGGGGTTCGATGTGGCGCTGGATTACAAGGCGGCGGATTTTGCCGAACGGTTCGCGGAAGCGGCGGCGGGCGGGTTCGACGTCATGTTCGACAATGTTGGTAATGCCATGATCGACCTGGTGTTGCCGCATATGAAGCTGCGTGGGCGGATTGTCGTTTCAGGACAGGTGGCGGATTACAACACCGCGCCGGACCAGGTGCCGGGGTTGCGGAATACGCGGGAATTCATTGCCAGGCGCCTGCGGATGGAGGGGATGGTGGTGTTTGACGATTTGCCGGGTTTTGCGGCAGCGCAGGCGGAATTGGCGGGGATGATCCACGATGGCAGGGTCTTGTACCGCGAGGAGGTTTTCGAGGGGCTGGCGAGCCTGCCGGAGGCGTTTTGCGGTTTGTTCACCGGGGCCAGTTTCGGGCGGCGGGTGGTGCGCGTGGGGTAATGACGGGGTGCTGAAACGTTTGCCGGCCCGATGCCGCCAGCGGGGCGTTTGATGCACCATCTGGTCATTTTCAAAGAGCG
>JANPEP010000008.1:0-63893 GCA_031422995.1 Polymorphobacter sp. | reverse complement strand
GCGGCGAAGACACAGGCCATCGCCAGCAGCAGCAGCGTGGCCGCCAGCCGCATCCGGTGGAAAGGCGTCGCCGGCAGCTCGAAAGGGCGGAGCAGTTTCAGGTCGGGCTCACTCCGCCGGTTGTGGCGCCGGGCTGGGGTCGCCGGGCTTTGCCGAAGTGTCTTCGTTGTTGGTGAACCAGCGTTTCATGCGCGGGGCCAGCCATTCTTCGGCGCCGACCGCGAGGCTGAAGCTGGCCGGCACGATGACGAGGGTGAGGGCGGTTGACATGATGAGGCCGCCGATGACGACGATGCCCATGGGGGCACGGAAGCTGGCATCGCCGCCGAGCGAGAGCGCGATGGGCAGCATGCCGGCGACCATGGCGATTGTGGTCATGACGATCGGCTGCACGCGCTTGTGCCCCGCTTCGAGGATGGCGGCGGTGCGTTCGACGCCCTTGGACATTTCCTCGATGGCCATGTCGACGAGCAGGATGGAGTTTTTGGCGACGATGCCGAGCAGCATCAGGAGCCCGATGAAGACCGGCATCGACACGGCGGTGCCGGTGAGGTGGAGCGCGATGCCGCCACCCAGTGGGGCGAGGAGCAGCGAGCCCATGTTGACGAACGGCGGTAGCACCCGTTTGTAGAGCAGCACGAGGACGGCGAACACCAGCAGCACGCCGGCGATGACGGCGATGATGAAATTGACGAAGAGTTCGGCCTGCCACTTGTCCTGACCAAGGGTGATTTTTTCGACGCCAGCGGGCAGGTTCTTGATGGAGGGCAGTGCATCAATCTTGGGCTGGGCATCGCCGGAGACGAGGCCAGGAGCGAGATCGGCACCGATCATGACACGGCGCTGTTGATTGTAGCGGCGCAATTCGGTGGCGCCGGCGCCGAAGCTGATGTCGGCGACGACCTTCAATGGCACCGATCCGCCATTCATTGTCGGCACTGGCAAGTTTTCGAGCGTTGCGATGCTGCGCCGCGAATCTTCGGCGAGAGCGACGCGGATGGGGATCTGGCGATCGGAGAGCGAGAATTTAGCGACGTTCTGATCGATGTCGCCGAGCGTGGCGATGCGGATGGTTTCGGACAGGGCAGCGGTGGTGACGCCCATTTCAGCGGCCACTGCAAACCGCGGCGTGACGGTGATTTCCGGGCGGCGGACATCGCCTTCGATGCGTGGCTGACGGACTTCCTTGAGGCCGCGCAGTTCGTCAACGACCTTCAATGCCGAGGATTCGAGCAGCACGGGATCGCTGCCGGCGAGGACGACCGAGAGATCGCGGCCATTGAAACCGCCGCTTTGCGATTGGAAGTTGACGCGCGCATCGGGGATAGCCTGGAGCCTTGGCGCCATGTCGCGTTCGAATTCGACGCTGGTGACCTTGCGGTCCTTTTTCAGCGTCATGAAGATTTCGCCGCGGCCGATATCGCTATCGGAAAAGACGCGTTCGACAACTGGCGACGTGTGCAGGATGGCCGCAGCTTTGTCCGAGACAGCGACGGTTTGCGCCAGAGTCGAGCCAGGCGGAAGGGCGATGGTGACCTGGCTGAAATCGGTGTTCTGCGGCGGCTGGAAGGTGACCGGCAGGGTGGCGAAGCTGGCCACGGTGGCGACGAGTGCAACGCCGCCGAGCGCGACGGTTTTCCAGCGGTTGCGCAGGCACCAGCGCAGGATGTTCATGTACCATTTCACCCAGGCGCCTTCGCCATGTTCGGCCTGGCCATGGGATTTGAGGAAGAAGGCGGCGAGCATCGGCGTGATCATGCGCGCCACGGCGAGGCTGAGCAGGACCGAGACGACGACGGTGAAGCCGAAGTTCTTGAAAAATTGCCCCGAGATGCCGGGCATCAGGCCGACGGGGAGGAAGACGGCGACGATGGCCATGGTGGTGGCGACGACGGCGAGGCCGATCTCGTCGGCAGCGTCCATCGAGGCCTGATAGGCGGATTTGCCCATGCGCATGTGGCGGACGATGTTTTCGATTTCGACGATGGCATCATCGACAAGCACGCCGGCGACGAGGCTGAGTGCCAGCAAGCTGAGGACGTTGAGCGAGAAGCCCATCAGATCGAGGAACCAGAACGCCGGGATTGCCGACAGCGGGATGGCGACTGCGGAGATGAGGGTGGCGCGCCAATCCCGCAGGAAGACGAAGACGACGATGACGGCGAGCAGCGCGCCTTCGATCATCGCGGCGATGGCGGAATGATATTGCTGCTTGGTGTATTCGACCGACGTGAACAGCTGAGTGAACTTGACGCGCGGGTTTTCCAGCTTGAGCTTCTCGATGACTTTCTGGGCTTCCTCATAGACGGTTACGTCGGACGAGCCCTTGGACTTGGTGAGCGAAAAGCTGAGGACCTGGCGGCCGTCCATTTTGGAGATGGAGCGTTGTTCGGCGAAGCTGTCACGCACGGTGGCGATGTCGTCGAGGCGGATGGTACGGCCGCCGCTGACGGAGATCTGGGTTTCGCCGAGGCGGCGGGCATCGGCAGCGTTGCCAAGCACGCGGACCGATTGTTCGGAGCCGGCGATTTCGGTGCGGCCGCCGGCGGCGTTCATGTTGACGAGGCGGAGTTGATCGTTGACCTGCGAAGCGGTGAGACCATAGGCCTGCATGCGCGACGGATCGAGGATGACGCGGATTTCGCGGTTGACGCCGCCACCGCGCCGGACCTGGGCCATGCCGGGGATGGCAAGCAGCCGCTTGGCGACGGTGTTGTCGACGAACCAGCTGAGTTCTTCGAGCGTCATGTCGACGGCTTCGACCGAGATATAGGCAATGGGGCCACCCGAGATGTCCATGCGCTGGACCTGGGGCTGGAGGATGCCTTGCGGCAAGTCGCTGCGGATGTTGGCGATGGCGTCGCGGACATCGTTGACGCCGCGATCGACGGGCGTGCCGATGGCGAATTGCACGCTGGTGCGTGATTGGCCTTCGGAAACATAGGAGGTGATTTCATCGACGCCGCTGATGCCACGGACAGCGGCTTCGACGCGCTGGGTGACTTGCGTTTCCATTTCGGCCGGGGCGGCGCCGGGTTGGTTGACGATGACTTGCGCCGCGGGGAAATCGATGTCCGGATTGTCGTTGATGTCCATCGACATGAAGCTGACGATGCCGGCCAGCGTGAGCATGGCGAAGAGCACGATCGGCGGGACCGGATTTTTGATCGACCAGCTGGAAATGTTGCGCATGGGGGTGCCTTAACCGGCCGTTTTGGCAGTGACGGGGTTTATTTTTTCGCCAGCCCGCAGGAAGGCGCCGGCGCTGGCGACAACTTTTTCGGTGCCATTCAGACCGGACGCGATGCTGACACCCTGATCACCGACGCTGCCGATGGCGATGGCGCGGCGTTCGACCTTGTTGCCCGCACCGACGACGAGGACATAATTGCCCTTTTCATCGACCTGCACGGCGGATTGCGGCAGGACGGGCTTGCTTGCTTCACCGGCGGCGATGCGGGTTTTGGCAAAGGCGCCAACGCGGAGCCCGGGCGAATAGGGCACGGCGATGCGGGCGATGCCCTGACGGCTGACGGCATCGATGACCGGATCGAGCAGCCAGATGCGGCCGCGATATTCGATGGTTGAGCCAATGGGCGTAACACTGGCGGCCATGCCGGATTTCAGGCGGGCAAGATCCTGCTCCGCGACCTGGGCGCGCATTTCGAGGACGCCACCTTCGGCGAGGCGGAACAGCGCGGTGCCGGGTGAGACGACCTGGCCGACTTCGACGGTGCGCGACAGCACAAGGCCGGCAGCGGGGGCGCGAACATCGAGGCGTTCGAGTCGGGCGTTTGATTCAGCGAGCTGGGCACGGGCGACATCGACCCGAGCGCGGGCGCCATCACGTGAGGCGATGCGCTTGTCGACGTCCGCCTTGGACACAAATCCGCGAGAGACCAGCGCCTGAGCCCGGCCGAGATCATTTTCGGCAAGCTGTGCATCGGCCTGGGCGGACCGGACGGATGCGGCGAGCTGGGCCGACTGCTGAACCTGGACGGCATTGTCAATGCGGGCGAGGATCTGGCCCTTGCCAACCATCTGGCCCGGATCGACGAGGACCTGAGTCACGCGGCCGCCTTCACCCTGAACACCGACGGCGACATCACGCCGGGCAGCGATCGAGCCGGGGGCGTTGACCTGATCTGCAACCAGCGTGGTGCCCGGGACGATGACCGTCACTTCGGGGACAGTGGCGACGACGGGGGCAACGGCGGGTTTGGGGCCGAACACCTTCCACAAGCCAAAGGCCGCCGCCGCGACGACAAGCGTGATCAACAGCGGTTTCAGCCAGCGCCGTTGCGCGCCACTGCTCGCATCAGCCTGGAAATCATAGACGTCTGCCGACGCGGCATCTGGCAGCTTGTTGTGCATGTTCATGCTCTATCAGTCCTTTGGTGATGACTGTATTACATGAATACGCCACTACCTGCAACTGCCTCATAGCGCAGGAGTGTGGCAGAGCGAAGGCAAAATTTGAGCCTGACTCGGTGACAGTGCCACAGGGCCTGCTGATTTCAGTGGTGATTGCCATGGGCGAGATGGAAGGGCAGTCTGGTATCACGACCATGTGTGGTTGCAATTTGCGGCCTGGGAGAATGCGGCATGTTGAGCTTGATCTGGACGGGACTTATCGGGGTTATCGTAGGTGCGCTGGCCAAATGGCTGTCGCCGGGCAAGGATCCCGGCGGGTTCTGGGTGACGATGCTGATCGGCGTGGCCGGAGCCTTTCTGGCGCGGTTTGTCGGCAGTTCGGTGTTTGGCTGGTATCGGGACGGGACGGCGCCGGGCTGGATCATGTCGATCCTGGGCGCTGTCGTGCTGTTGTGGCTGTACCGCCTTGTCCAGAGCAAGCGCGGCGCCTGAGGCCGGGCTTTGTTCAGCCTTGCGAAAGCGGGGATGAACGAACCAGCGTGCATCCCCGTTGGCCCCGTTCGTTGATGGGGCCGGCGGGGATGTTGCATTTTGCTGCAGGATGAAGGTGAAATTCATGAAGAAGCGTAACGCGTTGATGGCAGCGGCACTTGGGTTGGTGACGGCAAATGGCGCGTTTGCGCAACCGGTGCCAGTGCCGGCGCCGACGGTGTTGACCGTGGTTGCCGAAGGCCGGGTGACGCGGGCGCCGGATATTGCCGAGGTTTCGGGTGGGGTGGTGACATCGGCGCCGACGGCGACCGCGGCGATGGCGGAGAATGCGGTGCGGATGAATGCCGTGGTGGCGGCGGTGAAAAAGGCCGGGATTGCCGATCGTGATATCCAGACGACGGGCCTGAGTTTGCAGCCACAATATCGTTATGTGGAGAATCAGTCGCCGGTGCTGACGGGGTATCAGGCCAACAACATGGTATCGTTGCGCATTCGCAAGATCGAGCAGACCGGCAAGTTGCTGGATACGCTGGTCGGTGTGGGGGCAAACCAGATTTCGGGGCCGAATTTCCGCGTGGAGAACAGCGATGCGGCGCTGGATGAAGCGCGGGTTGCCGCCGTGAAGACGGCGCGGGCGCGGGCCGAACTTTATGCCGGGGCGGCCGGGATGCGGGTGCGGCGGATCGTGACGATTTCGGAAAGTGCCGGGTTCGAGCCGGGACCGCGGCCGGTGATGTCGATGGCGCGGATGGACAAGGAAGCATCGACGCCGGTGGCGCCGGGCGAAGTGGCGTTGACGGTCAATGTGACGATGGCATTCGAGCTGGAGTGAGCGACCGGATTTTTGACCGAAAGTGTCGGTGGATTTTACAGTTTCGATGGCAAGGGATTTTGCTGTTTGAATGATTTCAATGAGTAAGGCGTTTGGCATAATTCTTGCTTGGAAGTTAATAGATCGACGTTTTTTTGTGGAGATTCCCGTGCGTGTGATGTTTGCAACCGCTGCTGCGATGCTTTTGGCGGGATCGGCCCAGGCCGCGACGATCGTCAACGGCAGCTTTGAGGTGGGCATCAGCCCTGGCGGGTTCACGTCGGTCAGTGCTGGTGATTCGACTTCGATTGCTGGTTGGACGGTTGGCGGCGGCGGCGTCGATTACATCGGCAGCTATTGGAATGCTTCGAATGGCAGCCGCAGTGTTGACCTTTCGGGCGGCGCGCCGGGCAGCGTTTCGCAGACGTTTGCGACTATTGCCGGGCGCACGTACACGGTTTCTTTCGACCTTTCGGCCAACCCCGACAATGGTCCGGCGTTGAAGGACTTTTCGGCATCGGCCGATAACACGACTTTCCTGACCCAGGTCGGGCAGGCGGGTTATCCGCTGACATGGTCGCCCAAGGGTTTCACCTTCACCGCCGATGATGGCGCGGCGACGCTGATGTTCACCAGTGGTGCGGCAAATAGTGCCTGGGGCCCTGCGCTCGACAATGTGTCGGTGTCCTTGAACGCTGTGCCTGAGCCGGCGACATGGGCGATGTTGATCGCTGGTTTCGGCCTGGTTGGTGTTGCGGCACGGCGCCGCCGGAGCGTTGTTGCAGCCTGAAACGCCGCCTGACAGAGGAACAAGGGCCCGGGGGAAACTCCGGGCCTTTTTTCGTTTATGGGCGGTTATCGAAGGATAGTGTCGGTAGGCTTTACAGTTTTCGAGAGCGTAACGATCTTGATGTGAATGATTTCAACAAGTAAGGCATTTGGCATAATTCTTGCTTAACTTTTTGAGTATTCAACCTTCGTCTCTCAGGGGTTTTTCATGCGCTTTATGTTCGCTGTTGCTGCCGCCGCCTTGCTCGCCGGGTCCGCCCAGGCGGCCACCATCGTCAACGGCAGCTTTGAGGCTGGCCTCAATGCGCCAGGCGGCGGTTTCAACACGCTGTCCGCTGGCAACACGGACATCAGCGGCTGGACGATCGGCGGTGCCGGCATCGATTGGATCGGCACCTATTGGCAGGCGTCGAACGGCACGCGCAGCCTTGATCTTTCGGCGCTGGCCGGCGGCAGCGTTTCGCAGAATGTCACGACCGTGGTTGGCGGGCGTTACAAGGTGAGCTTTGACATGGCCGGCAATCCCGATGGCACGCCGCCTTTGAAGACGTTGAATGTGACCATCAATGGTGGTGCACCGACGCCTTACACTTTCACCACGAACGGCACGACATCGGCCGGCGCGATGGGTTGGGTGACCTATACCTATGATTTCGTCGCTGGAACGACGGTTTCGACGCTGGCATTCACCAGCATCGACAACACGCCTTCGGGCCCCGCGCTCGACAATGTGTCGATCAGCGGCGGCAATGTTCCTGAGCCAGCGACCTGGGCGATGTTGATTGCGGGCTTTGGCCTGGTTGGTGTGGCAGCACGTCGCCGCCGTGGTGCGGTTGCCGCGTAAGACTTCGTTTCGTCACGAACAGGGAAGGGCCCGGGGGTGACTCCGGGCCCTTTGCTGTTGAGGGCGCTTCAGCTGATGCTTACGCCGGCGCTTTTGTGGGCGCGTCAGCTAATGCTGACGCCGCCGTCGGCAACGAGTGTCTGGCCGGTGATGAAGCCGCCGGCGGGGCTGGCCAGCATGACGGCGATGCCGGCGATTTCATCGGGGAGGCCGATGCGGCGCAGGGGCGCGGTGCTGGTGGCGGATTTGAGGATGTCCGGGTTGTCCCACAGCGCCTTGGCGAAATCGGTCTTGATGAGGCCGGGGGCGATGGCGTTGACGCGGACGCCGTGGGGGCCGAATTCGACCGCCATGTTGCGCGCCATCTGCATGTCGGCAGCCTTTGAGATGCAATAGGCGCCGATGACGGGGGAGCCCTTGATGCCGCCCAGCGACGAGATGATGGTGACGTTGCCGGATTTGCGGGTGCGCATGGCGGGGGCGACCATGTTGATCAGCCAATGGTTGGCGAGGATGTTGTTCTGCATGATCTTGTTGAACTGATCATCGGTGATGCCGTCCTGGGGGCCGAAATAGGGGTTGGACGCGGCGTTGCAGACGAGGATGTCGATCTGGGCGAAGCGGGCGACGGTGGTGTCGACGAGGTTTTGCAGGCTGGCCTTGTCGGCGATGTTGGCGGGGATGACGACGGCGGCGGTGCGGCCCACCGCCGCGTTGATTTCGGCGGCGGTGGCTTCGCAGGCATCGGCCTTGCGGCTGGAAATGATCACATTGGCACCGTGTTCGGCCATGCGGTGGGCGATCGCCTTGCCGATGCCGCGCGAGGAGCCGGTGATGAGGGCGGTCTGGCCGGTCAGGTCGAAGAGCGCGGGTATGGTCATGATGCTGTCCCCAAGGTCATTTGTTGGCGCTTGTATGGCGCGAGAGATGTGCTCTGTCACCGGCGTTGATGACAAGTCCGTATCGCCTCGCCATGGTGCGGCATGACCGAATCGTTGTTGTCCAATCTCACTCGCCCGGGTGTGCGCGCCACCTTGCTGGCGTGCCTGTTTTTTGCCGGCTTTGGCTGTCTGGTGCCGTTTCTGCCGGTGTGGCTGGAGAAGGCGCATGGGTTTTCGGGGTCCCAAATTGGCCTGGTGTTGGCGATCGGTGGGTTTTCGCGGATCATTGCCGGGCCGTTGACCGCGGCCTGGGCGGATGGGCGCAGCGATCGACGGGCGCCAATGTTCCTGTTTGCGGCGTTGATGACGGTCGGCTTCGGGTCATTGTGGTTCGTAACCAGCTTTGCCGCGGTGTTTGCCATCATCCTGTTGATGGACGTGGCGTTCTGGGGGTTGCTGCCGGTGGTCGAGGCGGCGTTGTTGCGGCTGACGCGCTATGGCTGGCCGCGTTACGGCTTGGCGCGCGGGTTGGCATCGGCGGCGTTTGTTGTCGGGTCGAGTGCGGTGGGGATGTTGATCGACCGCTTTGGCGAGTGGGCGATCTGGGGGTGGTTGTTCGGGGTTTCGGCGCTGCTCATTGTGGCGGCGGCGTGGATGAAGCCCGAGCCGGTGGCGGGGGACCGCGAGGCGCCGTTTGGGCAGCGGCTGGCGGCGGGTGTGGGGATGCTCAAGGATCGCAAGTTCGCGCTGTTGATCTTTGCCGCGGGGCTGATCCAGGCGACGCATAGTTATTTCTATGTGGCGGGGACGTTGATCTGGACCAACAACCAGCAGCTTTCCTCGACGCTTTCGGGGAATCTTTGGTCGATCGGGGTGATTGCCGAGGTTGGGTTTTTGATTTTCCTGGCGCGGTGGACGGAGAAGTTTGCGCCCGAGACACTGATTTTGGTGGGGGCGATTTCGGCGGTCATCCGCTGGACGGCACTGGCGACCTTGCCGCCGGTGTGGGCGCTTTACGGGTTGCAGGTGATGCACGCCGGGACGTTTGCCGCGACGTTCCTGGGGGCGATGCGGATGATCCAGGGGATGCACGGGGATGAGCGGACACCGACGGCGCAGATGATTTACATGGCGCTGGCGTCGGCACCGGCACAGGCGGTGACGACGCTGATGTCCGGCGAGTTGTATGAATATCTGCAACCGACGGGGCGTGCGGCGCTGGGGTACCTGGCGATGACGGCGGTGGCGTTTGTCGGGTTGTTCCTGGCGGTGCTGCTGTGGTTGCGGCGGGACCCTGTGGGGGTGGCGCAGGGGGTTCCGGCGTAGGGATTCCCCCAACCCCCGGCCCCTCCCGCAGGCGGGAGGGGAGCAGGACGTCAGTCGTAAAGGGCTTCGCGGTCGGGTTCGCTGGCGTAGCTGGGGAGGGGGATGGCGGCGGCGGCTGCCCTGAGGGCATTTGACCAGCGGTCGTTGATTTCGCGGTAGTAGCTGTCGTCGGAATCGATGCGGTGCGAGAGTTCGACCTTGGACACGCCGGTGCGGACGGTGATGAGATCGATGGGCAGGCCGACGGCGAGGTTGGAGCGCATCGTCGCGCTGAACGAAATCAGCGCGATCTTGATGGCTTCGGCGAGGGGGGTTTCGAAATTGACCATGCGATCGAGGACGGGCTTGCCGTATTTGTGTTCGCCGATTTGCAGGAAGGGTGTGTCGGGCAGGCATTCGATGAAATTGCCGGCGCCATAGATGAGGAACATTCGGGGTTTGCGGCCATCGATGGTGCCGGCGAAGAGCAAGGTGGCATCGGTGGAGACCTTGTCATCCTTGACGACGAGATCGATCGAGGATTTGGCGTCGCTGAGCGCCTGGCCGATGATTTGGGCGGCGCGAAACACCGTGGGGGCGGAGGCGACGAATTCGGGTTCGGCGCTGTCGGGCATGGTGATACCGAGGGCGGCGCGGCTGAGCGCGCTTTGGGTGACCGAGAGGCTGCCGGCCGAAGCGACGGCGATGACGCGATCCGGGCCGGTTTCGAGGACGCGGAGTTTTCGATAGGTGGAAATGTTGTCGACGCCGGCGTTGGTGCGGGTGTCGCCCATCATCACAAGGCCTTCGCGGACCAGGATGCCGACGCAATAGGTCATTGCCGGTGTTTCCCTGCTGAACTGGCTTAGTTGCGCGCGATCTGATGTTGTCACGCTTGCGACTGACTTTGCGACTGGGACGGCGCGGGTGCAAGCCGGCCATCACTGCCAACCGGCGCAAGCCGGCCATCACTGGCCGTGACGCTGACGACCATGGTTTCGGCGCCGCCGCCGCGCCGGGCGCCGCGCACCGGGGCCGCATCGAGATAATCGAGGCCGATGGCGACACGCAGATAGGCGTCGGTGGTCGACATGCCGTTGGTCGGATCGAAGCCGACCCAGCCGAGATCGGGGAGGTGGGTTTCCACCCAGGCGTGGCCAGCCGGCTGGGTGACGAGACCATCGGCGCGGACGAGGTGGCCCGAGACATAGCGGGCGGGGATGCCGAGGTGGCGGGCGGCGGCGACGAAGATGTGGCTGTAATCCTGACAGACGCCGGCCTGGAGGGCAAAGGCGTGGATGGCATCGGTGTGGCTGTGGGTGACATCGGCATCGAAGGTCATGCGGTCGTAGAGGCCGGTGAGGAGATTGTGGCAGGTTTCGAGCGGATCGGCACCGGTGCTGGCCCGGGCGAAGTTGCGGATGGCGTCGTCGGCGGTGCTGAGCGGGGTGGTGCGCAGGAAGACGCTGGAGGGAAGGGGCTCGGCAGTGCCGCGCAGCACGCCATGGGTTTCGTTGGTATCGACTTCGCCGGTGACGTGGAGGGCAAGGCGGCGGATGGGGGCATCGGCGTAGAACATATGAGTGATGTTGCCGAAGACATCGGTGCCGCGGCGCAGATGGCCATCGGTATCGGTGTCGAGCCGCCATTGGACGATGTGCTGGTCGTGATGGCCGCAGGGTTCGACGCGGAGCAGCTGAACGACGTCGCTGGCGAGCTTGGCGTAGTCATAGGTGGTGGAATAGGCGACTTTTATGCGCATCTTGGTCCTTGTGGTGAAACCCCACTCCAACCCTCCCCACTCTGATTTCGCTGCGCTCAAGTGGGGGGAGGGAGAAGGTGAAGCTAGAAGAGATATTGCTCGGCGATGGCTTCGCCGAGCTTGTTGTTGTCGGTGATGAAATTGGTGAGGAATTCGTGGAGGCCATCGGCGAAAATCTTGTCGATGTTGGATTGTGACAGGCGGGCGTGGCCGGCCGAGGCGAGGCGGTGGGCGGGGCCGCGCTTGCCGGTGACGCTGGCGAGCAGATCGAGATGACGGAGCAGTTCGTCGTAGCAGGAAGCAAGGCTGCGCGGGATCTGGCGGTTGAGGATGAGCAGATCGGCCACGAGCCAGGGTTTGACGGTGTCGCGATAGACCCAGCGATAGGCGGTCATGGCGGAGACGGTGCGCAGGATGGTTGTCCATTGGAAATAATCGAGGCTGCCGCCGACGGTTTCGCCGCGCGGGAGGAGCAGATGGTATTTGACGTCGAGCAGCCGGGCGGAATTGTCCGCACGTTCGATGGCGGAGCCGAGGTTGACGAACCAGAAGGCATCGCCGCGCAACATGGTGCGTTGGGCGGCGCCTTCGAAGGCGGCGACGGCTTGCTTGACAAGATCGAGAAGGGGCCCGACGGCATCGCGGCTGTCGAGATGGGTGCCATAGCGCGAGATTTCGAGCCAGGCGGTGTTGATGGCCTCCCAGGCTTCCTCGGTCAGGGCGGTGCGGACCGAGCGGGCGTTGTCGCGCGCCGCTTCGAGGCTGGAGCGGATGGAGGAGGGGTTGGCGGGGTCGAGAGTGAGGAAATCGCTGACCTGATGCTCGTCAAGGGCGAGGCCGCGATCCTTGTAGGCGTGGGTCATCCAGGTTGCCGCCAACGCAGACTGCCAGGCGTTGCCGGCGCCGCCGTAGGAGGAGGGCAGGGCGGCGAGACGCTGCGTGGCCTCGATGAGGCGGGCGGTGAAATCGGCACGCTCGAGGTAGCGGCCCATCCAGTAGAGGTTGGAGGCGGTTCTAGATAACACGTCGTAATTTCCGATGATTGGCGGCGCCGCGGCAAAGCCGCGTCGTGACGTCGGACGGGTTCAGCGCGCAGGAGCGCGCGCCGCCCCGCCGGCCGAGCTTGCGCCTGTCGGCGCGCGGTGCGCGCGCTCGCGGCGCGGCGCTAATCATCGACCACCCATGTGTCTTTGGTGCCGCCGCCCTGGCTCGAATTTACCACCAGCGACCCGGGTGTCATGGCGACGCGGGTGAGGCCGCCGGGGACGATTTTCACGTCATGCGCCCCCGTCAGCACGAAGGGGCGGAGGTCGACGTGGCGGGGGGCGATGCCGGCGTCGGTGGCGGTGGGGCAGGTGCTGAGCGCCAGCGTGGGTTGGGCGATGAATTTTTCGGGGTGGGCCTTCAGCTTGGCAGCGAAAGCGGCGAGAGTGGCTTGTGGGGCGTGGGGGCCGATGAGCATGCCATAGCCACCCGAGCCATCGACTTCCTTTACGACGAGTTCGGCGAGGTGATCGAGGACATAGCCGAGTGCATCGGGTTCACGGCAGCGCCAAGTCGGGACGTTGTTGAGGATGGGTTCCTCGCCGGTGTAGAAGCGAATGATTTCCGGCATGTAGCTGTAGATTGCCTTGTCATCGGCGACGCCGGTGCCGACAGCGTTGGCGAGCGTGACATTGCCGGCGCCATAGGCGGCCATGAGGCCGGGGACGCCAAGCATCGATGAGGGGTTGAAGACCAGCGGATCGATGAAGGCATCGTCGAGGCGGCGGTAGATAACGTCGACACGCTCAGGCCCTTCGGTGGTGCGCATGTAGACGATGTCGTCGCGGACGAAGAGGTCCGAGCCTTCGACAAGTTCGATGCCGAGTTTGTCGGCGAGGAAGCTGTGTTCGTAAAAGGCGCTGTTGTGGCGGCCGGGGGTGAGGAGGACGCAAACCGGTGCGCTGCCGTTGCGGCTGCGGCGCGGGCTGACCGAGGCGAGGGTTTCAAGCAGCGCTTCGGGATAGGTTTCGACGGGGGCGACCTTGACCTGGTCGAAGAGCTCGGGAACGAGTTTGAGCATCACCTCGCGATTTTCGAGCATGTAGGAGACGCCGGACGGGGTACGGGCGTTGTCCTCCAGTACGTAGAATTCATTGGGGCTGGTGCGGACGAGATCGATGCCGGCGATGTGGGTCCAGACGCCGCCGGGGGGTTTTTTGCCGGCCATGTGCAGGCAATAGCCCGGATTCTGGAGGACGAGTTCTTCGGGCAGGATGTTGGCACGCAGGATGTCGCGGGCGCCATAGACATCGGCGAGAAAGGCGTTGAGGGCGCGGACGCGTTGCTTGAGGCCGGCCTCCAGCCCGTCCCATTCGGCGCGGGCGAGGATGCGGGGGACGATGTCGAAGGGGATCAGGCGTTCAGCGGCATCGGGATCACCATAGACGGCAAAGGTGATGCCGATGCGGCGGAAGAACAGCTCGGCCTGACGGCGCCTTGCGGCCATGAGTTCGGGTGGGGAGTGATCGAGCCAGTTTTGCAGCGAGCGATAAGCGCCGGTTACGGCGGCGCCTTCGGTGGCAGCGCCGAAGCCGTACATTTCGTCAAAGGCCGTGATTGCCGCCATTGCTGCTCCCGCACACTGAAATCCGATAGTGTGCAGCGCCGCGAAAAGCGCAAGTTTATTGTGGCATCAAGGCCATGACGGACGTGATTGTTGCCAGATTGTCGCGGATTTGCCGCGGTTACTGAGGCCTTTCGTCGCTGCGTTCCGGTGTTGCCGGGGATTGGCGTTGGGGTGGTTCGGGGCGTTCGGCGCGTGGCGTCGGGGCGTTATAGGCCTGTTGCGGTGGGTTATACGCAGGCTGTGCCGGACGGTTGGACGTCTGCTGCGCCGGCGGCCGGGCCATGTTGCCGCCGATGGATTCGCCAAGGCTGGTGCCGCCATCGGTATTGCGCGGCGGACGCGATGTGCCGGTGCCCTGATATTGCCCCGAGGGGCGACCCTGATACTGTCCGTCCGTCCCTTGATATTGCCCGGAAGGACGGTTGTTGCCTTGATAGGCGCCGCCGGGACGCCCGCGTGGCGGAAGGCCCGCGATGCTGCCGCCGATGGCCTCGCCGACGCCCGGGCGGGGAGTGTAGGGGCGGCCATCGTTGGGGCGACCACCGTTGGGACGGCCACCGCCTGGGCGACCATTGTTGTTCCAGGCGTTGTTGTTGCCGTTATGGCCGCGATTGTAGCCGCCATTGTGGTTCCAATGGCTGCCGCGCCAATAATTGTTGCCGCCTTGCCAAGGCAGGGTGCCGCCACCGAAGCCGGGGCGATAGATGTTGCCGCGGGGCACCCAGACCCAGCTGGGGCCGTACCAGCTGTTGTAATTGTCATAGCCCCAGGGGCTGCCGAAGCCGGTGCCGAAGCCGACGCCCACCGAATAGGCGATTCCCGGCGGGATGGGGGCCCAGCCGGCGACATCCTGTTGCTCGTCCTCCCGCCAGGCGACCCAGGAGGGTGCCCATTCGGTGCCGGGCACCCAGACCCAGCCGATGCGATCATCATGGCCCCAGCGGCCGTAGTGGTCGGTGGCCCAGCCCCAGGGATCATCGCTGATCCACAGGCGGTTTTCGCCCCAGCGGCCGTTGACATAGGGGCGCCAGCCTTGCGGGGCATTGGGCAGGAAGGCGCGGCCATAGCGGCTGTCGGTCCAGCGGCCATATTGGGTGAGCGGGGCGAGGAAGACGTCGATCGAAGCGACGTCCTGGCCACCGAATTGATCACCCGGTTGGTTGAATTGGCCGCTGCCCATGCCGGAGTCATAGCCGGCGGGGTAGTTGGGGGCATAGCCATCGGCATAATCAAGGGTGCAGCCGCCGGCGAGCAGCAGGGTAGCGAGGGGGAGCAGGCGGACAGGTTTCATGGCGGCGACCCTTTGTGGTTGCCGAAGTCTTTACAAGCGTATCGCTGTCGCAGGGGTGAATGGTTTTGCCGGGCCGACCAATGCGCTGGCGATTGGTGAGGGAATGGCTCCGCGGGTAGGATTCGAACCTACGACCAGACGATTAACAGTCGTCTGCTCTACCACTGAGCTACCGCGGAACAGGGCAAGGTGGGGGGCTATAGCGGGGGGATTGGCGAGGGGCAAGTGGTTATGCGCCGCCGGCCATCAACTCGCGAATTGTTCGAGGACGATGCGATCATCCAGCGCATAGCCTGGGTCGAAGAGCAGCTGCAGGCGGATCGATTTGTCGGTGACGACACGGACGCAGGCGACATCGCGAACTTCGCGTTGATCGGCGACGGCAGACACGGGGCGCTTGCTGGCCTCGCGGACGCGGAATTCGATGACGCTGGCCTGGGGCAGGAGGGCGCCGCGCCAGCGCCGGGGGCGAAACGGGCTGATGGGCGTGAGGGCGAGCAGGTCCGATTGCAGGGGCAATATGGGGCCGTTGGCGGAGAGGTTGTAGGCGGTGGAGCCGGCGGGGGTGGCGACGAGGACGCCGTCGCAGATGAGTTCCTCCATGCGAACCTGGCCATCGATGGCGATTTCGATCTTGGCCGTCTGGCGGGTTTCGCGCAGCAGCGAGACTTCGTTGATGGCCGGTGAGGTGATGATTTCGCCGCGGACGGTTTCGGCGGTCATCAGCAGCGGGTGGAGGGTGAAGGCCCGGGCAGCGGTGATGCGGGCGAGCAGATCGTCTTCGATGAATTCGTTCATCATGAAGCCGACGGTGCCGAGGTTCATGCCGAACATCGGTTTCGGGTCGCTGGCCGACAGAGCTTCGTGGAGGGTGTGGAGCAGGAAGCCATCACCGCCGAGGGCGACGACGATATCGGCATCGCGGACCGGGACGAAGTTGTAGCGCGCGCGAAGAGCCTCTCCGCCAGCTTCTGCGGCTTCGGTGTCGGAGACGAGGAGCGCGAGTTTGGGATCAGGCGCGGGTGAATTATCCACCGGTGACGCTCATGTGGCGACGCACGGCGGGAGCGGCGGCGCGCCGATCGATGACAAAATCATGGCCCTTGGGTTTGCGGCTGATGGCTTCATCGAGGGCGGCATGGAGCGCGACGTCGTCTGGGGACGAACGGATGACCGAGCGCAGATCGGCGACATCATCCTGGCCGAGGCACATGTAGAGCTGGCCAGTGGCGGTGAGGCGGACGCGATTGCAGCTTTCGCAGAAATTATGGGTGAGGGGGGTGATGAAGCCGAGGCGTTGGCCGGTTTCGCCGATGCGGACATAGCGGGCGGGGCCGCCGGTATTGTCGGGCAGATCGTGCAGGGTCCAGCGGGTTGCGAGATCGGCGCGGACACGGGAGAGCGGCAAATAGTGATCGACGCGATCGACGCCGATTTCGCCAAGCGGCATGGTTTCGATGAGCACCAGATCATGGCCGCCGTGCGCCGCGAAGGCCAGCATGGCTTCGACTTCGGCATCGTTGACGCCGGCGAGCGCCACCATGTTGAGTTTGATGTGGAGGCCGGCGGCGCTGGCGGCGGCGATGCCTTCGAGCACTTGTGGCAGGCGCCCCCAGCGGGTGATCTCGGTGAACTTTGCCGGGTCGAGCGTATCGAGGCTGACGTTGACGCGGCGGACGCCGGCGGCGTGCAGATCGGCAGCGAAGCGCGCCAGTTGCGAGCCGTTGCTGGTGAGGGTGAGTTCATCGAGGGCGCCGGATTTGAGGTGGCGGCCGAGCGAGGTGACGAGATCGATGATGCCGCGGCGGACCAGCGGCTCGCCACCGGTGAGGCGGAGCTTGCGGGTGCCGCGATGGATGAAGGCAGTGGCGAGACGATCAATTTCTTCGAGGCTGAGCACTTCGGCCTTGGGCAGGAAGACCATGTTTTCGGGCATGCAATAGACGCAGCGGAAATCGCAGCGATCGGTGACCGAGACGCGCAGATAGGAGATGGCGCGGCCGAAAGGATCGACGAGCGGCGATGCCGGCGCCGCAGGGCGATCAAGGAGGGGGGCGAGATGCATTGTGCCGTGCAAGGTGGCGATGCGGGCCGGTGAAGTCCAGCCCGCAGAGGTGAGAGGCGGGGATTGCGCCGGATTGGGCGCGTTTGGGCGCATATTGGTGGCGAAGTCACTGGCGCAGACGGTTTACGATGCTTAAGAATTGGTCCCAGGAATTGGTAAGACGTGTTGAGAGACGGTGCCAACGGCCACAAAGGGATGACAATGGCCTCGATTGCGGCGGAACCGGTGTTGATCGTGTCGCCGCGCTATGCCGATGAAGTGGCGGCGGCGGTTGCGGTGACGGGCATGGTGCCGCGCATCGAGCGGCGTTCCGAAAAGGCCGATGAGCGGTTTGAGGCGGAGCCGGCGCGGCTGGTGGTGGTGGATGCGCGCGGCGCGCTGGCGCAGGGGCTGGTGGTGGCGCGATCCTTGGGCAAGGCCGTGGAATTGCGCCGCGGGGCGATGCTGGTGCTGTTGTCGCGTTCGGATTCGGCGGCGACCGGCGCGGCGCATGATGCCGGGGCGACGGGCGTGCTGGTCAGTCCGTTCGGCAGCGCGGCATTTGGCAATGCGTTGCGATTGACGGCGCGGCACGCGCGGCGGCTGGCCGATGCGGCGGCGGCATTGCTGGAGAATGGCGACGGCGAGGCCGGGAGCGAACGCGGCCGGCATGATTCGCTGACCGGGCTGGCGACGGGTGACCAGTTGCAGCAGTGGATCACCATGTTGCTGGCGGTGCCGGAACGGCCGCAGCCGGTGTTTGTGCTGGCAGTTGGGGTGGGGCGGTTTGCGCAGATCAACGCGGCGTATGGCCGGGCGGTGGCGGACCGGGTGTTGAGCGCGGTGGCGATACGGTTGAGCCAGATTGTCGATGCCCGCAGCCCGGGAAGCTCCCTGGCAGAGGCGCGGCTGTTGTCGCGGCTGGCGGCGGCGGAGTTTGGCGTCGCGATGGCCGGGCCAGTGATGCTGGGCGATGCGACGCGGCTGGCGCATGGATTGGGGCAGGCGTTCGAGCGGCCGTTCGTGGTGGACGACCATGTCATCCACTTGTCAGGCCGGGTGGGGATTGCCGCGAGCAATGATGAGGCGCCGGGAGAGCCCGAGGATGATGCGGCGGCGTTGATTCGCCGGGCGAGTTCGGCGCTGGCATCGGCGCGGGCGGGCGATGCGGGCACGGTGGAAGTGTTCCAGGCCGAGCCCGGCGGCGACCCGTTGACGCGGATGGCGGACCTGGAATCCGACTTGCATGATGCCATTGAAAATGGGGACATATCGCTGGTTTTTCAGCCGCAGCTGTCGCTGGTCACCGGGCGGATTGTGGCGGTTGAGGCGCTTGTGCGGTGGGAGCATCCCGAGTTGGGGCTGTTGCCGGCGGAGACGTTGCTGGAAACCGCGGCATCGGCGGAGATGGCGATCAAGCTGGGCCGGCATATCCGGGCGCGGGCGATGATGAACGCGGCGCAATGGACCGGGGCGTTGGCGCGGTTGAAGTTGAGTCTAAATGTGACGCCGGCGGACCTGGCAGACCCCGGCTTTGTCGCGGCACTGGAGGCAGCGTTGCTTGATTCGGGGTTGGCGCGGCACCGGTTGACGCTGGAGGTGACCGAAGGCGCGTTGATCGAGGATATGCGCGGCGCGGTGCATCTGTTGTCGGGGCTGCGGGCCAGCGGGGTGAAGATCGCGCTGGATGATTTTGGCACGGGATATTCGTCGCTGGCGTGGATGGCGCGACTGCCGATTGATTCGATCAAGCTGGACCGGAGTTTCACCCTGGGCCTAACGGGCGCGCCGCGTGAGCGGGTGGTGGTGGAGACCGTGGTGCGATTGTCCAAGCAATTGGGGCTGACGGTGGTGGCCGAAGGCGTGGAGGACGAGGCGCAATTGGAGGCGACGCGGTTGGCGGGGTGTGATTCGGTGCAGGGATACAAGGTTGCCGTGCCGATGAAGGTGCAGGCACTGGAGCTGTTTTGCGAGAACTGGCAGGCAAAGGAATTCACCGGTTGAGCGATTGACCTGAAATGGACGTTCGCGCAGCCGCAAGCGATTAGAATTGGCGCGAAATCGAGGGACCGGGGATGGCGGATGCGACAGTGATACACCGAGGCATGGTGCGGGTGCCTGGCGGGCGGTTCCGGATGGGTGCCGATGACGGATATGCCGAGGAGGCGCCGGCGCATCTGGTTGAGGTGGATGATTTCTGGATTGACGCACGAGCCGTGACCAATGCGCAATTTGCCGAATTCGTCAGCGCGACCGGCCATGTGACGGTGGCGGAGATGGTGCCTTTGGCGGCGGATTATCCCGGTGCCTTGCCCGATATGCTGTATGCCGGGAGCCTGGTGTTCAGGAAAACCCGCGGGCCGGTGGACACCAGGGATTGGTCGCAGTGGTGGGATTTGCGGCGGGGCGCGGATTGGCGGCATCCGCAGGGTCCGGAGTCCTCGATAGCCGGGATGGATGACCATCCGGTGGTGCATGTGGCCTATGCCGATGCGCTGGCGTTTGCGGTGTGGGCGGGCAAGGATTTGCCGACGGAGGCGGAATTTGAATTTGCGGCGCGGGGCGGGCTGGAGGGGGCGACCTATGCCTGGGGGGCGGTGTTCCGGCCGGGGGGCAAGCATATGGCGAACACCTGGCAGGGGAAATTCCCGTTTGAAAACAACAAGGAAGATGGGTGGGAGGGAACCGCGCCGGTGGGGTCTTTTCCGGCCAATGGTTATGGCTTGTACGACATGATCGGCAACACCTGGGAGTGGACGCAGGATTGGTTTCAGGTGGGATTTGAAGCGGATGCGGGCAAGGCGTGTTGCGTGCCGAAGAATCCGCGCGGGCCGGTGGCAGGGACGCTGGATCCGGCTTCGACTTTGGCTGCGCCTATTCCGCAAAAGGTGTTGAAAGGCGGCAGTTTTTTATGTGCGCCGAGTTATTGCAAACGCTATCGCCCGGCGGCGCGGCACGCCGAATCGATTGACACTTCGACGTGTCACATCGGGTTTCGGTGCGTGGTTCAGGGGTAGTGCGGGGGGTGTTCGGCGGTATGGTGCCAGTCAGTTGGCGGGGTCTGCCGGGGGTTTGACCGGGGTGACGGGAGCAGCATCAGGGATTTGCGCCTGTTGCAGGACGTCGATAGCGGCGGCATCGGCGGCCGGCGTTGGCGGCGCGGTGGCGCGCGCGGCAGCGGCGGCGGCTGATTTTGCCGCGGCGGCGACTGCGGCTTCGGCAGCGGCGGCTTTCTTGGCCGCTTCGGTGGCGGGATCGAGGCCGAGGCTTTCCATGGCTTCCTCCCCATCGCGTTCGCGCAGCGCCAGGCTGCCCATGACAACGGCATCGGCAATGAGTTCAAGGCCGATGAACACGCCGATCAGGCCGGCGGAGACGGTGGACCAGCTGAAGAACACAATGAGGCCGAGGAGTGCCGAGAGCACGGCGGAAGCGAGGATGTAGAGCAGGTATTTCGAGCGTTGCAGCCCATAGGCGAGAAAGCCCTTGGCCGCCGCCGAGCCGAGCAGCACGAGGGCGAGGACGAAGGCCAGCGAGATGGGGCCGACGGTGGCAGGATCACCGAACTTCATCGAAGCGCCCGCATAGAGCAGCAACGCACCGATGAGGCTGGGGACGAGGACCAGCCGGAAGGTGCGGCGGCTGCGAAAGAAAACCGACAGGAATTGAATGGTGGCGCCGGCGAACAGCAGCCAGGGCACGATGCTGCCGGCGGCGGTGACGGTGTTGACCGGATTGAACAGGATGGTGAAGCCGAGCAGCGCGAGGATGGTGGCCAGGGCAGCCTGGGTTTTCCAGTTCATGGGTTTGCCTTCCAGTCGTGGTGATGTGATTTTTGCCTGAAGTGGCGGTGGGTGCAAGTGGTGCTAGCGTTTGTGCGGCGTGCTGCCGGCGAGTTTTCCGGTGGGGATGATGGCGAGAAGGGTGAGGCCGGCGAGCAGCAGGAAGGCGATTTTGAGGGCACGCAGGCGGGCTTCGGTGTTGATGAGGATGGCCTGGGCGAGTTGATCGGGGGTGGCGCTGGTTTCGGCGAGCAGATCGCGCAGATGGTCGTTGCTGACGAAGTTGACGGTGTTGAGACCGACTTCGGCAACAAGGTTGGCGGGGATGAGCGGGTTGCCCGAAAGATTGGCCATGACGATGGCGGTGAGCAGGCCGACGGCAAGCGCACCCGAGACGGCCGTGCCGACGGAGAAGGCGAGATTGATGGCGGTGCCGCGCACCGAGCCGACATCGCCGGCGAATTGGCGCGGTGCGGCAGTGACGAGCACGTTGAACAACAGGGTCATCAGGGCGCCCTGGGCAGCGCCGATGGTGACGAGGCCGATGATGACCGGCATGCTGGTCCAATCATTGCGCATCACGAGCGCCAGCCAGGCCATGCCGGCGGCGATGAGCAGCAGCGCCAGGCGGGCGATGGTGCGCGGTGGCAGGCGATCGTAGAGCCGGACGACGAACATGGCGGCAAAGAACACCGAGAGGTTGAAGGGCATGATGGCGAAGCCGGTTTGCAGGCTGCTCTGGCCCTGGACGATCATGATGTAGAGCGGGACAAGGAAGCTGACACAGGCTTCGATGATGACGACGATGAACAGGGTGAAGACGGCGGCACGTTCGCCGGGCGATTCGATGACTTCGAGTGCGAGCAGCGGTGATTTGCCCGCCAATGTGCGTTTGCGGGCCCAGGCGAAAAACGCCTGGCCGAGCAGGATGCCGGCGAGAATCATGGCGGGTGCCGGGGAGATGCCGAGCAGATCGAACGGCGCGCCGGGGCCGGCGAGAAGCACGCCCCAGCGGGTGAGATTATCAAAACCGAAGCTGAGCATGATGATGGCGGCAGCAGCAAGGACGACGCCAACGCCATCGATGGTGACGCCGGGCCGGGCGTCGACCGGCGTGACCCGGCGGCTGAGTGCCAGTGCGATGAGGGCGATGGGGACCAGCAGGGCGAAGGCATAACGCCAGCTGGCGAGCGTGCCGAGGGTGCCGCCGACAAGGAAGCCAAGGACGGCAGCGGCGGCGCCGGCGGAGCCGAGCAGGCCAAGGGCGCGGGCCTGTTGGGCGCCTTGGTAATTGGTGGTGATGAGCACGACGAGGGTGGGGACGAGCGCGGCGGCGGCAAAGCCGGCAAGGCCCTGGGCCGCGATGACGACGGCAATCGACGGGGCAAGCGCCACAAGCGCCATGGCGATGCCGATGATGATGACAGCGATGCGGAACACCAGCAACGAGCCGAACATCTGCCCGAGGCGGGCACCGAGCATGATGAAGGCGGCGACGGCGAGGGAGTAGACAACGATGGCTGTGCCGATGGTGGTGGGGGCTGTCTTGAAGGTTTCGACCATCGGCCCGATCGACATAGAGAGCGCAGCGATGTTGAAGGACATCAGGAATTGGCCAAGCGCGATGACGACCATCGGGAGCCAGGATTGCGGGGCGGCCTCGCGCTTCATGCGCCGCTGGGCCTGCCAGTGGACACTGGCCGGGCCGATGGCGGTTTCGATCTGGTCGATTTGGCCATGCCACCCCCCGGTGTTGATTATTGTGCAATCAAGACTGCAGAAACACCAGTTTTGCAAGGATGTGCGGTGGCGTAAAGCGCTGATTGCGTTGGTCAGCCGATCGCGGCGGTGAGTTTGTAGACCAGGGCGGCGATGAGGGCGGCGGCGGGCAGGGTGAGCACCCAGGCGATGACGATGCTGCTGGCGACGCTCCAGCGCACCGCCGAAAGTCGCCGCGAGGCGCCGACGCCGACGATGGCGCCGGTGATGGTGTGGGTGGTGGAGACCGGCACGCCGAGCCAGGTAGCGGCAAAGAGGGTGATGGCGCCGCCGGTTTCGGCGCAGAAACCCTGCATCGGGGTGAGGCGGGTAATCTTTGAGCCCATTGTGTGGACGATGCGCCAGCCGCCAAGCAGGGTACCGAGTGCCATTGCAGCCTGGCAGGAAATGACGACCCAGAAGGGCACGTGGAAATTGCCCTGAAGCTGACCCTGGGAATAGAGCAGCACGGCGATGATGCCCATGGTTTTTTGCGCATCATTGCCGCCATGGCCGAGCGAATAGAGCGAGGCGGAGACGAGTTGCAGGCGGCGAAAGCGGCTGTCGGCGGCTTGCGGGGTCAGGCGCAGGCAGAGCCATGAGACGAGGAGGACGAGCAGCATGGCCAGCATGAGGCCGATGGCCGGGGACAGGAAGATGGCCGAGGCGGTTTTCATGACGCCGGCCCAGACGATGGCGGCGCTGCCGCCCTTGGCAAAGCCGGCGCCGATGAGGCCGCCGATGAGGGCATGGCTGCTGCTGGACGGGATGCCGAGCAGCCAGGTGATGACGTTCCAGGTGATGGCGCCGACGAGCGCGCCGAAGACGACTTGTGGATCGACGATGTTGGCGTCGACGATACCCTTGCCCACGGTTTCGGCGACGTGGAGCCCGAAGAACAGGAAGGCGATGAAGTTGAAGAAGGCCGCCCAGGCGACGGCGTGTTGCGGGCGCAGGACGCGGGTGGAAACGACGGTGGCTATGGAATTTGCCGCATCGTGGAGGCCGTTGAGGAAATCGAACGCCAGCGCCACCGCGATGAGGGCGTAGAGCATCGGCAGGCTGAGCATGGTCATTTTCAGGCCCTATGCGTGGTCGATCGCGAGGCCCTGGATTTCGTTGGCGACATCTTCGAAGCGGTCGACGACCTTTTCGAGATGGCCGTAGATTTCGCGGCCGACGACGAAGGCTAGGGCGGTGGCTTCGCCATTGGCCTTGAACAGCGTCTTGACGCCGGCGTCGTGGATGTCGTCGGCATCGCCTTCGATTTTGATAAGGCGGGCGGTGAGATCGTGGAGGCGGGCGCTGTTGCTGTTGATCGAGCGCAGCAGCGGGATGGCTTCGGCCAGCACCCGTGCGGCTTCGACGATGATGCCGGCCATGTCGCGCATGTGGGGCGCGAATTTGGTGACTTCGAACAGGGTGATCGATTTGGCGGTGGCGTTCATCTGGTCGATGGCGTCGTCCATCGCGCTGATGAGGCCGGTGATGGCCGAGCGATCGAACGGGGTAACGAAGGTGCGGCGCACATCCTGAAGGACGGTGCGGGCGATATCATCGGCCTGTTGTTCAAGATCGAAGATCTGCTTGCAATAATGATCGATGGTGGTGCCGCCTTCGAGCAGCTTTGCCAGGGCATCGGCGCCAGCAACGAGGGTGAGGGCGTGCGCTTCGAACAGTTCGAAGAACCGGCCCTGTTTGGGCATGAGTGCCTGGAACCATTGCAATTGCGGGATCCTTTCTTCGATCCGGCGCCGGGCACCGAGTGCCAGGCGTTCGGCGATGCCGGGAGAGGGCGTGGGGTGTTGGAAGGCGCCGATGATGGCACCGAGATCGGCTTCGTCGACGGCGTTGGCGGCTTCGGGGAGGGTGAACCAGCGGACATCGCGTTCGGCCTGTTCGGGCCAGGTTTCGAGTTGGGCGACAAAGGCCAGCGGGAAGACATCGACACTGAGGCTGCGCACCGAGCCGTTGCCGCGGCGTTTGTCGTAACGGTAGGAGCCTAGCGCACTGGGGCAGGGGATGCCGGTGATGCCGGCTTCCTCATAGGCTTCACGGGCGGCGGCGAGATGGGGTTCGAGACCGCGGATGGGATTGCCCTTGGGCAGCACCCAGCGTTTTGTGTCTCGCGAGGTGATGAGCAACAGGCGCATCGAGCCATCGGCATCCTGGCGATAGGGCAGTGCAGCGATCTGGTCGATTTTGGCGGCTCCCCTGGCAACGAGTCTTTTAGCGCGTTGTGGAGGCTGGGCGAAGGGAAAAGTTACAGTTTTGTGACGGACGATTGTGGCAATCGGCGCATTCAGGCCGGGGTTTGCGGGATGCGGCGGGCAAGTTCGGCCTTGGAATGGATATCGAGCTTGCGATAGGCAGCGGCAATCTGGTTGCGGACGGTCGATCTGGTGATGCCGAGTGTGGATGCGATCTGGGCGTTGGTGCGGCCTTCGGCGTAAAGCGTGGCGACGCGCAATTCGGCATTGGTGAGAGGCGCATTGTTGGCGACGCTGATGGACAATAAATGACGCAGTTCGCCGAAAGTGAGGGTGAAATTCAACCCGGCGAGGGTGTGCGTGGTGCGATTGCTGCGCAACATGGCGGTGACGCCATCGGGTAGACGAGGGCCATGCCAGCCGGTGAAATGTTGGCGCATGGTGGCGTTGAAATGCGGATCGGAGGCGTAGATCGTGCCACTGCCATCACACA
The DNA here is from genome assembly GCA_031422995.1 of Polymorphobacter sp. Taxonomy (GTDB): domain Bacteria; phylum Pseudomonadota; class Alphaproteobacteria; order Sphingomonadales; family Sphingomonadaceae; genus Sandarakinorhabdus. The sequence goes on along the minus strand of JANPEP010000008.1, from coordinate 38,446 downwards.
CGGCATTGCCGCGGACGCCGTGGTGGAGGGCGGGGCGTTCGGCCGCCTGCTCGTGAAGATGCGCCAGTTGGCGATGGCGCCAGGCGGCGATGGCGTGGGGGGCGATGGATTCCAGCGCCTGGACATCGGTGCGGGTGAAGGGCCGGGCGGCATCGGAACGCCAGAGCACGATGAGTTCCATGAGTTGCGAGATGGGATCGAGCGCGGCGAGGGCCATGGCGTGTTCGATGCCGGCAGGGCGCCAGAGTTCGCGATAGGCGGGGTGGTTGCGCCAGGCGTCCAGCGGCATGGTGTCTTCAATGCGGAAGGCACGGCCGGGGGCGCGAACGGCGTGGTTGCGGACGAGATCGATGCCGGCATAATCGGCCATGTAGCGCGCGATGAGCGTATCGGGCTGGTTGACGAGCAGGCAGCTGTGGACCTGGTTTTCATGGTTGATGCCGTTGATCCAGACAGCAGAATCATGATCGATGACGGTGCCGATGCAATCGACGGCGAAGCGTTGAAAACCGGTGAGGGGGATGCCGAAGACGCCATCGTAGATGGCAGCGATCATGCGGTGTGTCTGGACTGGAATGGCGCACCCCCGGTCGGTCGATAACCCAGCATATGCAGGATTCGACATTGGCAACCATAGTGCATTTGCACCACGAAAGCGATGCAATGGCGATTCAAACGATAGGGAAGCCCCGGTTTTTTCAGTGTTTGGGATTCGAAGGCTTAGTGCATCTGCACTATTTCAAGGTATGATTGTGAAAGGTAAGATGTTGACGAATCGTTAACGATGTTGCAGGGCGTATGGCTGTGGTTGACGATGCGTTCTGGTTGCGTTGCGTTCAATGCTTTTGGCGAATTCTAGGTGTTCGCACTGTGAAGCGGGCGTTGGCCGCCGCTGCCCGTGCCTAGCGATTCTTGACCTTGGCCTTGAAGACATTGGGGCGGGGTGGGAGCGGCTTGGCGATTGGGGTTGCTTTTGGCGCAGCGGGTTTGAGGGTCGCGCCTGAGGCGAGTTTGGCCAGTGTGGTGGCGAGTTGCAGGGCGCCCTTGAGACGGGTGTGATCGGACGCCCAGTCGGCAGCGATGAAAAGCTTGTTGTCGGGGCGGATTTTGGCGCGGGGGCCGAGGCGACCGAGCCAGGCGAGCAGGCCTTCGGGGTTGGCGAAACTGTCGGCCTGGAAGGTGATGAGGCCGCCTTTGATGCCGGCCTCCAGCTTGGCGACGCCAGCGGCGAGGCAGGAGAGCTTTATCTCGATGATGGCGAGCAGGTTGGCGGCTTCGAGTGGCAGCGGCCCGAAGCGGTCGATCATTTCGGCGGCGAAGCCATCGATGTCCTGGCGGCCCTGCATTTCATTGAGGCGGCGGTAGAGCGCCATGCGGACGTTGAGGTCCGGGACATAATCCTCGGGGATGAGGATGGGGACTTCGGCGGTGATTTGGGGACTGAAGGCTTCGGCCGGGGGTTTGACGCCGCGGGCGCTGGCCTGGGCTTCGAGGATCGCTTCCTCCAGCATCGATTGGTAGAGTTCGAAGCCGATTTCCTTGATGTGGCCGGATTGTTCGTCGCCCAGCAGATTGCCGGCGCCGCGTTGATCGAGATCATGGCTGGCGAGTTGGAAACCGGCGCCTAGGGTGTCGAGGGCGGAGAGGACTTGCAGGCGTTTTTCGGCGCCTTCGGTGATGCTCTGGTCGGCGGGGGTGGTGAGATAAGCATAGGCGCGGGTTTTGGCGCGGCCGACGCGGCCACGGATCTGGTAAAGCTGGGCGAGGCCGAAGCGATCGGCGCGGTGGACGATGAGGGTGTTGGCGCTGGGAATGTCGAGGCCGGATTCGATGATCGTGGTGGAGAGCAGCACGTCGTAGCGCTTGTCGTAAAAGGCGCTCATGCGGTCTTCGACTTCGGTGGGCGACATCTGGCCATGGGCGGTGACGGGTTTGATCTCGGGGATTTGCTCGCGGATGAACTGTTCGATGTCGGGCAGATCGGCGATGCGGGGGACGACGAAGAAGCTTTGCCCGCCGCGGTAATGTTCGCGGAGCAGGGCTTCGCGCAAAACCACTTCATCGAACGGCATGACATAGGTCCGCACGGCGAGGCGATCGACCGGCGGGGTGGCGATGATCGACATTTCGCGCAAGCCGGTGAGGGCCATTTGCAGGGTGCGCGGGATGGGGGTGGCGGTGAGGGTGAGGACGTGAACGTCGGCCTTCAGCGATTTGAGGCGTTCCTTGTGGGTGACGCCGAAGCGCTGTTCCTCGTCGACGACGACGAGGCCGAGGCGTTTGAATTCGATGGATTTGGCGAGGATGGCGTGGGTGCCCACCACAATGTCCACCGTGCCATCGGCGAGGCCTTCGCGGGTGGCCTTGGCGTCATTGGCAGTGACGAGGCGGCTGAGTTGGCGGACGATGATGGGGAGGCCGGCGAAACGCTCGGTGAAGCCGGCGAAATGCTGGCGGGCGAGGAGCGTCGTCGGGCAGACGACGGCGACCTGCATGCCGGAGAGGGCGGCGGCATAGGCGGCGCGCAGGGCGACTTCGGTTTTGCCGAAGCCGACATCGCCGCATACGAGGCGGTCCATGGGGCGGCCGCTGGCGAGATCGGCGAGGACATCATCGATGGCGCGCAGCTGGTCATCGGTTTCGACATAGGGGAATTTGTCGGAGAAAGCCGCGTAGCCATGGGGATCGGGGATGGCGGGTTCGGCTTCACGGAGCGCGCGGGCGGCGGCGGTGGAGAGGAGTTCACCAGCGATTTCGCGGATGCGGTCCTTCATCTTGCCGCGGCGGGTGGCCCAGGCGACGCCGCCGAGTTTATCCAGCGCTATGCCTTCGGATTCGGTGCCGTAGCGGGAGAGGACATCGATGTTTTCGACGGGGACGTAGAGTTTGGAGCCGCCATCATAGGTGAGGGCGACGCAATCATGCGGGCGGCGGGCGATTTCGATGGCAACAAGGCCTTCGTAGCGGCCGATGCCGTGTTCGCGGTGGACGAGGAGATCGCCCGGGGTGAGCATGGCGAGTTCGGCCATGAAGGCGTCGGCCTTGCGCGCGCTGCGCTTGCGGCGGACGAGGCGGTCGCCGAGCATGTCCTGCTCGGTGAGGACGAGGAGGTTGCTTTTGGGCTCCGTGCGGGTGAAGCCGTGTTCGAGGGGGACGACGGTGAGGGCGACCTGGTGCTTGGCGGTGAGGCCGAGGGCCTGTTGCCAGCTATCGGCATCGGCGAGGTTGGTGATCCCTTCGTCGGACAGCAGGCCCTTGAGGCGTTCGCGGGCGCCGTTCGAGTAGCTGGCGAGGATGATGCGATCGCCGGCCTTGCGACGGGTGTCGATATGGGTCTTGATTTCGGCATAGACCGGCGGGCCGCCATTGGCCTGGGCGATGCGTTCGGGGGCGAAGTCGCGCGCCGGATCGGCGTCGCAATCGATGGTGTTGAGGGTGCCATCGGGGACGCCGTAAGGGCTGGCGATGTGGACGGTGCGGGATTTGAGCAGCGCCGACCATTCGGTGGGAGCGAGGTAGAGGGCGTGGGGCGGCAGCGGGCGGTAGCTGCCTTTTTTGCCCGAGAGCGCGGCGGTGCGGTTGTCGTGATAATCGGCGATGGCGGCGAAGCGATCCTCGGCGGCCTTGTCGGCGCCGTGTTCGCGGACGATGACGGCGTGTGGCCCGAGATAATCGAAGACGGTGGTGAGTTCGGGTTCGAACAGCGGCAGCCAATGCTCCATGCCGGCGAGGCGGCGGCTGTCGCTGACGGCTTCGTAGAGCGGATCGCCGGTGGCGGTGGCGCCGAAGCGTTCGAGATAGCTGCCGCGGAAATTGCGGACGCGGGTTTCATCGAGCAGGACTTCGCTGACGGGGAGCAGAGTGAAGCCTTCGGCATTGCCGAGCGTGCGCTGGGTGGCGGGATCGAATTTGCGCAGGGTTTCGACTTCGTCGCCGAAGAAATCGAGGCGCAAAGCGTGATCCGAGCCGGCGGGCATGAGATCGAGGAGCGAGCCGCGGACGGCATATTCGCCGGCTTCGACGACGGTATCGGTGCGGACATAGCCGTTGGCGGCGAGTTTTTTGGCGAGAGCATCGCGATCGATGCGGGTGCCGGGTTTGATCAATGCGGTGAGGGCGGCGATGCGGACGGGGGGCAGGGTGCGCTGGGTAACGGCGTTGACGGTGGTGACGACGAGCTGGGCGCGGGTCGGCGGTTCGGCGAGCGCGGCCAGCGCGGCGAGGCGTTCGGCGGCGACCCGCAAGCCGGGGGAGGCGCGGTCGTAGGGCAGGCAATCCCAGGCGGGAAGGGTGATGACCTCGATTTCGGGGGCGAAATAGTTGGCGGCTTCGGCGAGGGCGCGGGCGGAGCTGTCGTCGGCGGCGATGAACACGGCTCTCCCGCTCGCGGCGCGGGCGGCGTCGGCCATCAGCCAGGGGAGGAAGCCGGGGGCGCAGCGGGCGAGGGTGAGCGGGGTGGTGGCGGCGGTGAAGCGGCGGAGATCGATCACCCGTGGTCAACGCATGGTGAGAGCGACATAGTCGAGCTTTCTGAGTGCATCGAGCAGCGGGCCGTGGAAGGCGGCCGGGGCTTCGATCGTACCGAAGGCCCAGCCCATGACGTCGACATCCTGTTCATCAAGCAGGGCTTCAAACCATTTGAGTTCGGTGTCGGTCCAGGTGGCGGCGTAGCGATCGGCAAAGCCGCCGATCATCAGATCGGCTTCGCGGGTGCCGCGGTGCCAGGCGCGGAAGCGCAGGCGACGGAGGCGGTGATCATGACTGACCGGTTCGTCCATGGCGGCGGGCCCCAGTGAAAATGCAAAATCCGCGCTGCAGGTTTTGCAGCACGGTCGATGAATATGAAGTGTTCATAGATAGGCGGTGGCTGTGGCTCAAGCGCCGTCTTGTCACGGTTGCGCCTTGGCGGTAGTTTGACCATTGTGAAGCAGATGTTCGGCCTTTTGCGTATCATGCTTGCTGCGACGATCCTGATGATCGGTGCGGTGACGCCGGTTATGGCGTGCCCGGTGACGGACGCGGGCATGACTAAAGCGGGTATGATGGATGGTGGCCGTGATCATGGGCAGGCAATGCCGACCATGGGGTGTGACATGGCGTGCCTGGCCTGTCTGGTGCAACCGGAGCCGGCGCGGGTTGCGGTGGTGACAGGCTGGTCGATGGCGATGATTTTTCCGCGGGTGACGGAGGGGTCCCCAGCGGTGAATGTGGCACCGGATGTGCCGCCGCCGCGAATTGGGATAGCTTGAGTTTATTCCTTTTTTTCGTTTTTGAAAGACACATCATGAAGAAGATCATTCTTGCAGCAGGTTTGCTGTTCGCTTCGACGGCTGCGCTTGCGGCCAATCCTGTGGCCGTGGCCAAGGCGGCCAGTGCCTGTTGCGTGGCTGCGGCCGCGTGCTGCGACGCGGTGCTCGACTGCTGCTGAGCAGTTGAGACCTGACTGATGGAAACGCCGGTGGCCGCGAGGTCGCCGGCGTTTTTAGTTGGCTGCGCAGCATGCTAGGTCGTTGACGCAATGCGGCCCGCCATCCTCAACCCACTGTTTGCCGAGACCGCCACGTTGAAGGGCGTTGGTAGTGCGCTGGTCAAGCAGCTGGTGCGGCTGAAGCTGACGCGGGCGCTGGATCTGGTGTTTCATTTGCCGATCATGGCGATCGAGCGGGTGCAGGTGGAGCGGATCGACGAGTCGCTGGTGGGGCGGCCGGTGGTGGTGACGCTGACGATCGTGCGGCACGACAGCGGCGGCCCGAGGAGCCCGCTGCGGGTGCGGGCGGTGGATAGCGGCGGGCAATGGATCGACCTGGTGTTTTTTGGGCAATCCGGGGCCTGGGCGAAATCGAAATTGCCGGTGCAGGAGATGCGGCGGATTTCGGGGAAATTGGACCGATATGGCCAGACATTGCAGATCTCGCACCCCGAGATTTCGATGCCGGGCGAAGCCATGGGGCCGATGCTGCGCGAGCCGGTGTATCCGTTGACCGAAGGTGTCACCAACAAGCGCATGGGGCAGATTGTCGGGCTGGCGCTGGAGCGGGCGCCGGAATTGCCGGAGTGGATCGAGCCGAGCGTGCTGGAGCGGCATGGCTGGAGCGGGTGGCGGGCGGCTTTGGCGGCGGCGCATGACCTGGTGGGGGAGGGGAAGGCCAAGGATCGCCTGGCCTATGACGAGTTGCTGGCCAACCAGCTGGCGTTGTTGCTGGTGCGGCGGGATACGCGGGAGCGCAAGGGACGCGCGTTGGCGGGGGATGGGCGGTTGACGCGGCCCTTGGTGGCGGGGTTGCCATGGGCGCTAACGGGGGCTCAGCGAAGGGTGCTGGGGGAGATTGCCGGCGACATGGCGCAATCGTCGCCGATGCTGCGGTTGCTGCAGGGCGATGTGGGTTCGGGCAAGACGCTGGTGGCGCTGGTTTCGATGCTGGTGGCGGTGGAGGCCGGGGCGCAGGCGGCGTTGCTGGCGCCGACAGAGATTTTGGCGCGGCAGCATTTTGCCAGCATTTCGAAGATGGTGGCGGGGTTGCCGGTGCGGGTGGCGATTTTGACGGGGCGCGACAAGGGCAAGTTGCGAGCGGATTTGCTGAGCGATCTGGCGATGGGAAGGATCGACATATTGATCGGGACGCATGCGATTTTCCAGGAGGCAGTGGATTATCACGACCTGGGGCTGGTGGTGGTGGATGAGCAGCACCGGTTCGGGGTGGCGCAGCGGTTGTTGCTGGCGGGCAAGGCCAAGGCGCCGCCGCATTTGCTGGCGATGACGGCGACGCCGATTCCGCGGAGTTTGGCGCTGACCAATTATGGCGAGATGGATGGCTCGCAGATCGATGAATTGCCACCGGGGCGACAGCCGATCGAGACGCGGGTGATGGCCGTGGAGCGGATGGACGAAGTTGTGGAGGGGTTGGGGCGGCATCTTTCGAACGGTGGGCAGGCGTATTGGGTGTGTCCGTTGGTCGAAGGGTCCGAGACGGGGGATGAGGCAGCGGCGGAATTGCGCGCAACGATGTTGCGGGCACGGTTCGGGGGGGGCGTGGGCCTGGTGCATGGGCGGATGAAGCCGGCGGAGAAGGATGCGGTGATGGCGGCGTTTTCGAGCGGCGCGTTGGGGTTGCTGGTGGCGACGACGGTGATCGAAGTGGGGGTGGATGTGCCCAATGCGACGTTGATGATCATCGAGGCAGCGGAGCGGTTCGGGCTGGCGCAATTGCACCAGTTGCGCGGGCGGGTGGGGCGCGGTGAGGGGCGTTCGGTGTGCCTGATGCTGCGCGGTGGGGACTTGAGCGAGACGGCACGATCGCGGTTGAAACTGATGCGCGAGACCAATGACGGCTTTCGGATTGCCGAGGAGGATTTGCGGTTGCGCGGGGCGGGAGAGATTTTGGGGGTAAGGCAATCGGGGGAGGCGGCATTTCGGCTGGCGGACCCGGAGCGGACGGCAAAGTTCGTCGGCATGGCGCGGGATGATGCGCGCTTGTTGCTGGACCGGGATGGTGGCTTGGCGGGGCCACGGGGGCAGGCGGCGCGGACGCTGTTGTATTTGTTCGAGCGCGATGCCGGGGTGGCGTTGCTGCGGTCCGGGTGACGCGGTATGGCCGGGCACGATGATGAAGCGAATTTGATGATGCGGCGGATAGTGGCGGGATTTGCTGCGGGGTTGATTGCGAGCCCGGCTGTTGCCGTGGAAAGCGCGGCTGCGGCGCTGGAAGCCGGGCTTTCGGCCTATGCAGCGGGGGATTATGCGGCGGCGCGGGCCAAGTTGCGGCCGGTGGCGGATCGCGGTTCGGCGATTGCGGAAACACTGATGGGGGTAATGGCCGCCAAGGGCTTGGGTGGCGGCGCCGATGGCGCGGCGGCGGTTGGATGGTGGTTACGGGCGGCGAACCGCGGCTATGCACCGGCGCAGCTGGCATTGGCCAAGGCATTGGCCGGCGGGCATGGCGTGCGGGCCGATACCGGCAGGGCCTGGGTTTGGGCGAAGCTGGCGGCCGGTGGCGGCAATGGCACGGCGAAGGCGGCAGAAGATTTGGCGGCGCAATTGGGCCGAGGGTTTGGTGCCGAGCGGCTGGCGGTGCTGGAGGCGGAACGGGCGGCCTGGCGGCCGTGGCCGGGCGGGTGATCGCGGGGTTGGCAGCCGCCGACATGGCGGTGTTGCAGCGGGCGCTGGGGTTATTGCAATCGGGTGCCGGGGCAGGTGCGGAACAGGCGCTGCGCAGCTTGTCGATGGCGGCGCGTGCGCACCCGGACGCGCTGTATTTGCGGGCGATTGCGGCAGAATTGCAGGGGCGGCGGGATGAAGCGCGGTCCTTGTATGAGTCAGCATTGGCGGCGGCGCCGGGCAATGCCGGGATCTGGAACAGTTACGCCAATCTGTTGGGCGCGATGGGGGATGCCGCCGGATCGATGGCGGCGCTGCGCAAGGCCGTTGCGGCGGCGCCGGGGCATGTGGAGGCGTGGATCAATCTGGCTCTGGGCGCGGCCAGGGATGCGGATTGGGACGTTGCCGAGATGGCGGCGGGGCGGGCCACGGCGTTGGCACCCAAGGACGCCCGGGCGTGGAGTGCATTGGCGTTTCTGGAGCAGCAACGTGGGCAGCCGGTAGCGGCGGTGGCGGCGTGGCGGCGGGTGTTGGCGATCAACCCGCGGGATTTGCGGGCGCGGCATAATCTGGCGACGGGGCTGCGGATGATTGGCGAGCCCGAGGCGGCGCTGGCGGCGTTTGAGCAGGCGATGCGCGATGGTTTGACGGCGCCCGAGACGGGTTCGACGCGGGCGGCGGTGCTGGCGGAGTTGGGGCGGTTTGACGAGGCGGTGGCGCAATATCGGGCGGTGATTGCGGCCACGCCGGGGTATGTGGAGGCGCAGGATGCGCTGGCGTTGCTGTTGCCGCAGATCGGGCGCGGGGCCGAAGCCTTGGCCGGGTATCGGCAGGCGTTGCAAAGGCCGATGGATCGCGCGGTGTGGGTGGCGGCAATCGGCACGGCGCGGGCGGTGGGTGATGCGGCGGCGATGCTGGAATGGGCGGCCGCAGCCGAGGTCGCGCATGGTCCGCATGGCGACTGGACGATGGCGCGGATTGCGGCGTTGACGGTGATGGGAGATGCACCGGCAGCGATTGCGGCGGCGTTGGCGGCGGACCAGCAGAGTCTGGGGGTGCAGAATCACCTGGCGCACCTGTTCTTGCAGACGGGCGATCTGGCGCGGGCCGAAGCGTGTGCGCTGGCGGCGACGCGGTTGGCACCGATGGCGCAATCCCCCTGGGCGCTGTTGACGATCATCTGGCGGTTGATGGGCGATGCGCGGGAGGCATGGCTGGCGGATTATGACCGGCTGGTGATGGTGCAGGACCTGGTGGTGCCGGCTGGGTGGAGCGACTTGCGCGGGTTTCTGGATGATCTGGCGCCGGTGTTGACGCGGATGCACGTGACGCTGGCGGCGCCGGCGGAGCAATCGTTGCGGGGGGGCACGCAGACGCGTGGGCGGTTGTTCGACAGCGTTGACCCGGTGGTGCGGGCGTTGCAGGACGCTGTGGTGGCGACGGTGGAGGCAGCGATTGCCGGGTTGCCGCGTGATGCCGGGCATCCGTTTCTGGGGCGCAACACCGGGCGGATTGCGCTGGCCGGATCATGGTCGGTGCGGTTGAAGGAGCAGGGATTCCATGTCAGCCACGTGCATCCGGAGGGGTGGATGAGTTCGGCGCTGTATATCGGGGTGCCGGCGGAGGTGGCGGCGGGGACGGGCGGGGCGCTGGCGTTCGGGGTGCCGGAGGCGGCGCTGGGGCTGACGCTGGAGGCAAGGCGGGTGGTGGTGCCGGCGGCGGGGCGGCTGGTGCTGTTTCCGTCGTATTTCTGGCATGGGACGACGGGGTTTGAGAGTGAGGCGGAAAGGTTGACGGTGGCGTTTGATGCGCAGCCGCGGCCGCGCGCAGCGTAGCTGCGCGGACTCGCGCAAGCTCGGCCGGCGGGGCGGCGCGGGCGAAGCGCGCCGAACCCGTCCGACGGCGTGGGCTTTGCCCGCGCTTCTTGCTTTCTGGCTTTCTTTATTCTCTGCGGGCGGCACCCCCACCCCGCTCGCGCAGCCGTAGGCGACCGGAGGTCAACGGCGCGAGTCGCCCTCCCCACAGGGGGGAGGGAGTTAGGAAGAAGGAAGCAAGGGCATGGGCAAAGCCCATGCTGACGTCAGACGAGTTCGGCCAGCGAAGCTGTCCGCCTCGCTGGCCGATCTTGCGCGACTCCGCGCGCTGCTGCGCTGCGCGCTGGCCGCGCTGCGATCAGAGGATCTGTAAGCCGGGTTCTGTCTGAAGCCGAAACTTCTGGACGATCATTCCTCTAGGACGCCGGTTGCCCGGCGCCTCAAGCAACCAACCCGGACGGCGGGGCCGGTTCCTGCCCTGGACCCGAAGGTCCGTGCCGTCCCTATTCGGTCTTGCTCCCGGTGGGGTTTGCCATGCCGCTTTGGTTGCCCATCGCGCGGTGCGCTTTTACCGCACCCTTTCACCCTTGCCTGTCTCTCCCCGAAAGGAGCCCATCGGCGGTCTGCTCTCTGTGGCACTTTCCCTGAGGTCACCCTCGCCGGGTGTTACCCGGCACCGCGTTCCGTGGAGCCCGGACTTTCCTCCCCTGCTGACGCAGCGGCGATCGCCCGATCCTCTGACCGCGGCGCCCGCATAGCAGGCGACGCGGTCCGAAGCCAGTCAGGCCGTCAGCCGCGCCTTGAGCTTTTCGGCGCCGCTGCGCAGCTTGAAGGCGAGGACGACCAGGATGATGCCGAAGGTGAGGGTGTAGACGCCGAACCACAGCGCCAGCACCAGCGCCCCGACCGCCGGCTGGAACAGCAGCAAGACGCCCCACAGCACCGAGAGCGCACCGCCGAGGATGAGCACCCAGCGGCCATGTTCGATATCGAGTTTGAAGGCGGCGATGAGCAGCGCGGTGCCGCCAAGGATTGCCCAGAACGCCATGATGTAGAGGAAGACCTTGACCGCGACGATGGGCATGAACAGTGCGACGGCGGCGGCACCGAGGCTGACCAGCCCCGAGACGAGGTACCAGCCCCAGCGTTGATCCTTGCTGGCGGCGCGAACGGCGGAAATGATGGCGACGATGCCATCGGCGATCGAATAGAGCGCGAACAACAGCACCAGCGCGCCGATGGCGGCCATCGGCATCGACAATGCCAGCACGCCGATAATGATGCCGAGGACGCCGCGCAGCATCACCCAGCCCCAGTTGCGGGCGAGGACATCGCTCATGGCGCCGATGACGCCGTCATTTATTGGTGCCTGTGGTTCAATATTGTCCATGATCGTCGTTCCCCCGGTTATGATCGGCCTTTTACCGTGTCGCCCTGATGCTGGGAAGCCCGATCATGTCGTTGCCGCATCGACGCGCTGGCTCCAGGCGGCGAGCGCCGGGCGGGCGGTGGTGAGTGCCTTGCCTTCGACGGTGCGATCGAGGACGAAGACCATCGATCGGACGGCGAGATCGGCGATGCTGATCTGGTCGCCGACGAGCCAGTCGTTGCCAGTGAGTTTGGCGGCAAGGCCATCATAGTGACGGGCGAGTTCGGCGGTGACCTGCGCCTCGGATTTGCGGCCAAGGCCCTGGGTGTTGGCGACTTTTTTGAGCGGGCCGGGGATCATGGCGGCCATGATGCGGCGTTTGAGGCCGGTTTCGGCGTGGAGCAGATCGTTGATGAACCAGGCGCGGTTCTGCGGCCAGTTGCGCATGGTGAGATCGTAGAAATACAGGCTTTCGTCGGCCCAGTCCTCGAGGATGAGGGCATCGGCGCGCTGCCGCGAATCGGCGGGGATGAGGCGCGGCTCGGCAACGATGGTATCGAGATGGGCGATGATATCGGTTGAATCGACGACGATCGTGCCGCCGAAATCGACAGCCGGGAATTTTCCGGTGGGGCTGATGGCCTTGTATTTGCCGGGGATGATGGGGACTTCGACGGTGTCCCAGGCAAGGCCCTTGAGGTGCATGGCGCGGCGGACTTTGTCGCAGAAGGGCGAGATTTGATATTGGTAGAGGATGGGTTTCATGGCTTGTCCCAACGGTTGGCGGCGGTGTCGTCACTGGCTTTGGCGGCGACCCAGCCGCTGCCGGCTTCGTGTTTCCAGAAGGGCGCGCGGGTTTTGAGCCAGTCCATGAGGAATTCGGCGGCTTCGAACGCGGCGGCGCGGTGGGCGCTGGCGATGGCGACAAGGACGATGGGATCGCCGGGGGCGAGACTGCCGTGGCGGTGGATGACGGTGCCGGCGAGGATCGGCCAGCGGGTTTCGGCTTGGCGGGCGATGGCGGCGAGTTGCCGATCGGTCATCGCGGGATAATGTTCGAGGGTGAGTTGCGTGTCGCGGACGAGGCCGGTGAAGGTGACGAGGGCGCCTATGTCGGTGCGGCCTGCGGTGATGGCGGCGGATTCGGCGGCGGTGTCGAAGGGGGCGGATTGGGTGCGGGTGGTGATCATGGGCACGGGCGGTGCGAGCGGGACCCCCACCCCGCTCGCCTTTGGCGAGTCGCCCTCCCCACAGGGAGGAGGGAGTTGGTTTTTTGCTTCATCCACCGGTTACGGGGGGGAAGATAGCGATTTCGCGGGCGCCGCCGAGGGGGGTGTCGGGGCCGACGAAATCCTGGTCGAGGGCGAAGCGTAGGGCGCTGCGATCGGCCAGCGCCGCAGCGTGGCCGGGGGAGCGGGTGGCGAGCCAATCGAGCAGGGCGCCGACGGTGGTGGTTTCGGGTGGCGGCGTGAGCGATTCTTCGGCGGTGCCGATGCGTTCCCGGACCCAGGCGAAGTAGAGAATCTGCATCAGGCCATATGTTTCAGGCCGACGCGGAGATAATCATAGCCGGTGATGAGGGTGAGGCCGGCGGCGATCCACAGGCTGATGATGCCGATTTCGAGTGCTGGCAGCCAGGGCATGAGGACAGGGGCCGAGCCGGCAAGGACGAGGGCGCCGAGCGCGATCATCTGGAAGGCGGTTTTCCATTTGGCCAGCGCCGAGACCGGCAGCGAGACCTGGAGGCTGGCGAGATATTCGCGCAGGCCCGAAACGATGATTTCACGCAACAGGATGATCATCGCGGCGATGACGGCAAAGCCATGGACGAGGCCCGAATGGATGAGCATGACAATGACGGCGGCGACCATGATCTTGTCGGCAATCGGATCGAGAAAGACGCCGATTTTGGAGACGGTGCCCTGGGCACGGGCGAGATAGCCATCGAGATAATCGGTGAGGCCGGCGATGGTGAACAGGATGAAGGCGGTGAACCATTGCCAATGGCCGGTGCCCCACATCAGCGCCACGAGCAGCGGCACGGCGAAGATCCGGCTGAGGGTCAGCAGATTGGGGAGGCTGGACAACACACGCTATCCCTAGGCAATTCGGGGGCGTGATGAAAGTGGGGGAAACGCCATGAAGGTGAGTGAAGCGGTTGCGTCGCGCCGATCGGTGCGGGGATTCCTGGATACGCCAGTCGATCCGGCGGTAATTCGGCGCGTTGTCGAGGCAGCAGGACGCGCGCCATCGGGGGGGAATGTGCAGCCCTGGCACATCGATGTGGTGGCGGGGGCGCCGCTGGCGGAGCTGAAGGCGATCATGCGGACGCGGATGGCCGAAAATCCGGGTGGCGAGCCGACCGAGTATGACATTTACCCCAAGGGGCTGGCATCGCCGTACAAGGATTATCGCTTTGCCGTGGGGGAGGAGTTGTATCGGGCGCTGGGCATTCCGCGCGAGGACAAGATGCAGCGGATGATGTGGTTCGCGCGCAATTTCCAGTTCTTTGGCGCGCCGGTGGCGCTGTTCTGCACGGTGGCGAAGACCATGGGGCCGCCGCAGTGGAGCGACCTGGGGATGTATTTGCAATCGCTGATGCTGTTGTTGCGCGAGGAGGGGCTCGATTCGTGCCCGCAGGAGTGCTGGGCGATCTATCCTGCGACAATCCGAGACTTTATCGGGATACCCGAGGACCGGATGCTCTTCACCGGGATGGCGATTGGCTTTAAGGATGAAGCAGATCCAGCCAATGCAGCGCGTCCGGCGCGGGCGGCGCTGGCGGACTTTGCGACCTTCCGCGGGATTTGACCGCCGGAATTGCACGAAGGACTGATGTTTGCTCGATCGTCGCGGGTTTTTGGGAGTTGCGGCAGCCGGTGCGGCGGCGCTGGTGGTGCCAGCGCGGGCCGCCATGCCGTCGACGCTTGATGCACGTTTGATGACGCGGGCGATGGCATCCTATGGGCGGCACCGCAGTGCGGTAAAGCGCGGCGATGTGATGGCGATTGCAGATTACAGCCAGCCCTCGCGTGAACGGCGGTTCCATTTGGTGGACATGGTTTCGGGGGTGACGACATCGATGCTGGTGGCGCATGGCCGTGGGTCGGACCCATCGCACAGCGGCTGGTTGAAGCAGTTTTCGAACGCCGATGGCAGTTATGCGAGTTGTGCCGGGGCGTTTGTCACCGGTGACGAATATGTCGGCAAGCATGGCCGGTCGATGCGGCTGTCAGGGCTGGACGCGACCAACAACAATGCACTGGAGCGGGCGATTGTGATCCATACGGCGCCCTATGTGACCGAAGCGATGGCGCGGGATATGGGCAAGCTGGGGCGGTCGCAGGGTTGCTTCACGGTGACGGAAGCGGATTTGCGGCAGGTGCTGGCGCGGATGGGCGGCGGGCGATTTTTGTATTCGGACAAGGTGTGACGGGAATCGCCAGGTCGTGACGCAGTGACGCCGCGATTCCCGTTTGTGAAGCTGCCGACGGCGCTGGTACTGGCGCGGGTGATGACGGCGGTGTTCTTCATGGCGCATGCGATCATGCGGATCGCCAATGGTTCGATTCCGCAATTTGCCAAGTTCCTGGAGGCGCAGGGGTTTCCGGCGGGGCTGGTGCTGGTGTGGGCGATCACGGCGGTGGAGATTGTGGCGGGGGCCTGCCTGTTGCTGGGGCGGCAGGTGCGGCCGGCGGCGGCTGGCTTGCTGGTAATCGCAATTGGCGGGATTATGCTGATCCATCGCCATCTTGGCTGGTTCGTCGGGGAGCATGGCACCGGTGGCAGCGAATATAGCGTGGCGTTGATCGTGTTGCTGGTGGTGGTTGCAGCGGCGGACGGCCAGCGCCGGGGGTGATTGCAGAGGGGTAAGGCATAATGGATTTGCCACACCGGGTCGACAGCCCAAGGATTATGCCGCTGGAGGTGGAGGATTGGGACCCGGCGTTGCGGGAGCAGTTGCTGGGAAATCGGCCGCGGGAGATGGGCGCAGACGAGGCACCGGTGTTCAATATTTTCAAGACATTGGCCAATCATCCGCAACTGGCGGGGCAGTTCGGGCGCTGGGGCAACCAGATCTTGTTTCGGTCGTCGCTTTCGGCGCGGGATCGGGAGCTGGCGATCCTGCGGGTGGGGTGGCTGTGCCGGGCGACCTATGAATGGCAGCATCATGTGGCGATTGCGCTCGATCATGCCGGGATGACGGCGGCGGATGTGGCGCTGGCGCGGGCAGGTCCGGTGGTGGGTAGCGATGCGCCGGATGATGTGTTGTTGCGGGCGGTGGATGAGCTGGTGAGGGATCACTTTGTGTCGGAGGCGACGTGGGGGAGGCTGGCGGAGCGGTTTGATGCCAGGCAGTTGATGGATCTGGTGTTTGTGGTTGGGCAATATGTGATGGTGAGCATGGCGTTGAACAGTTTTGGGGTGCAGGTGGAGGCGGGGTATCGGTAGGGTTTTGTGGCGGCAGACGGTCTCCCGCCCTCACCCTCCCACCCGCCAAGAGGCGGGCGGGCCCCTCCCTCTCCCGCCCCAGTATGCGCTGGCGCATACGCTTCAGCGCTACGGGAGAGGGGTTTTGTTTAAGCTTCGCGTTTGCCCATTTCGAGGAGGCCGCGGGCGCGGTCGGTGAATTTGCGGATTTCTTCCTCGTCTTCGCTCTTGATCTTGGCGGCTTCGGGGACGGTGATGCCGCGCTGGACGGCCGGACGTTCGGCGATGGCGGCGAGCCAGCGGTGGAGATGGGGCAGGCCTTCGGTGTCGATGCCCGACCATTTGGCGGTGCGGACCCAGCACCAATTGGCGATATCGGCGATGCTGTAATCACCGGCGAGATATTCGTGTCTGGCGAGTTGGGTGTCGAGGACGGTGAACAGGCGGCGGCCCTCGCCCTGGTATCGCGCGATGGCGGCGGGGATTTTTTCGGGGAAATAGCGGTAGAAGACATTGGCCTGGCCCATCATCGGGCCGATGCCGCCCATTTGAAACATCAGCCATTGGATGACGCGGCTGCGGCCGTGGGGGTCCGACGGCATGAAAAGCCCGGTTTTTTCGGCAAGGTGGATGAGGATGGCGCCGGATTCAAAGATGGGAAATCCATCATCGACAAGCGCCGGGACTCGGCCATTGGGGCAGATGGCCAGGAATTCGGGGGATTTCTGTTCGCCCTTGGTCAGGTCGATCTTCACCACATCATAGGGCAGCGCCATTTCCTCCAGCGCCACCGAGACCTTGTAACCATTGGGGGTAGCGGCGGTGTAGAGGATGATGGTCATGAGGGGGCGTCCGACGCGGTTGGCGAGGCCCGCAGGATAGCAGAGATTGCGCAGGCGTCACGTGGCACCATGCGCCGGTGAATGCAGCCATAAAACGCATATCATTGGTAGTATAACAAAGAAATCATATATCGCGTTGAGGATTTGTGGTAGGTTTTTTGTCAAGAGTCGTACGTAAACAATAATTAATAATTATGTACGATCAATAAAAATTCCGTGGGTTGCATCGAAACGCATTCAGGCATCATCGCCTGAGCGCCTTGTTTTGCTGTTCCTGGGGAGAGTGACATGAGTGATGCGATTGAATTGTCCGACGTTGCCGAGGACATCGGTGGCGGCGGCGCGGCGATCATGCAGTTGGCCAAGGATGCCGACTTGTTCGGGGCGGCGATAAAGGCGTTTCGCGCCAGGGATTCCGAGTTGTGGGCCAAGGTGCTCGACAAGGCGCAATTGCTGGGATCGTGCCACCGGATCTGTGAGTGGGTGTGCAGCAAGGAATGTGTGCGGTTGTGCATCCTGTTGGCGGGGCCGCCGCGCGAGCCGGTGACGGTTGAGCAGATCGGGCCGTTCACCCGTGTGCTGCGGCAATTGGCCGAACAGCCCAAGTTGATCGAAGTTCTGGTCAAGGCGGTCGAGGCCGAGGATCCGCGGGCGTTTCATGCCGTGGTTGCCGAGCTGAAGGCGCAGGCGTTCGCGCATCTGCTGTGCCATTGGGTGTGTTATGTTCGCTGTCATCTGGTGTGCCGGGTGGTGTGTGACGGGTTGCGGTGGGACCCCGGCGAGCTGGTGCTGCGGCTGCGCGATTCTGCCGTGGCGGTGGCCAGTGTGGCGAGCAAGCCCGGTGATTTGAAGCGGATCATCGATGGTGCGTCATCGCTGAATTGTGCGGTGTTGAAAGACATTTTCGGCCCGCACCGCGATTGCCGGCTGATCTGTTATTGGCTGTGCAGCTGGCGCTGCCTGGTGGTGTGCCTGCGCTTGACTCACAGTTTTGCGATGACCGACGATTTTTCGATCGACGAGATGCGGGGTTTTGCCGAATTCAGCGGCCGGCTGGTGCGCGACAAGGAAGGAATCGCCCGGTTGGTCGCGGTGGTGGCGAGGCACGACGAGCGGGGCTTTGTCGAATGGGTGAAGAAGCACAAGGCCGAGCGCTATGTCCATCAGCTGTGCCACTGGGTCTGCTATATGGTCTGCCACCGGTTGTGCATCTGTGTGTGCCCACCGCCGGGAATCATTCCGATCTTTGACCATGTCGGCAATTATCGGGTTGATCCGTTCTTCAACGATTTCACCGGCGTGGGGACGACGACGGCGGGGGGATTCGCCTTTACCGGCGGCATTCCGTTGCTGGGGTTGTTGCCCGACAGCCCGGCGGGCGACCCGATCGAATATCGCTTCACCACGCAGAAATTGCCGGGTGGGGCGGCGCAGCCGTTGACCGAGGCGGAGATTGGCGGGACGGTCATCGGATCGCTGGAATTCTGGGAATGGGATGCGACGGCGTTGCCGGCACCGGGACAATGGAAGCTGCGCACCACCGATTATTCCATCAACAACGCGCCGCAATTCTATGACATCCAGCAGGATATCGGGCCGCCGCTGCACATCCAGGTGTCGACGCCGATCACCGCCGCTGGCTGGGTGCGGGTGCCCAGCGACAACAACCTGACGCAACATGGCGGCGGCAAGTTTGCGCCGACGCATATGCTGGCGGCGTTGAATACACGCAAGCTGACGCTGGAGCCGTTCGACCTGCATGGGCCGGGGGCGGGGTTGCCGATCCTGGCCGGGATGCCGGTGCCGGCGGGGCCGCCGGCGGCCGACAGCAAGCGTTCGGAAAAGCCGCAGTTCGCGATCAATTTCGAAGCACGAAAGGTTATTGGCGCGGTGGCGATCAGTGGCAACACGCTGCCGCGGATTGCCCTCAGCAACACCGTCTATGCCTTTGACCGGCATCCGGATTGGGCGGGGACGACGATCAGCATTGCCAATGATTATCCGCTGGCGCTGCTGCTCGATATCGAGGAGTTGATCGGGCATGGCTGTGAGCCGTTGACGCCGGGCAATACCCCGTCACTGCACGCGCTGTTCACGGCCTATCATCCGTATCTGGCGACGTGCAGCGTCTATATTGAAGGGCCGGCGCCGGTGCCGGCGACGGTCAATCCGGCGATTGTCGATGGCCAGGCGCTTTCCGCGGCGGGCGGGCTGGCGTTCAACATCACCGGGCTGCTCCCGTGCGCTTATATATTGTGGCTGGAGGCGACGTTGAACCTGACCCATGGTTATGGGCAGATTGGCGGGACGTTCAGCGACCATATCGCGTTCTGCGTGCATTAGGCGCGATTGCCGACGATCCGGCGGCTTGGGCTTCAGGCCCTGGCCGCCGGTTTGTAATAGGTGAGGGCGAGGGCGACGCAGGTGGCGATCGGTTCATGGGGCAGCGGCTGGTGTGCGTCGAGGACGAGGGCGCGGTTGCCGCGGAATTCGAAATCATTCGGGAAGAGGCTGCGGAAGCGCTCCACGAGGCTGGTCTTGCAGTGGAAGAAAATGGCGACCTTGCCGGGTTCGGCGGGAAGGGCGTCGATGCGGACGGTGGTGCCGGTGCGCGGGGTGGCGGACAGGAAGGCGGGTTGGCCCCATTTGGTGGTTTCGATGAGGCCAGCCGGGGCGGCGGTCTTGCCGGTTTCGCGGATGATGTCGCGGAGGACAGCGAGGGCGGCGATAACGGCGGGATCGGGGGTCATGGGGGCGCTTATAGCGGAAAGTGCGTGTATCCCCCACCCCCGGTCCCTCCTGTCGGCGGGAGGGGGGCAGGTCAGCCCTGGTGGAAATGGGCGTGGATGGCTTCGGCCATGGCCTTGCTGATGCCGGGGGCGCGTTCGAGGTCTTCGAGGGTGGCGCCCCTGACCGCGCGTGATGTGCCGAAGTGCATGAGCAGCGCCTTTTTGCGCGCCGGGCCGATGCCGGGGACGTCGTCGAGGGGGTTGGCGGCGATGGATTTGCTGCGTTTTGCGCGGTGGGCGCCGATGGCGAAGCGATGGGCTTCGTCGCGCAGGCGTTGCAGGAAGAACAGCACCGGGGCGTTGGGGGGCAGGTGGAGTTCGCGGCCCGAGGGCAGGTGGAAGGTTTCGCGGCCGGCGTCGCGGTCAAAGCCTTTCGAGACGCCGATGATGCAGACGTTCTCGACGCCGAGTTCGGCAAGGGCTTCGTTGACGGCGGACAACTGCCCCTTGCCGCCGTCGATGAGGACGAGATCGGGCCAATCGCCGCGTTCCCGGTCGGGGTCTTCCTTTTCAAGGCGGGCGAAGCGGCGCGACAGCATGGCCTTCATCATGGCGAAGTCGTCGCCGGGGGTGATGCTGGCGTCGTTCATGTTGAACTTGCGATACTGGTTTTTCTGAAAGCCCTCGGGGCCGGCGACGATCATGGCACCTAGTGCATTCGTGCCCATGATGTGGCTGTTGTCATAGACTTCGATGCGGGCGGGTGGCTCGCCGAGGTCGAAAAGGTCGGCAAGTTCGCGCAGCAATTTGTGCTGCGTGGTTGATTCGGCCTGGCGGCGATCGAGCGCTTCGACGGCGTTGCGCGCGGCCTGTTCGATGAGTTTGCGGT
Source organism: Polymorphobacter sp. (assembly GCA_031422995.1). Lineage (GTDB taxonomy): Bacteria > Pseudomonadota > Alphaproteobacteria > Sphingomonadales > Sphingomonadaceae > Sandarakinorhabdus. Next base: position 18,277 of record JANPEP010000008.1, on the reverse strand, counting down.
TGGGGCCGCGTTGCGGGGCGCGGACGCCGACCCGGTGCCCGGCTTTTTCGGACAGGGCGTCGGCGAGGAGGGGGGCTTCCTTCAATGCGCGGTCGAGGAGGAGTTCGCGGGGCGGGGGCAATTCCTCGTAGAGCTGGGCGAGGAAGGACATCAGCACTTCGTCTTCGGACACACCTTCGGTGTGGGCGGGGAAGAAGGCGCGATGGCCCCAGTTTTGCCCGCCACGGATGAAGAACACCTGGAGGCACATGACGCCGGACTTGGCGGCGAGGGCGACGATGTCAGCATCGCTGGCGGATCCTTCGGCATTCACCGTCTGGGTGTTCTGGATGAAGGTGAGGGCGCGGAGGCGATCACGCAGCACGGCGGCGAGTTCATAGTCACGGGCTTCGGCGGCGGTTTGCATGGCCAGCCCAAGCTTCTTTTGCGCCTCCTGGGTCTTGCCGGAGAGGAAGGATTTGGCGTCGGCGACAAGCTCAGCATAAGCGGCATCGTCGATGCGGCCGGTGCAGGGGGCGGAGCAGCGCTTGATCTGGTGGAGGAGGCAGGGCCGGGTGCGATTGGCGAAGAAACTGTCGGTGCAGGAGCGCAGCAGGAAGACCTTTTGCAGGGCGTTGAGCGTGGTGTTGACGGCGCCGGCGCTGGCGAAGGGGCCGTAGTAGCTGCCCTTGCCGATGCGGGCGCCGCGGTGCTTGGAAATGCGGGGGAAATCATGGTCTTCCCGCAGGAATATGAAGGGGAAGCTTTTGTCGTCGCGGAGCAGGACATTGTAGGGGGGCCTGTAGCGCTTGATGAGTTGGGCTTCGAGCAGCAGCGCTTCGGATTCGGAGTTGGTGGTGACGATGGTCATGTCGCGGGTTTGCGAGACCATGCGTTGCAGGCGCCGCGAGAGGCGGGCGACCTGGGTATAATTTGTGACGCGGCTTTTGAGCGCCTTGGCCTTGCCGATGTAGAGCACGGCGCCTTCCGAATCGGTCATGCGATAGACGCCGGGGCGGGCGGGGAGGGTGCGCAGGACGTTGCGGATGGCGGCGACACCGCGATCGAGATCGGGCGTGTCCTTGCCCTGCACCGTGTAGGTGGCGGTTTCTTCGGAGAAGCGATCGGTTGGCGGCAGGGACATTGGCGCCGATTTAGGGGGGCGGGCGGGGAAGGGCAATTGCGGCGCTGCCTGCGGCGGCGGCTCGGCTTGATAGGAAGGGGCGAAGGAGGCTAGGGCGGCGGGAATGACAGGATCGCGGCATCAGACAGCAATTGTGACCGGTGGTGCAAAGCGCATCGGTGCGGCGATCGTGCGGGCTTTGGCGGCGGATGGCTGGCACGTGGTTGTCCATTGCAACACGTCGCGGGATGAGGCCGAGGCGTTGGCTGCGGAGGTCGGGACCGCCACTGTGGTGGTGGCCGACCTGGCCGGTGCCGATGCGGGGGCGCGGATTGTCGGGGCGGCCAAGGGGTTGCCGCCGCTGGGGTTGCTGGTCAATTCGGCGTCGCGATTCGTTTATGACGGAATTGCGGATTTCGAGGTTGCCGAATTCGATGCCCATATGGCGGTGAATTTGCGGGCGCCGGCGTTGTTGACGCGGGCGTTTGCCGAAGCCGTGCCGGCGGATGCAACGTCGTTGGTGGTCAATATGCTCGATGCCAAGCTAGAATGGCTGAACCCGGACTATTTTACCTATACATTGAGCAAGATCGGCCTCGAGGGGCTGACCGAATTGACGGCGCGGGCCTATGCGCCGCGGCTGCGCTGTGCGGGGATTGCGCCGGCGGTGACATTGGTGAGCGGGCCACAGAGCCGCGAGAATTTCGAGGCGGTGCATGGCCTGAATCCGCTGCGGCGTGGTGTCGCGGTGGATGAGATTGTAGCGGCGTTGCGGTTCATTATTGCCACGCCGACGTTCAATGCCCAGACGATCGTTCTGGATGGCGGGCAACGGCTGATGGGGCTGTCTCGCGACGTGGCTTATATGGTGAAGACGCAATGATCGATGACTTGATTCGCCACCCGATCCTTAGTGGGTTGGTGCCGCTGGCGTTGGCGCCAAAGACGCGCAAGATCATGCTGGAGGATTTCGATTTGCCGGTGGACATCGGCTTTCATGATTTCGAGATCGGGACGCCGCAGCGGCTGCGGCTGAACATCGAAGTGTGGCTGGCCGAATCGGCGTTTCCGCAGTGCGACAGCGTGGCGGCGGCATGGGATTATGACGTGTTGCGCACCGCCGTTCTGGCGCTGGTGGCGGGCCGGCGGTTCAATTTGCAGGAAACCGTGGCGCATGAGGTTTATGCGCTGGTAGCGGCACGGCAGGGCGTGGAGGCCGTGCGGGTTTCGACGCGCAAGCCCGATATCTATCCGGATTGTGCCGCTGTGGGCGTGGAGATTTCGAGCTTTTAGGGCCAGCGAGATTTCGCTGCCCCGGTGCGTCCCGCAGGTCGGACTCGCGCTATTTGGTGCGGCCGCAGGGGCCGAGGCTGGCGAGGGCGGCGGCCCAATCCGCGGCAAGGGCCGGATCGGCGCCGCCGGCAGCTTCGGGCAGTTTCGCCGGCAGGAAGCAGGCCAGGCGATAGTGCAGCAGCGTGCCGGGCTTCACGGTTGTTGCTGATTCATCAATGACATCGCCGCGGGCGACGGCGACGCGCCGGGCCTCGCCGGGTTTTGTGGTGACGATCATAGTTACGTTGGCAGCGCTTCCGGCGCTGTTGAGGAAGAACTGGCTTTCGCTTTCGCCGGGGACGGTGCCATCGGCGCGAAAGCCGTTGGCGACGCCGGTAATGGCGGGGGCCATGCTGCCGCGCGCCTCGACAGCGATGGTGCGGACGCGGGCTTCGGTGGCGGCGTCCCAGGGTTGTTGCGCCGATGCGGCGATGAGGCGGGTCTTGCCATCGGCCGCGGGTGCGGCGAGCCAGGCGAGGATGGTTTGGCCCTTTGGCTTTGGGGCCTTGTTGCGGCCATCGAGCGGCGCGTCCCACAGCCAGCTGAGCGAGGCAGGAATGGTACCGGGTGCCACAAGGGCCGCATCGACGGCGGCGGTGAGCAGCAGGCGGGCGTGGCCGGGGGCAAGGCCGGGGCTGTCCTTGTCGGCGATGCGCTCGCTGTTGGTGATGGTGGCGCGGGCGATGACGGGCGCGGCAAGGGTAAGGTCTGCGAGATCGGCGTACGACAGCGCCGCAGCGGCGGATGGTGCGGCCAGCAGGAAGGCCGTGGCGGTCGCCAGAAAGGCCAGGGCGCGCGGGATTCGGGGCATGAACATGGTGAATGTTTTAGGCGCGAGACCGGTCTGCTGCAACGGGCGCTGGCGTGCCGATGTTTCGTCACAGGTGCGTAATGGATGGAAAGTAACCATATGAGGGGGCTGGACAATCGGGTTGATGCGCCGGGGAAGCCCGAATTGTAAGATTACCGCGATGATATGCTTTGATGCAGACTTGCCCCTTTCTCGTCACAAAGCGGTTGCGGCGTTGCACGGGTTGCGGTTAAGACAGGAACGGAGAGGGAGCGCTGAGGGTATTTGATGCCCGCGGCAATCCATGAATTTTTGATTTCGGGCTTTTCGCTTTTACAGGAGTTCTGCAGCGCTCATGGCATACGCTGATCAGGGGATGAGCAAAAACCGCATGATTGCGCTGGGCCTTGTTGCCTTGCTGCATATCCTGCTCGGTTACGCTTTCATCACCGGCCTCGCATTGAAAGCCGTCAAGGCGATCGTTGCGCCGCTGGAAACAGTCAACGTCAAGGAAGACGTGCCGCCGCCGGAAGAACCGCCGCCGCCGCCGCCCAAGGACATCGAGATTCCGCCGTTCGTGCCGCCGCCGGAGGTTTCGGTGCAGTCCGAAGCCGCGCCGACGATCACGGTGCAGCAGCAGGTTCCGGTCACGGCACCTCCGGTGTTCACACCACCGGCGCCGCCGGCGCCACCGGCCGCCGTGAAGGCGCCGACTGCGGCCACGCCCAGGGGCCGAGGCAACAGCATCAGCGAAGACGATTATCCCGACGCGTCGCGGCGCGCCGAGGAGCAGGGCGTCGCTCGTGTCAGCTTTGTCATTGATGTGGATGGCAAGGTTTCAAGCTGCAACGTGACGTCATCGAGCGGTTCGCCGCGGCTGGACGATGCGACGTGCAAGATCATCATGCGCCGTTTCCGCTTCAACCCGGCGACGCGTGATGGGGTGCCCGTGCAGGAAACCAAGTCACAGCCAGTCCGCTGGCAGTTGAAGGACGCTCGCTAATCCGGCTGCGGCGGGGCCAGCGCGCCTCGCTGTGGACCAGTCAACCAATTGAACATAACGAAAAATCGAGGGAATTTTACAATGGAAACCGTCGCAGTCGAAAATCCCTATGGCCTGGCGGCCGCGCTTGAGCAGGGCGGCATCATTGCCCAGTCGGTGTTCGGGATCCTGGTCTTCATGTCGCTGGTGTCGTGGTACATCATCATCACCAAGTACATCGACCAGCGGAAGGTGCTGACGGAAGCGGCGACGTTGGAGAAGAAATTCTGGTCGGCGCCTGATCTGAAGACGGGTGCGTCCAAGCTCGACAAGAACTCGCCGTTCAAGCAGATCGTTGATGACGGCCTGCGCGCTTCGGACCATCACGAAGGCCGGTTGACCGACAAGATCGACCAGCATGAGTGGGTGACGATGGCGTTGAACCGTTCGACCAACGGTGTCGCCTCGAAGCTTCAGGGCGGCCTTTCGTTCCTCGCTTCGGTCGGTTCGACGTCGCCGTTCATCGGTCTGTTCGGGACGGTTGTCGGTATCTATCGCGCGCTGATCAACATTGGTCTGGCCGGTCAGGCTTCGATCGACAAGGTCGCTGGCCCGGTGGGTGAAGCCTTGATCATGACCGCGCTTGGTCTGGCCGTCGCCGTTCCGGCCGTGCTTGGCTATAACTGGCTCATCCGCCGCAACAAGGATGTGTCCGAGAAGCTCAACAACTTCTCTGCCGATGTTCATGGTGCGCTGGTTTCGGGTTCGCGGGTTGTGACGCCTTCGATGCCACCGGCCGCCGTTGCTCCGAAGCCGGTTGCGCGCTGAACGTTCGGCACGCAGCCAAGAAAAGGGCATCTGACTCATGTCGATGAACATCGGATCGCCGGAAGAGGACGGTAGCGAAAGCCCGATGACCGAGATCAACACGACGCCGCTGGTCGACGTCATGTTGGTTCTGCTCATCATCTTTCTCATCACCGTTCCCGTCGTGATCCAGACCGTGGCGCTCAGGTTGCCGACGGTGACGAACCTGGCGACGACGACCAAGCCCGAGAACGTGTTGATCTCGGTCGATGCCAATTGCGATGTCTATTGGGGTCAGACCAGGGTCGATACGAAGCAGGAACTGCTTGATCGCGGCGTCAAGGCGTTGAAGGACGAGATCGCACGGCAGGAAGCCAAGGGCGGCAAGATCGAGTTGCCCGAGGTTCATATCCGCGGTGACAAGGATATGGAATATCGGTGTGTTGGCGGGGTTATCTATACCATGCAGCGCGCCGGGTTTCTGAAGATCGGGTTCATTTCGAACCCCGTCGCCGGCGAAGTTACGCGGTAATATCCAGGGCGGCTTGATGCCGCCCTGCAGGAATTGAAGGAGTAATGCCATGTCGATGGCGATGAGCGACAGCAGCGACGGCGCGCCGATGACCGACATGAACACGACGCCGTTGATCGACGTCATGCTCGTGTTGCTGATCATGTTCATTATCACCATTCCGCCGCAGACCCATGCCGTGAAGCTGGATCTGCCGGTCAATGCCAACCAGCCGACCAATGTCGATCCGGTGTTCAACCAGGTCGATATCGATTTTCTGTCCAACATTTATTGGAACAAGGTCGAAGTCGATCAGGCGACGCTGCGCTCGTACATGAAGCAGGCGGCAGACATGCCGAGCCAGCCCGAACTGCGGCTGCGTCCCGAAGGCCTGGCCAAATATGAAGTTGTCGACAAGGTGATGGCTGCGGCCCAGCAGGCCGGGATCACCAAGATGGGCTTTGTGGGCAATGAGGCCTATGCGAACTGAAGTGCGGCTGGGCGCAGCATAGCTGCGCTCAGACTTTCAAGAGGTTCGCCAGCGAGGCGGCTGGCATATGGCCAGCCGAACTCGTCTGACCCCGGCTCTTTCCGGGGCAAGCTACGCCCGGGCTTTGCCCGGGTTTTTTATTGCGCGCTTTCGGTCCTCAAGGCCCATGTTCGGTTACACCCTCTCCCGCCGCGCGCGACGGAGATCGCATCCGCGACGGTGCACGAGCGCAAGCGGGAGAGGGGTTTTTTGTGGCTTGGTCTCGCTTTATGCTGCCGCAAAAGACGACTGACAGGGGGTTAAGATGACCAACCGATCGGGACGGGTGCAAGGCAAGGTGGCGCTGGTTACCGGCGCAGCGATGGGGTTGGGGGCGGAGACGGCGCGGCGGCTGGCTGCGGAGGGCGCGGCGGTCATGCTGACCGATCGTGATGCGGCGGGGGAGGCGGTGGCGCTGTCGATTGTGGCCGCGGGGGGCCGGGCGCGGTTTTTGCGGCATGATGTGACGGTGGAGAGCGAATGGGTGGCGGCGGTGGAGACCGCGGTCGAACGTTTCGGCAAGCTGGATGTGCTGGTCAACAACGCCGGGGTGGCGGGAGGCCAGCTCGATTTGATGACGCACACGCTGGAGGATTGGCGGCGGATCCTGTCGATCAATCTCGACGGCGTGTTCCTGGGGATGCGGCATTGCGGCCCGGTGATGGCGGCGGGCGGGGGTGGATCGATCATCAACCTGTCGTCGATTTTGGGGAAGGTGGGGTTGCCGAATGCGGCGGCCTATTGCGCGTCAAAGGGCGGGGTGTTGATGTTGACCAAGGCGGCGGCGCTGGAGTGGGCGCCGCTGGGGATACGGGTCAATTCGGTGCATCCGGGGTTTATCGATACGCCGATGGTGGCGGGCGCGTTGATGGCGGCGGAGAATGGCAACGAGATGCGCGATGCGTTGATCGCGGCGCACGCGATGGGGCGGTTCGGCGTGCCGCGCGAGATTGCCGATGCGGTGCTGTTCCTGGCATCGGATGAGGCGAGTTTCATGACGGGGGGTGAGATGGTGGTGGATGGGGGGTATACCGCGCACTGACGCGAGCGCGCAGCGTAGCTACGTGCCGACAGGCAGAAGCGCGGCCAGCGGGGCGGCCGGCTATGCCGGGCGAACCCGTCTGACGTCGGCACGGGCTTTGCCCGTGCTTGCTTGCTGTTCTTTCTTTCGGCGTTTGGTTGGTTGGCGTGTTTTTTGGAACGTCCGCTGACGCCCCATTGCGGTCATATGCAGAAAGCGACCACTGGAACTATTTGAGCGCGTTCAGTGGCAGGCTAGTTATTCAAACCATGGACGCCGGGTGTGGAATAGAGATCAGTGAAGACGCGCCCTACCTGCTCGATTATCGTGCAAACGCACGCTTTCAGGAAGCGGAGCAGACCTTTTCCTGCCTCATCAGAACGCCGGATCATTGTGTCGAGATCATCTGCCTAGAGGAGCCGGCGATCCGTCACTGCTGACGTCTACTATCCACCCCAAATCCGGGCCTTCGCGACCCCCACCCCGACCCTCCCCACTCTACGTTCGCTTCGCTCACGTGGGGGGAGTGGGCAGAAGGGTTGCTTGCCGCCATAGACCGGCCCTTCGAGGTGCAAGCCTTATTGCCTGTTGCTGCCCTGTGCTGTCCCGACGGCGCGCGTCTCGTCTCTCCCGCAAGCGGAAGAGGGACGTTTTTAGCGATCAACCTTCACCCATGACGGCAGGTTCGGGTCCACATCTGCGGATGTGATCGGGCCGGTGCCGATGATCTGGACGATGGCTTCCTCGTCGCTGTTGGCGCCGTCCCAATGCACGCCATTGGCAGGGTGGAACATGTAGCTGCCGGGTTTCAGCGCGACGGCCTTGGCGGGATCGAAGCTGGGGCCGGTGCCGGCGAACCATGTGCCCTTGATGACGGTTACGTGGCGGTCGCCCGAGTGGGAATGGGGGCGGTCCATGACGTGGGGCGGGAAGCGGACGCGGATGACATAGGGGCCGGGTTGGGCGGGGTTGCCGGAGATGACGGCGCTTTCGACGCCGAAGCTGTCGGGGACCGGGTGCCAGATGAGTTGTTCGGGGGTGACGGTGCGGAAGGCAGCCGCGGGTTCGGCGGCGAGGGTGGGGGATGCGGCGGCCGCGAGGGCGGCGATGAGGAGGCAGGTGAGGGGTGGCGGCATGTGGGGTGGTCCTTTGGCGGCGGTGGTTGTTCCTCGACCCCCTCACCCGGGCCGCCTTCGGCGTCACTAGACCTCTGCCGCGAGGGGAGAGGTGAAGTCAGGCCACCTGCGGCCTTGCTTCGTCGAACTGGAGGCGGGCGAGTTTGGCATAAAGCCCGCCGCCGGCGATGAGTTTGTCGTGAGTCCCTTCCGCAACGATGCGGCCCGCGTCCATGACGATGATGCGATCGGCATTGCGGACGGTGGCGAGGCGGTGGGCGATGACCAGCGTTGTGCGGCCGTGCATCAGGCCCTCCAATGCGTGCTGGACAAGGCGTTCGCTTTCGCTGTCGAGGGCGCTGGTGGCTTCGTCGAGCAGCAGGATGGGGGCATTGCGCAGGATGGCACGGGCGATGGCGAGGCGTTGGCGCTGACCGCCCGATAGCCTTGTGCCGGCTTCGCCGAGATAGGAGTTTATGCCGTCGGGGAGTTGGCGGAGGAAGGTATCGGCATGGGCGGCCTCGGCAGCGGCCCAGACTTCGGCTTCGGTGGCGGTGGGGCGGCCATAGCGGATGTTTTCAAGCGCGCTGGCGGCAAAGACGACGGTTTCCTGGGGCACGACGGCGATGCGGCTGCGGATGGCATTGGGGTCGGCGCGGGTGAGGGGGACGCCATCGAGGCGGATTTCGCCGGATTGCGGATCGTAGAAGCGTTGGACAAGTTGGAACAGCGTCGATTTGCCGGCGCCTGATGGCCCGACGACGGCGACGGTTTCGCCCGCGGCGATATCGAGGCTGAAATCGATCAGCGCGGCGCCTTCGGGCTTTGATGGATAATGGAAGGTGACACGATCGAGACAGAGCGCGCCGCTGGCCGGCGTGGGCAGTGGCGTGGCGTTTTCAGGAGCGCGGATGCCGGGGCGGGCGGCGAGCAGCTCCTCCATGCGGGCGCTGGCGCCGGCGGCGCGCATGAAGTCGCCATAGACTTCGGTGAGGGTGCCGAACGCGCCGGCAACGATGGCGGCGGCAAAGACAAAGGCGGCGATGGTGCCGCCGGTGAGATTGCCGGCGATGACATCCAGGGCGCCCTGCCACAGGACCAAGGTGATGGCGCCGAAAATGAGCGCGATGACGACGGCGGTCATACCGGCGCGCAGCCGGATGCGTTTCTTGGCGGTTTCAAAAGCGGCTTCGACGGCATCGCCGAAGCGGGCGGCTTCGCGGCGTTCCTGGGTGAAGGCCTGGACGATCTTGATGGCGCCAAGGACTTCGGCGACCATGGTGCCGACGCCGGCGATGCGATCCTGGCTGGTTTTCGACATGGCGCGGACGCGGCGGCCAAGGAAGACGATGGGCAGGATGGTGATGGGGATGACGAGCAGCATCATCACCGTGAGCTTTGGGCTTTGGAGCGCCATATAGGCGATGCCGCCAAGGCCCATGACCAGATTGCGCAGCGCCATCGAGGCGCCTGACGAGACGACCTGCTCGATGATGGCGGTATCGGCGGTGAGGCGCGAGGCGATTTCGGCAGGGCGGTTTTCTTCGAAAAACACCGGATCGAGGGTGAGGAGGTGGGATTGCACGGTCTTGCGCAGATCGGCGACGACGCGTTCCCCAATCCAGGAGACGTAATAGAAACGGAACGCCGTGGCGACGCCCATGACGATGACGATGCCGAGCATGGCCCAGAAATAGGGGGCAATGGCGGCGGGGTCCGAGCCCTTGGCAAAGCCGTTGTCGACGATGAGTTTGAGGCCTTGCGGGATGGCAAGGGTGGCAAGTGCGGCGATGACCAGCGCGGTGAGCGCGGCGGCGAGCTGTGTGGGATAAGCGCGGGCGAAGCGCCAGAGCAGGACGAGGCGGGACAGTTTGCGCGGCTCTGCGGCTTCCGGCGCGGTGGGTGCGACAATTGCGACATCGGGGACTGGCTGGGGTGCGGACATGGCGCCTGATAGCAGGGGTTTGAGTGTGGCTCAATGACCGCAGGGCGCCGGCGAGTGGGTGTTGGTGTCACGGGTTCATCACAAACGATAGTGACCGGGCCGTTTATGATGTCTATGCTGCGGTTGCGAAAGGCTTGGCCGGGGGCCAGCCGGGGTTTGAGGATTTTTGATGCTTTATACGGCGCATGAAATGCAGCGTGCCTGGTTGGCGGGCATGGGGACGATGGCGCAGCAGACGTCGGAATGGCTGCTCAGCCCGGCGAACCCGATGTCCTATATCGCGTCGAGCCCGATCATTGCACGCGGACTGGAAGTGTTTGCCCATGCATCGGCGCCGCGGGGGAAGCCGGATTTCGGGCTGGACACGACCATCGTCGATGGGGTGAGCGTTGCGGTGAGCGAGGAGATTTTGGCGCGCAAGCCATTCGGGCAGTTGAAGCATTTCAACCGCGCGGTTTCGGGGCGCAAGGACCCGCGGGTGTTGGTGGTTACGCCGATGTCCGGGCATTATGGCACGCTGCTGCGTGGCACCGTGGAGCGGTTGTTGCCCGACCATGAGGTGTACATCACCGATTGGCGCGATGCCAAGCTGGTGCCGACATCGGACGGCAAGTTCGACTTGAACGATTACATTGATTATGTGATTGAATTCATGGGTGAATTGGGCCCGGGCAGCCATATTCTGGCGGTGTGCCAGCCGGCGGTTCCGGTGTATGCGGCGGTAGCCTATATGTCGGCCAACAACGACCCGGCGACGCCGCTGACGCTGACCATGATGGGCGGACCGGTGGACACACGCAAGGCACCGACATCGGTGGACGATCTGGCGACCGAGCGGCCCTATGCGTGGTTTGAGCAGAATGTGATTGCCAAGGTGCCGGGGATGTATCCGGGAGCCGGCCGCAAAGTGTATCCGGGGTTTTTGCAACTGGCCGGTTTCATGTCGATGAACCTTGCCAACCATATGAAATCGCATTGGGAATTGTTCAAGCACCTGGTTGAGGGCGATGAGGATTCGGCCGCAGCCACGAAGGCATTTTACGAGGAATATCGCTCGGTTTGCGACATGACGGCGGAATTTTATTTGCAGACGATCGATGTGGTGTTCCAGCGCCAGGCGATTGCCAAGGGCGAGTTTGTGCATCGCGGCCAGCTGGTCAATCCGGCGTCGATCAACAAGACGGCGTTGCTGGCGATCGAAGGCGAGAAGGACGATATTTCGGGCCTGGGACAGACCAAAGCGGCGCTCGACCTGGCCACCGGCCTGGATGAGAGCAAGAAGGCTTATTACATGGCCGAGGGCGCCGGGCATTACGGCATCTTCAACGGCAGCAAATGGCGCGACAAGGTGGCGCCGGTGGTGGAGCAGTTCATCCGCAAGCATGATCCGGCGAAGTTGACGGCGTTGCCCAAGCTGGTGGTGGTGGCGGCGCATGTGGAGCTTGATGTGGTGAAGGGCGTTGAGCTGGCTTGACGCCAAGGCAAGGGGTCGGTCATGGCGAATGATCGGCGATGGGCAGCGGTGGTTCCGGAACTCGCCTGTTCGGACTTTGCCGCAAGCCTGACTTTTTACATTGATGTGGTCGGATTTTCCGTGCGCTATTCGCGTCCGGGTTTCGCCTATCTCGACCTTGGCCCGGCGCAGTTGATGATCGAGACAGAAGCCGGTTGCTGGTCGACTGGCGAGCGCCAACGACCTTACGGCAGAGGCATCAACCTGCAAATCGAAGTTGCCGATGTATTGGCCCTGCGTGCTAGGATCGTTGCTGCGGGTGTCGGGCTTTTTCGCGATGTTGCGGAAAGCTGGTATCGCGCCGATGCGATAGAGCGGGGGCAGCGCGAGTTTCTTGTCCAGGACCCTGACGGTTATCTGCTGCGTTTCGCTCAGGATATTGGAACACGTGCTCCTGAGTGAGTGTCAAGAAGTCAGCGCGGCTTCCAGTTCCGCCAGACTCAGCCAGCGGGCTTCGGCGATGCCGAGGTCGTGGCGGACTCGATCGAGTTCCGCCATGATGTTGGCGAAGCGTTTGGGGTCGCGGGTGTAGAGCGCCGGGTCGGCCAGCACCGCCTCGTGGCGGGCGATGGCGGCGGCGAAGGATTCGATTTTGGCGGGGAGTTCGGCGAGTTCGCGGGCGTCCTTGTAGCTGAGCTTGGCGGCCTTGGATTTGGCCGATTCAAACGTGGCGATCTTGGCGCCGCTGTTTTTTCCGGCCTTGCGCGCCGCGCTGAGCCGTTCCTTGTTGAAGGCGGCCCAATCGGACCAGCCGCCCACAATGGTTTCGGCATGGCCTTCGCCATCCAGCGCGACGACCATGGTGACGACGCGATCCAGAAAGGCGCGATCGTGGCTGACAATGAGCACGGTGCCGGCGTAATCGTCGAGGACTTCCTCGAGCAGATCGAGGGTTTCCATGTCGAGGTCGTTGGTCGGTTCATCGAGGACGAGCAAATTCGACGGGGTGGCGAATTCGCGGGCGAGCAGCAGCCGCGAGCGTTCGCCGCCGGAAAAGCCATCGACCGGGGCGTCGATGACGCTGGGATCGAACAGGAATTCCTTGAGATAGCCGGCGACGTGTTTGCGTACACCGCCGACTTCGAGCCATTCACCGCCATCGGCGAGCACGTCGCGGACGGTTTTTCCGACGCCATTTTCGGCGTCGAGGCGCTGCCGGCGCTGGTCGATGACGGTGGGGTTGAGCGATTTGGCGCGCTTTATCTGGCCGCTGTCGGGTTCCAATTGGCCGAGCAGCAGTTTTATCAAGGTGGATTTGCCGGCGCCATTGGGCCCGATGATGCCGATGCGATCACCGCGTCGGACGCGCAGCGAGAAATCCGAAAGGATGGGACGAGCGCCGAAATTCTTGCCGATATGCAGGGCGTCGATGAGCACCTTGGTCTTGCCATCGTCGGCGGTGGTGGCGATTTTTGCGACCGCGTCCCCGGTGGTCATTGCCTTGCGGGTGGCGCGCAGTTCGATGAGTTTTGACAGCCGGCCTTCGTTGCGGCTGCGGCGGGCGGTGACACCGCGCAGCAGCCAATGTTCTTCGGCGCGCAGTTTGGTATCGAGTTTGGAGGCGTTTTTGGCTTCCTCGGCGGCGACACGATCCGACCATTCTTCAAAGCCGCCAAAGCCGACTTCGGCTCGGCGCAGCGTGCCACGATCAAGCCACAGGCAGTTTTTGGTCAGCCGGGTGAGGAAGGTGCGATCATGGCTGATGGCGAGCATGCCGCCGTTGAAGCGATCGAGCCAGTTTTCGAGCCATTCGATGGCGGCGATATCAAGGTGGTTGGTTGGCTCGTCGAGCAACAACAGCCCCGGTTGCTCGGCGAGCGCGCGGACGAGGGCGGCGCGGCGGCGCTCACCACCCGATGCCGTGGCGGCATCGCGGTCCAGATCGGCACCCAGGCGGCTGGCGACCGAATCGAGCATATGATCGGCGGGGGCGTTGTGGCCGGCGCGGGCATAATCCCCCAGCGTGACAAAGCCGGCTAGATTTGGGTCCTGATCGAGGCGAACGATTTTCAGCGCGGCCGACACCGCCCGGCGGCCTTCGTCGAGCTCGATTTCACCAGCGATGAGTTTGAGCAGCGTGGTCTTGCCGACGCCGTTGCGGCCGATGAGCGCAAGGCGATCGCGGGCATCGATGGTGAGATCGAGGCCGCGGAACAGCCAGCTGCCGCCCTGGCGCAGGCCGGCGTTTTCGAGGGTGAGGATGGGTTCGGGCATGGGTCGGGTATCGGGCTTCAAATTTTGTGCGGTGCAGCGCCAAGTGGCTTGGTTCGGACACACACGCAACAGGAATCGAAAAGTGTACGCCTTTGGAGTCAAACAGCGCTTGATTTTGTTCGCCAGTCGATTCAATTGGCACGGGGCATGACATTCATGACCTATTCAGCGCCTTGGGGCCATGGCGGTTTGCTGTAAGGGTTTTCGTGTAAAAAGATGCGCAAGCGATTTTCTTCTCTCCTGTTTGGCGTGGCCGCGCTGGCCTTGCTGGTTTCGCCGGCGGTGGCGGGAGTCGAGGACGAAGTGCACCGCCTGGTGCAGGCAGGCGAGATCATGCCGTTTGAAACCATTCGCAGCCGGGTGGTATCACAGACCCGGGGAGACTATATGGGGGCGGATATCGATCTGGCCACACGGGTCTATCGGTTCCGATTCCTGGTCAACGGCAATGTCATAAATGTCGACGTTGATGCGCGGACCGGGCAGAGAGCTCGCCGGACCAACAGCTATTAAGGGAAAACATGCGCGTTCTGGTTGTCGAGGACGAGCCGAACCTTCTTCGCCAATTGAAATCGGCGCTTGAAGGTGCTGGCTATGCTGTCGACGTGGCGAGTGACGGCGAGGATGGCCATTATCTCGGTACCACCGAAAATTACGATGCCGTGGTACTGGACCTGGGGTTGCCCGAGCTTGACGGGCTGACGGTGCTCGACCGCTGGCGCAAGGATGGCAAGGTGATGCCGGTGCTGGTCCTGACGGCGCGTGACAGCTGGTCCGACAAGGTCGCCGGGCTTGATGCCGGCGCCGACGATTATCTGGCCAAGCCGTTCCAGACCGAGGAGTTGATTGCGCGGTTGCGGGCGCTGATCCGCCGTGCGGCTGGGCAGGCGACATCGGAATTGACGGCCGGCGGCGTGCGGCTCGATTCGCGATCTGGCCGGGTGACGCTGGATGGCGAGCCCGTGAAACTGACGGCGCAGGAATTCAAGCTGTTGAGCTACCTGATGCACCACAAGGGCAAGGTGGTGAGCCGGACCGAGTTGATCGAACATATCTATGACCAGGATTTCGACCGCGATTCGAACACCATCGAGGTGTTCATCACCCGCATCCGCAAGAAGCTGGGCCCTGACCTGATCAGTACGACACGCGGCCTTGGCTACAGTCTCAACGAAACCGCCTGAGGCGATTTTGGTGCCGGACGTGCCGGCGCTGGAATCGCGCGGGCGGCGTCGGTGGTTGTCGGCATCGCTGACGGGGTCGTTGCGGCTGCGGATGATTGCGCTGGCGGCGTTCTGGATCATCCCGCTGCTGACGTTGGGCGGATATGCGCTGGACCGGGTGGTGGTGGGCGCGATCACGCGCAATTTTGATGGCCAGCTGGATTTCGCGCTGACGGCGATGGTCAGTGCCGCCGATCTGGACGAAATCGGCGAAGTGCGGTTTTTGCGACCCCTGGGCGACCAGCGGTTTTTCGAACCTTATTCGGGGCTGTATTGGCAGGTGTCGGCAGCGGGGCAGGAGCCGTTTCGGTCGCGATCGCTGTGGGATCGGGTGCTGGGGCCGGCGCCGCAGGCGGAATGCCGCGAGCCGTGCCGATATGCCACCGACCGTTTTGCCGGCGAACCGTTGCGCGTGGTGGGGCGCGATGTGCGGTTGCCGGGATCGCCGACGGTGTTTTTCTTTCAGGTGGCGCAATCGCCGCGTGATCTGGACCAGCAGGTGCGGACAGTGCGGGTAATCCTGTTCTGGTCGCTGGGCGGGCTGGGCGTGTCGTTGCTGGCGCTGTCGGCGTTGCAGACGATTTACGGCCTGTCGCCGCTGGCGCGGGTGAGCCGGGCGATTGCCGCCATCCGATCAGGCGAGGCCAAGCGGGTGGGGCAGGATTTTCCGCAGGAAATTGCGCCGCTGGTGGGCGAAATCAACGAATTGCTGGAACATAATGAGCAACAGGCGGAGGCGGCGCGGCGCCACGCCGGCAATCTGGCGCACGCCTTGAAGACGCCGATGAGCGTGTTGATCGGCGAGGCCGAAGGACGTACCGACCCGTTGGCGCAGACGGTAGTGGCCCAGGTGCAGGTGATGCGGCGCCATGTCGACCACCAACTGGCGCGGGCGCGGGCGGCAGGGCGGCGCGGGGCATCGACGTCGCGGACCGATGTTTGGACATCCATCGAAGCGATTACCCGGACGGTGGCGCGCATTCACGGCAGCCGCGAAGTGACGATCGACATTGCCGGCGACAAGACGCGGATTTTCCGCGGTGAACGCCAGGACCTGGATGAAATGCTGGGCAATCTGATCGACAATGCCGCGCTGCATGGCGGTGGCCGGGTGTTCGTGACGGTGGGCGGCGGGCCGGCGACGGTGGAGATTGCCATTGAAGACGACGGCCCGGGGATTCCGGCGCGGGCGCGGGCACGGCTGTTTGCGCGCGGCGAGCGGTTGGACACCGACAAGCCGGGGACAGGCCTTGGTCTGGCGATCGCGCGCGAAGTGGCGGAGATTTATGGCGGCTCGGTGGCGCTGGAGGCTTCGGAGGACCTGGGCGGGCTGCTGGTGCGGCTGACCTTGCCGGCGCTGGAGGGGTAGGGGTTTTTGATGGGCGCGGGCTGGCACCGCGCCCATCAACCCGACGCCGCAACCTGATGGTGGCGAATCACTTCATTGATGATGAAGCGCAGGAATTTTTCGCTGAATTCCGGATCGAGCTTGGCAGTGGCGGCCAGCGCGCGCAGGCGGGCGACCTGGTCGGCCTCGCGGCCCGGATCGGCGGCGGGCAGCCCGGCTATGGCCTTGTAGCGGCCGACGGCTTGGGTCACCTTGAAGCGTTCGGCGAGCAGAAAGACCAGCGCCGCGTCGATATTGTCGATGCTGTCGCGATAGCCGTTGAGTGTCTCGTCTGGCACGGATGCAGTCCCCTGGTTGCTGCGGCCACCTTTGCGGCGGATTCGCGCGGTGGCAAGGTGCGGGCTTGCGCAGGCAGGCGCAGCGGGTAAGGACAGTGTTTGTGTCAGCAAATGTCCATCCCTTGCGCAAGCGTGCCCAGCCATCCATCGCCGGGCTGGTGGCGTTGACGGCGCCGGGGCTGACTCAGGTCAATCATGTCATCATCGACCGGATGCAGTCCCCGGTGGCGTTGATCCCGGAATTGGCGGGGCATTTGATTGCCGGCGGCGGCAAGCGGCTGCGCCCGATGTTGACGCTGGGTTGTGCGGCGCTGCTTGAATATGCCGGGACCCGGCACCACAAATTGGCAGCGGCAGTGGAGTTCATCCACACCGCGACCTTGCTGCATGACGATGTCGTCGATGCTTCGGGGTTGCGACGCGGCAAGGCGACCGCGAACCGGCTGTGGGGCAACCCCGCAAGCGTGCTGGTGGGGGATTTCCTGTTCAGCCGCTCATTCGAGCTGATGGTCGAGGATGGCTCGCTCAAGGTACTGAAAATCCTCAGCCATGCCTCGGCAATCATCGCGGAGGGCGAGGTGGCGCAATTGACGGCACAACGCGATGTCGAGACCAGCGAAGACCGGTATCTGGAGATTATCACCGCCAAGACCGCGGCGCTGTTTTCGGCGGCGTGCCAGATTGCAGCGATCGTGGCGGAGCGCGATGCAGCGGTGGAGGCAGCGCTGGAAGCCTATGGCCGCAACTTGGGGATCGCATTTCAGCTGGTGGACGATGCCATCGATTATGTGTCGGACGCCGATACGATGGGCAAGGATGCCGGCGACGATTTCCGCGACGGGAAAATCACGCTGCCGGTGATTTTGGCCTATGCGCGCGGCAGCGAGGACGAGCGCGAATTCTGGCGGGCGGCGATGAGCGGCCGGGCGGCGGGGGATGCGGAATTGGCGCGGGCCAGCGTGTTGTTGCGGGCGACCCACGCGGTGGACGACACGATGGCGCGGGCCCGGCATTATGGCGCGCGGGCCATCGATGCGCTGGCGGGGTTCCCCAATGGCCCGGCGCGGATTGCGCTGACCGAGACGGTCGAGTTTGCGATTGCGCGGGCTTACTAGGTCGGTTCGGCGTCGCCGACTTCATAGAGTTTCAGGTTGCGACCGGTGATTTCAAGGTCTGCCCAATGCGCGCGCCAGGCGGCGATGTGGTTGCTGCGGAAATGCGCCTGCAAATGGGCGCGGCTGTCCCAGAGTTCGTTGATGTGCATGAGGCCGGGGACCAGCACGTCTTCGGCATAGCTGTATTCGAGGCAGCCGGGTTCGGCGCGGCTGGCCTCGATCATCGCCTGCATGGCAGGGCGGGCGGCGGTGAGGCGGGCCGGGGGGAGGCGGATGGTGCCGGTGATGAGCAGCATGGCAGAGAGTGTAGCGGTGGCATCGGTGCTTGAACATCCGGCCGGGATGGGCGATGGACGCGCCATGCTTGCTCGACTTTACCAGCGTCCGAAAAG
>JANPEP010000007.1:0-11034 GCA_031422995.1 Polymorphobacter sp. | reverse complement strand
CTGATCGATTATTTGTGGCGCAGCGAAACCGAGGGCATCGACACGACGACGCCGGAGCGGCGAGCGGCGGTGCGGCAGCGGTTGAAGGGCCATTCGGACGCCATCGCCGACCCATCTGTGCGGGCGCTATATGCCGCGGATTTTTCGGCAAGGTTCGATGCGCTGTATCTGGCGCGGCCGGAGCGGGTGCGGCGGGCATTTGTGCCGGGGGGCAAATATATGCCGCCGATAACGGGGGCTTCGGCGGCGCTGCGATCGTCCGGCGAGGTAACGGCGAGCGGCGAGGTGACGGCGATCCTGGCGGGATTGCTGGCGCATCCTCAGTTGGCGGACCGGCATGGCGAGACGCTGGCGGCGCTGCCCATCGGCGATCCGAAGCAGGCGCGGTTGCGCGATGCGATATTATCGGCGCTTGCGATGGCGCCGGACCTTGAAAGTGCGGCACTGGCGCATGATCTGGACCATAGGGGCGTTGGCGCATTGGCGCAGGCAGCGGCCCGCAGCAACCGCCTGCGATTTTCGTTCACCCGCCCGGAAACACCCGGTGATGTGGCAGAACGCGATTTCGGGATGCTCGTCGATACGATTTCGGCGCGGGTCCGGGTGGAAAATGCGCTGGCAACGGCAACCGCAAGGTTTCGGGCCAGTTTGGAGGAAGAGGATTTCAACGCGCAACAGGCACTGCTGGCCGAGCGGGTGGAAATCGATTCGGCAATGATGCGACTGGCGGAATCCTTGCGCGACGACTAAAGAGCGTATGATTCGCCCGATGTTGAGTCCGGGAGACCGGGCAGCACGCTGGACGGACAAGGGAAAGACTTAGATGGCAAAAGCGAATGTGGCGGCGGCAGAACCCGAAGCCAAGGCCGACGGCAATGATGCGCCTCTGCTCGATCTGAACGAAGCCTCCGTAAAAAAACTGCTCGCCCGTGCCAAGAAGCGCGGGTACATCACCTATGACGAATTGAACGAAGCGCTGCCGCAGGACCAGATGTCCAGCGAGCAAATCGAAGACGTCATGGCCGCCCTGTCGGAAATGGGCATCAATATCATCGAGAACGACGAGCCCGCCGATGACGGTGCCGAGCCGGCGCGCAAGGAAGACGATGACGAGGACGAGCCGGAACCCGTAGAGGGCGACCTGGGCGCCGCGCCTGTTGCCACTGTTACTAAAGCCCCGCTGGATCGCACCGATGATCCGGTGCGAATGTACCTGCGCGAGATGGGCGCCGTTGAACTGCTCAGCCGCGAAGGCGAAATCGCTATCGCTAAGCGCATCGAGGCCGGGCGCAACACCATGATCGCCGGCCTGTGCGAAAGCCCGATGACGTTCACTGCCATCATCGATTGGTCGAACGCGCTGAACGAAGGCCGCATGCAGCTGCGTGAGATCCTCGATCTGGAGGCCATGCTGGCCAAGGATCCTGCCGAAGCCGCCACCGACGAGGATGGCGAGCCCAAAGATGGCAGCGACCTGCCGACCGTACAGTTCAAGGACGATGAGGATTCGGACAGCGAATCCCCGGCGGCGCCTGATGAAGAAGACGGCATGACCGAGCGGCGCATGCGCCCGGATGGCAAGCCAGCCATTCCCGATGACGACGAGGAAGACACGACGCTGTCCCTGGCGGCGATGGAAGAAGTATTGAAGCCGGCGGCGTTGGAAAAATTTGCCGAAATTACCGCGACTTACAAGAAGTTTTTCAAGTTGCAAGAAACCCGGTTGACGGCATTGAATGCCAATACCGCATTTCCGCCAGCCGATGAGCGCAAGTATCAGAAATTCCGCGAGGAATTGACCCGCGGTGTGCAATCCATCCATTTCAACAACGGCAAGATCGAAGTGCTTGTCGACCAGCTTTACACGCAGAACCGGCGGCTTTTGACGCTGGGTTCGCAGATGATGAAGCTGGCGGACAAGCACAAGATCAACCGCAAGGCGTTCCTTGACGATTACATGGGCAACGAGCTCGACGAGGGTTGGTTGGGCCGTGTGTCCGGCATCGACAAGAAATGGGCTGCGTTTGCAACTGCGGAAACCAGCACGGTCGAAGCCATTCGCGGCGAGATTGCCAGCATTGCCGATGCCACTGGCGTCGAGCTGGGTGAATTCCGACGCATCACCAACATGGTGCAAAAGGGCGAGCGCGAAGCGCGGATTGCCAAGAAGGAAATGGTTGAGGCGAACCTGCGCCTCGTTATCTCCATCGCCAAGAAATATACCAACCGCGGCCTGCAATTCCTTGATCTTATTCAGGAAGGTAACATCGGCCTGATGAAGGCGGTCGACAAGTTCGAGTATCGCCGTGGCTATAAATTCAGCACCTATGCGACGTGGTGGATCCGGCAGGCGATTACCCGCTCGATCGCCGACCAGGCACGGACGATCCGTATCCCGGTGCACATGATCGAAACGATCAACAAGTTGGTCCGTACATCGCGGCAGATCCTGCACGAAATCGGCCGCGAACCTACACCAGAAGAACTCGCCGAGCGGCTGTCGATGCCGCTCGAAAAGGTCCGCAAGGTGATGAAGATCGCCAAGGAGCCGATTTCGCTCGAAACGCCGATCGGCGACGAGGAGGATTCGCACCTGGGCGATTTCATCGAGGACAAGAATGCCGTCATTCCTGTCGATGCCGCCATTCATGCCAACCTCAAGGAAACTGTCACCCGCGTGCTGGCTTCCTTGACGCCGCGGGAGGAACGCGTGCTGCGCATGCGTTTTGGCATAGGCATGAACACCGATCACACGCTTGAAGAAGTCGGGCAGCAGTTCAGCGTGACCCGCGAGCGCATCCGGCAGATCGAAGCCAAGGCTCTGCGCAAGCTGAAGCACCCGTCGCGCAGCCGCAAGATGCGCAGCTTCCTCGACGTTTGACGTCCAGAGAGACCCCTGCGACTGGGGCCTTTGGCCCCAGTCGCCGGAGGCTCCTGAACAGCGTCCGCACCTGCCGCGTTATCGCACCCTTGCCAGCGACGAGTGACTGACGCAGGTTCGTCGGCATGGCCATTCGCTTCATCCTCGCCCTTGCCGCAGCCGCCGCACTCGACGCACCGGCGAGCAAGGCCCCCTCCCCTGCCGACGCCAGGCTGGCGGAGGCGCTTGCCACCAGCAGTTGCATGAGCGGTGAGGGCGTTGGGGCCGCAAGCGTCGGCAAGGGCGCCGTGCTGGTGCCGGGGCTGACGCCGGCGCACATGCCGGTAAGCAATGTTTCCGAGGCGCAGGCATTTTTCGACCAGGGCCTGGGGCAGTTGTTCGGCTTTGACTATGACGAGGCGTTGAAGAGCTTTCGCCGTGCCGCTGCGCTCGATCCGGCGTGTGCGATGTGCGGCTGGGGCGAGGCATTGGCGTTTGGGCCTTATATAAACAGCGGGCCGATTGACGCGCCTACCATCGCGCAAGCCCGTGCACTGACCGGGCGCACAGCGGCCAATCGGGCCTTGTCCGATCGCGACCGGGCACTGGTGGAAGCCGTGCATGCCCGCCATGAACCGGGTGGCAAGCAGAGCGGCGTGCATGGTGACCGCTATGCCGACACGATGATACGGCTGGCGGCGCGTTGGCCGGATGACGATCTGGTGGCGATCCTTGCGGCCGAAGCGATCATGGACAGCCAGCCCTGGGATTATTGGGAAGCCGGTGGCAAGGTACCCAAGGCCCGCGCCGGCGCGGCCATCAAGCTGGTGGAAACCGTGCGTGCGCGGTCCCCCGACGATCCGCAGGCCATCCACCTGCTCATCCATCTCACCGAAGCCTCGGCCAATCCGGGCCGCGCCGCCGAGGGAGCAGCACGGCTGGGGCGGCTTGCGCCGGCGGCGCCGCACATGGTCCATATGCCGAGCCATACCTGGTACCGGATCGGCCGGTTTGATGAGGCCATCGCCGCCAACAAGAGCGCGATTGTTGCCGACGAAGCCTATGCCCGGGCTGTTGGTGATGCGCCGGAATTTTATGGCTATTTCACGCACCACAGTCACTTCCTTGCCTCGGCGGCAACGCAGAGTGGCGACCGCGCCACGGCGCTGGCGGCGGCGGATGCGCTCGACGCGGCCATCACCACCGAAGCCGCACTCAAATCGCCCTATCTGCAGGGCCGGCTGGCGACGGCGCTGCACGCCCGCGCGCGGTTCCTGACTCCGGCGCAAGTGCTCGCCCTGCCCGCCCCCGACAAGCGCCTGACGCGATTGCAGGTCGTGTGGCACGGCGTGCGCGCCGAAGCGTTGGCGATGCGCAACGACACCGTCGCCGCTCGCGCCGAGTTGCTGGCGCTTCGCACGGCGCGCGACGCCATCGTGACCAAACCTTCCGATATGCGCCGGTATGCCGGCGAGTTGACGCTGGCTGCGATTGCCGATGGCGTCGCGCGGGGCCGCATCGCCGAAGCCGAGGGCAAATTTGATGAGGCGTTGCGGCAATACCATGCCGCCGAAGCCATCGAAGCCAATCTGCCCTATTTCGAACCGGCACTGTGGCCAACGCCGGTAGCCGTGCTTGCCGGCGAGCTGCGCCTGAAACAGGGCGATGCCGTGGGCGCTGCGGCAGACTTCAGGCGCGCCCTCGCGCAACGGCCTGGCAACAGTCTGGCCAGCGCCGGCCTGGCATCGGCGGGTCGCGCCTGATCGATTGCCGTTCGATTTGGCGTATCAGCTTTACAACACACATTCCCGCTGGCAGAGCGAAAAACATGCGCATTTTCATCGCTCTTTCGCTGGTTCTTCTTTCTACTGCGGCATCAGCGGCGCCTGATCCATTGCTCGACAAGGTCATTGCCGGTGCCAAAGCTGTGCCGGCATCGGGCATCGCCTTTGACAGGGTGGCGAAAGGCGTTTCACAGGAAAAGTCCGGCGCGACCGAAACAACGGTCAAGGTCGACCGCTGGGACGGCAAGCAGATGACGCCGGTGAGCATCGACGGCAAGCCGGTAACCACAGAGGACGCCGCCCGCATCCGCAAGGAAACGGCGGGCCGTCCGGTACCCGGTTATCACCGGATTGCGGACTATCTCTCCGGCGGCGCGCGGCGCGTTCCGTCCGCCGATGGCCGTATCGTCTATCGCATCGACAAATTGCCCAAGGGCAGCATCAATATCAGCGGTGATCGTTCCGCGGACATGGTTGGCGAGGCGGTCATCGACGCCAGCGGCGCGGTGCCGATTGTCTCGCGGTTGCGGATTTTCCTGCCCAAACCCTTGTCTTTCTTCATGGTTGCCAAGCTCGACAGCTTTGAAGTGGTGAATGATTATCGCCCCGGTCCTGGCGGTCGCCCCGCGCTGTTTCATTCGTTGCAGACAATGGCCGGATCACAATTTGGCAAGACTGGTACGACGCGCACCGATGTGACGTACACGCCGCTTCGGTGAAATGCCGGGCAATCGTGCGAGGTCGAACCGCGATTGCAACAAACACACAACTTGTTTGTCGCGCCCTGCCCCGATATGGGCGGCGAATGAAGTCTTTTGTGTTTGGACTGATGTCCCTGGCGTTTCTTGTCGCCGCTGCCCCCGTTCCGGACCCGGTTCGTGATCGCATCATTGTCGAATCGCGCGCCATGAACCCGGCGGGCGTCACTTTTGACCGCACGACGAAATCGGTTCGCACTGGCGGCGGCACCGTGACCGACACGGTGAAGGTCGAGCGGTGGGACGGTCGCAAATGGTCGGTCTTGTCGATCAACGGCAAGCGGCCATCGACCAACCAGAAGACGGAAACCTTGAAAGCCACGACTTCGGCACCGGTGCCGGGTTATCACCGAATGGCTGTGCTGCTTTCCGGTGCGACAGACCGGGGCACCGATGCCCAGGGCCGCACGGTGTTGAAGATTCCGGTTTTGCCGGTCGGCTCCGTTCGCACCGATACCGGCGACATTTCGAGCCACCTGATGGCCGAGGCGACGATTGCACAGCGCACCGCGCCGGGTTCCGGGCAACCCTGGGTTGAGCGGGTGAAGGTGACAGCGCGCGAGCCATTCCGGATGAATATGTTGATAAAGGTACAGAATTTTGAACAAGTGAGTGAATATAGGCTGGATGCCAATGGCAAGCCACGGCTGGTATCGCAGACGGCGGATTCATCGGGGACGATGTTCGGCTTTCCCGGTGGGGAAAAGACCGAGGTGACTTACACGTATCGCTAGTTGCCCTTGGCTGCGCACGCCTCTAGCTTGACGGAAACGTTAAGCGAAAAAGGCATTCCATGACATCCATGCGCTTCCAGGGCACCTCGGGCTATGTCGCGACCAATGATCTGAAGGTTGCGGTCAATGCCGCCGTCACATTGCGGCGACCGTTGCTGGTCAAGGGAGAGCCGGGCACCGGCAAAACGGTGCTGGCGCAGCAAATTGCCGATGCGTTCGATGCGCCGTTGATCGAGTGGAACGTAAAGTCGACGACCAAGGCCCAGCAGGGCCTGTATGAATATGATGCCGTCAGCCGGTTGCGCGATTCGCAACTGGGCGATGTGCGGGTGCACGATATTTCCAACTATATCCGCAAGGGCAAGATGTGGGAGGCGTTCACGTCGCCCAGGCTGCCGGTGTTGTTGATCGACGAAATCGACAAGGCGGACATCGAATTTCCCAACGATCTGCTGACCGAGCTCGATCGCATGGAGTTTGATGTTTACGAGACCGGCGAGCGAGTGAAGGCGGTGGTGCGGCCGATCGTCATCATCACGTCGAACAATGAGAAAGAGCTGCCGGATGCGTTCCTGCGCCGCTGCTTCTTCCACTATATCAAGTTTCCGGATCGCGAGACGATGGAATCGATTGTGAAGGTACATTTCCCCGACATCCAGAAGACGCTGGTGGCGGAGGCGCTGAATATCTTCTTCGATATCCGGGACGTGCCTGGCATGAAGAAGAAGCCGTCGACGTCGGAGCTGCTCGATTGGCTGAAGCTGCTGATGCACGAGGATCTGCCGATCGAAGTGCTGCGCAATCGCGACACCAAGACGCTGATCCCGCCGCTGCACGGCGCGCTGTTGAAGAACGAAGCCGATGTGATGCTGTTCGAACGGCTGGCGTTCATGAGCCGGCGGGGGAATGGCTGAGTTATAGCCCGGTTGGGGTGAACTCGATCACGCTGGTTGGGGTTGAGCGGCAGAACACGCTGAAGCGCCGATCGCGATCAGGGAAAGTTCCAGTGGCGCGGAACGTGAAGCGCCAGCCGCCATTGCCCTGTTCGATGCGGTCAACGCCATCGAGCCGGAGCACCGAGCCGCCACCAACGCCAACCTGGCGTGCGCCTTCGAACAGGCAGGATTGCATCGAGGGCTGCTGCGCCGCGGTGAGCATTTGCAAATTGGCGTCGATCTTGGCGGGTGGCTGTGCCGGGAATGGCGGTCCGGCAATTGCGGGGGGCGCCGGGGGAACCGGTGGCGCAGCGACGGGCGGCGGCGCTTCCTGCGGCAATGGCGGTGCGGGTCGTGCTTCAGGGGGCGGTGGATTGTTGTTGCCACTGTTGACGATCGCTGCAATCCCGGCCGTCGCCCCGGCGCCGGCGAGGATCCAGGGCAGTGCATTGCCGTTGCTGTCCTTGCCCGGCGGGACATTGCCATAGCCATACGCAAAGGTGCCGCGGCAGCCATCGGATACGGTGATGGCATTGGCATCATAACGCCAGGTCTGCCCGCGCCGGCAAGGGCTGTTGCCCTGCTGTTGCACCAGCGTCACCCGGTTCTGGGTGCGGACGTTGCAGCGTTGTGTGCGAAAATTCTGTGATTCGCAGCGAATGTTGCCGGCATAGAGCTGGTTGGACGGCGGCCGCTGCCCCGCAGGTGGCGGGCCAAAGTTCGGCGGGCCATCATTGGGTTTGAACGCCGGCAATGTCTGCACCGCCTGCCGCGCCTGAACTGTCGCCAGTGGCAAGCCGGGCAAAAGAGCCAGTGCCGCAGCCACAATGATTGATGACTTCGGCATGGTCATGCTCCCCATTTGTTGCCCGAGCCTACACGTGCGCCCGCGCGTGGGCAATCTGGCAATCGACGCCTGTCAATTGGAACTCGCCCGATATGCTTTTTCGATGCAAGTGCTTGGCGCTTATTTCGCGGGTACCGCTGCGGCCGTGGCGAAGCGGACAACGAGCGCCCCGGTGACAGCCGCCAGATTGGTATCGACGCTGCTCACATAGTCGGTTTCGCTGGGGTTGAGCGCCACCTTGTACGCAGTGTTGAGATTCATCGCCGGCAGCGCACCAACGCCGGGGACGATGCCGCCGAGCACGCGAAGCCCGAACATCCCCTTGGCGGCGATGTTGCTGGCTTCCTGCACGCCGGACGTGTCCATCTTCATGTTGTCGGCAATGGTGTCGTTGGCAAACATCAGGTCGCTGTTGAGCGCGATGGTGCCGGGGCCGCGCGTCGCCGTCTGCACGCTCATGCCGGTCGCGGCGGACTGCGCCACCAGCCGTGGCTTGCCGACAAAGCTGGAGCCGGTGCGGGCGATGGCGAACAGGTCATTGTGCTTGTCGGTTTCCTTGAAGCCAACGACGAGGCGGACATCGACGATGGCAGCGCCAAGTTCGGTGGCCAGTGCCTGCTCCTTGACCACGCCCATCGACATCGCCCAAGCCATACCGCCCATACCGCCGAGATGTTCATCGGGGATGGCATAGTAATACGGGTCGCCAAGCGCATTGGTGAGCCGGCCCTTGCCGCTCAAGGTGCTCACATCGGCGGGGCTGGGCTTGGCAATGGCAGCAATCTTGGGCCAGGCAGCGGTTGCCATCATGGCGTCCCTGGGCACGACTTCAAAGCCGGCGGCGGTCATCTGCGCAACGAAATTCTTGTAGAGTTTGTCGGTCACGGCCTGCAACGAGCTGTCGGGCAATGGCGTGGCGATATGATAGGTCAGCGTCGTCTGGTTGCGTTCCTTGGCCGTAAGGCCGAGCGAACGCGTGACGAACTCGACTTGAAACTGGCCGATGGCAACGCGTTTTACACCGGCAAGGGACTTATCGCTGGTAACTTTGGTGAGGGCCTCTGCCTTGCCAAGGAGTTCGGCGGGGATGATTTCGACAGCGGGTGGAGCCTTTGGCCCGAATGAGATCGCCGATGCTGGCGCGGTCAGCAGGCCGAGCGACAGGATAACCGGTGCAAGGTAACGCATGGTGGAGCCCCCTCCCGCGCCGGAATGGCGCCCGGCTTGGGTAGGCTTTGTTAAACTTATGGCAATACACCCAAATGGGGCGATCAGCGCAGCATCAAGCCACCATCAATGGCGATGCTTTGGCCGGTGATATAGCTGGCGGCTGGCGACGCGAGAAACAGGATGACGCTGGCGACTTCAACCGGATCGCCCCAGCGGCGCATGGGCACAGCCTTGAGCAGGCGCTTTTCGAAGTCAGCATTGTTGCGCATGCCGGCGGTCATGCGCGTGGCAATGAAGCCGGGAGCGACAAGGTTGACCCGCACGCCATCGGGCGCCCATTTATCGCCAAGCGCACGGGTGAGGCCAAGAAGGCCAGCCTTTGAGGCGGTGTAGGCCGGGGTCTCCTTCAAGGCGAGGAAGGAAGCAAGGCTGCCGACGTTGACGATGCTCCCCTGCCCCGCCTTCAGCAACGGAAACAGCCGGACGCTGAGGTCCATGACGGCGTTGAGGTTGAGGTCGATGACCGCTTCGAACGCATCCTGGTCATATTCATTGGCGCTGCCGCCGCCGGCATTGTTGATGAGGATGTCGAGCGCCGGGAACTGCGCCGCGAGTTCGGCGCGCACCGCGGGTTGCGACAGGTCGGCCTGGCGATAGGTAACGCCCGCCAATGGCGCGTCATAATCGGCAAAGCTGGCGCGGGTGCCGGTGACGGTGACGTGCGCGCCGAGATCGCGCAGCGTCGCGGCAGTGGCGTGGCCGATGCCCTGGCTGCCGCCGGTGACCAATGCGATTTTTCCTGTTGCCCAGCTCATGCCGAAACCCCTCCGTCGATGATCAATGACGTGCCGGTGATGTATGATGCCATTGGTGACGCGAGGAAAACTATTCCGCCGGCGATGTCGTCGGGCTCGCCGATGCGGCCCAGCGGGACCGCGCGTTCCGTGGCAGACAGGCGGTCGGCATCTTCCCAGGTCACGGCGGTCATCTTGCTGCGGATGAGGCCGGGGGCAATCAGGTTGACGCGGATCATGTCGCGCGCGAACGCCTGGGCGAGCGTCTTGGTGAGCGTGAGCAAGCCGCCCTTTGACGCCGAGTAAGCCGGTTGGCCGATGGTGCCGCGAAAGCTGGCGACCGAGCCGATGAAGGTGATGCTCCCGCCGCCCAACTGCGGTCGGAACTTTGTCGCGAGCTGCATGGGACCGGTCAGGTTGGTGGCGAGGACATCGGCAAAAGTGTCGATTTCGAATTCGGCGCGGCGATAGGCGACCTTTGCTCCTGCAATGACCAGCGCATCGAGGTGGGTGATGCCCGGATCGAGGGCAGCGACGGCGGCGCGGTCGCCCTGGTCGAGGCGGTGATATTCCATTCCCGACAGGTCGCCGTCCTCGCCGGCATAGTCGGCTGCCGTGGCGCGGGTGCCAGTGACGATGGTCCGGGCACCGGCGGCCAGGAACATCCGCGCTGCGGCGTTGCCGATCCCGGTGGAGCCCCCTGTCACAAGCACGGTCTTGCCGGCGAAGTCGAACATGGCCAATCCTGTCATCCTGTTGCCGGGGAGTGTTGGCCATGGGATTGCTCGAAGGCAAGGTCGCGGTTGTGACAGGCGGTGGTCGCGGGTTGGGGCGGTGCCATGCGCTGGCGCTGGCCGCAGCGGGGGCGCGGGTGGTGGTCAACGACCTTGGCGGCGGCGTGACAGGGGACGGTGCCGGCGATGCGGCAAATGCCGTGGCGGAGGAAATCAGGGAGGCCGGCGGCATGGCGGTGGCCAACCTTGCCAGCGTCGCCGATTGGGCCGGCGCCGCGACGATCATCGAGCAGGCGGTGCAGACCTTCGGCGGGCTCGACATCGTCGTCAACAACGCCGGCATCAACCGGCCGGCGTCGGTGATCGACATGACCGAGGCGGATTTCGACCTGGAAATCGCCGTGCACCTGAAGGGCAC
>JANPEP010000006.1:0-36580 GCA_031422995.1 Polymorphobacter sp. | reverse complement strand
GACAGGCCTTGCCAGCGCGCCATGCGGGCCACGAGGAGGTTGCCGACTTCGCGGCCTTTGGGGCCGAAGAGGAGGGTCTGGGGTTTTCCGGTTGTGCCGGAGGTGGTGTGGAGGACAACCGGTGGCCGGGTTGTTGGGTCGCCCATGCCGTGGAAGTCGCCGAAGGGCGGATGGGCGGCTATTGAGGCCATAAGGTCGGATTTGTCGTAGCTGGGGAGTTTCTGAATGTCGTTCAGGCCCCTGATATCGCTGGATTCTATGCCTTGGGCGCCCCAGTGGCGTTTGTAAAAGGGGATGGCCCAGCCGCGCGCCATGAGGCGGGCGAATTGGGCTTCCTGGAGGCTGCGCAGTTCGTCGCTGGACATGGCCTGGTAGCGTTCGGTGAAGGCGTCGCCGATGGGATAATCGCGCAGCAAACCCGGCACATCGGCCGTGGCGACATAGTCTGGATAGCGCATCATTGGGTTCCTGAGAGGCGTTGAAGGGGGTCTGGCCGGGCTGTCGCGGGGTGTTCGGCAGCAAGGCCAAGGGCGAACGCCAGCTTGTCGGCTGAGATGGCCTGGCTGAGGGGATTTTCGGGCGATCCAAGCGTCGCTGGCACCATGATCTCCCGCCGGCTGCCATCGGCGAACGTAAGCACGAAACGCTGCGGGGCGAGGGCGTTCAGATCGGGGTTGGCATCTATGATGATGGACAGGCGGTCGCCCAAGTTGCGAAGTGCGGGATCGGTGAAATTTTTGGGCGTGAAGCGGCGCGGGTCGATGCGCGCATCGGTGAGCATCAGTGCGGTCAGGAACGGCATGCACAGGCGCGCATAGGCCGGAGTCATGCCGGGCAACCACGGGCGACCGACGAGACGGGCGATCAGGGGTGGAACATAAGCTTCGACTGCCGTGACGCCGGGGTTTTCGGCGAGAACGGCAAGGGTCGCATGGCTGGCGCGGCCGGATGGCCAGGGCTTTATGCTGAGTTCGGGGATGCGCCAGATGGTGCCCAAAGTGGCGATCAGCGTGACGGGATCACCTTCGTCGAACAGCGGGAAATAGCCGAAGGGGCCGGTGAGGGCGTCGTGCGGCCCCGGCAGCCCGGCGGCGACGAGATCGACGGCGGTGATGGCGGCGCGCGCTGCGGCGGCAACCTGGAGTGGCAGGGCGAGCGAACCTTCGACATGAGCCTGCATAGTGCCGGCGCATTGGGCGTGGGCGAGGCCGAGGACATCGGCGAAGCGTTCCGGTGGCAGTCCGGCGATGCGGGCGCAGGCCAGCGCGGCGCCGATGAGGCCAGCGGTGGCGGGGCGGAAGAATTTGAGCGGGGTCGTGGCGGCGAGGCCGAGGACGCAGGCGATATCGACGCCGGTGATGAGTGCGGCGAGGGTGTCGTCATGCGAGACATTGCCCTTGGCGTGGCAGGCGGAGAGCAGCGCCGCGGTGACGACGCTCATGGCATGGACGACGGCGGGTTCGTGGACGGCATCCCATTCGAGGCAATGGATCTGGAAGCCGTTGACGAAGGCAGCTCCGGCGGCGGGGAGGCGGACGTTGCGGCCGAGAATGGGGACTGTATCACCATTGCCCCAGCTCAGAGCGGCAGCAAGGACGCCATCAGCGCCGGGGGCGGTGGAGCCGGCGGCGCCGACGGCAAGCGTGTCGTCCAGGAGCAAAAGCGCGGCAGCGCGGACGTGCGGTGGCAGCGTCCGGGGCGCGGCGGCGAAGGCCAGCAGGGCGGCGGTCGCGCTCATGCGGTCCAACGGGCCATAAGGTCGAGCAATGGCGCTGTGGGGGCGTTTTCAGCGCTGTCCATGACCAGTGCCAGCGCGGCATCGACTTCGACCAAAGGGAGGCCACCCCAGGCGACGAGAGCACGCAGCTTTGTGGTGATTTCGGTGCGGCCGACAGGGCATTCGGGATCGCCGAGTGCATCGGCGGTTTGTGCAACCTGGCCACTGGCGGTGATGCGGGCACCGAAATGTGCCGGGTAGGC
The DNA here is from genome assembly GCA_031422995.1 of Polymorphobacter sp. Lineage (GTDB taxonomy): Bacteria > Pseudomonadota > Alphaproteobacteria > Sphingomonadales > Sphingomonadaceae > Sandarakinorhabdus. Next base: position 34,600 of record JANPEP010000006.1, on the reverse strand, counting down.
GGCATCCATATCGGCGGCGCGGGCGACGGTGACGCGGGCGCGCGCTGCGGCAATCTGTGGATCGGCGATCGATTTGGGTTCGAAATCCGCAAGGCCGGGAATGCCCTTCACCGCCACCACGGCGACGACGTGTTGCAACGAAAACTTGGCTTCCATGGTGGTCGTCGGGCTGGGTTGGTCGCAGAAGCGCAATGCATCGCCATAGGTTTCGACATGGATCGGGCCATTGGAGAGGGCAGGGCGAAGGGCCAGGGCGGCATCGATTGCCGGATGGGCGTGGCGGCAGGCGGGATAGGGCTTGAAGCTGATCTCCGACAGCCGCCAGCCGTCTGTGTGCGGAACCGGGCGCGGGGTGGCGGTCATTGCGGCAAACAGGCCCTGCTCGCCTTCGAGGATGAAACATGGCCCCGTGAGGCCGTGGCGGGCCATGCGGGCGAACCACAGCGCCGAACGTGCTGCATGGGCAGCGTGGATGGCCTTGGTCATCACCGGCTCGTGGCGCATTCGCCACAGCCCGCCGGCGGTGGAGCCGGCGGTGCCCAACGCGGCGACAGTTTGCGATGGGCTGAGGCCGAGGATCGAGGCCGCAGCGGCGACGGCGCCGAAGCCGCCGGCAGTCGCGGTCGGGTGCCAAAATGCGTAATGATGATCATCAAACATCCGGCCGATGGTGATCATAGCTTCATAGCCGCGAACAGCGGCGTCGAGCAGGCTTCCCATGTCGACTGCTTCGTCGCGGGCAGCGCAGAGTGCCGCCGGCCAAATGACTGGCCCGGGGTGGAGGCGGGCAATGCGATCGACATCGTCCATTTCAAGGACATTGCCCATCAAAGCAGCGCGGAGCATCGGATCAGGCTCTGCGGCGCGGGCAACGCTGGCCAGCGCTTCGCGGCGCGCGCCGGCGACACAGGCGAGCCAATCGAGCAGATGCAGCCGCGCCAGGGTCTGTGTTGCGACATCGATCGGACGCGCCAGCCGGACAGCGAGTTTCTCGGTCAACGACACTTTGGACGATTGCGGCAATTCGCGATCCTTTTCGACCCGCTTTCGCCGGCACAATTTGTCCGGACATATTGCGGAGTTGGCGCGCATCAATCAAGGTGCCTCCTTAGTGTCTGACCCATAAGTCGTGCGGGTCGGCCTGGCGGTTCTTTTCCGCGCTGGCAGTGTTGCGATCTTGCCCCGATGCCGAGCATCCTGGCGGCAACCGCGCCTTGCCAGCCCGAAAAATCCCTCGCCAGCCCTCAACCGCAGACTTATGGATCAGACACTCAGGCAAAAGGGGTGGCCGTGAGCGGAAAAGTCAGGAGCCAGGGTCCACGCTATCTCCAGGTGGCGGACGAACTGCGCGCCGGGATTGCCGAGGGTCGATTTCCGGAGGGTGCGCAACTGCCGACCGAAAGTGTGTTGTGCGAGCAATATGGGGTGAGCCGGTTCACCGTGCGCGAGGCATTGCGGCGCTTGCAGGCTGAGGGTCTAATCCGCCGGCGGCGCGGATCAGGTACCATTGTCGATACCGGCGGACAGGTGCTGCGCCAGCCATTGTCGGATGTTGCCGAATTGCTGCAATATGCTGCAGGGAGCGAATTTCAGTTCACCATCAATGGCATGACGATCATGGGCGAAAGTCAGGCGCAGGAGCTCGGCGTCCCGGCCGGCAGTCGTTGGGTCTATCTTTCGGGCATTCGCACAACGACCCCGGGGGGCACGCCTGTGGCGTTGACCGATGTTTTCATCGACCCGGCTCTGGAGCCACATGTGGTTGGCCTGAAGCCGGGGCGGCAGACGTTGTTCGAGCAATTGAGCGCTGCTGCCGGGTTTCGCATCGCCCGGGTGGAGCAGGATATCCGGGCGATGGCAGCAGGAGGGCGCGAAGCAGCGGCATTGGCGATACCACGGCGGGCGCCGGTGTTGCGGATTGTGCGGGTGTATCGCGACGAGAGCGGCCGCATCGTCGAGATTTCGGTGTCGGCGCATCCTGGTGAGCGCTTCACCTATTCGATGCATATAGATCAGGCATAGCCGGCAGTGTCCGCAAGTGCTGCCGGGCGACGGTTGTGGAACCAAGTTCAGGATGACGACAGGTTGGTTGCGCTTTAAGCAGGCAGCGAGCGTTTGGGAGTTTGAGATGATGCGGGCGACGACGATACTTATGCTGGCGTCATTTTCGGTTTTTGCGGCGGCGCCAGTTTGGGCACAGACGGGCGTCGATCCCACCGCTGCACCGGTGCGCAGCACGTTGAAGCCGGCGCCCGAGCCGGGCGATGGCACGCGTCCGCGGCAGCGACTGGTGACGGTGTTCGGGACCGAGGAGTGCCCGAAGCCGACGTCATCCGATGAAATCGTGGTGTGCGCACGGCTGCCCGATTCGGAAATTTATCGGATTCCGGAGCGACTGCGTTCAGCCAATAATGTGCGGGTCAGCCCGTTCCAAGCCAATCGCAACTTGTTGCTGGGCGATGCTACCGGCGGGGCGGGAGGCTCCATTGGCAGTTGCTCGGCCGTAGGCGGTGGCGGCGCTACAGGCTGCAACCAGCGCCAGATCGACGCCTGGGCACAGGATCGGACCAGCCGAATGGGTGTTACGGAAGAAGTGCCGCCACAATAGCGTGGTGTGAAGCTGGACACGGCCGAAGCACAAGCGCCGCCTGCGGCACTTTTTTCGATGTGTCGTCGGCTCTAGTCTAATTTATCGGGCGGACGGTGCCGGGTTGATCTGGACGATTCGGATTGAAGCGCACGCGGACAGTTTCGCCGCTGTTGCCGGGGAATTTGGTGAACATCGCGATGACCAGGTTGGGCACCAGCTGCGTCAGGTTGTTCGACGAGCTGACGGTTTCGGCGCGGCCTTCGAAGACGCTGGCCTTGTCGACATTGCGGTACATCTTCATCGCGACCTGGCTGTTGAACTGAGTCACCGAATAGACTTCGGGTTGTGACCAGCCGCCGCCCCAACCACCACCCCAGGCGCCGCCGCCCCAGCCAGCGCCCCAATAGGGATTCCAGCCCCAGCCAGGGCCACCCCAGCCGGGCGCGCCCCAGCCACCATTCCAGCCCATGTTGGTGCCGGGGCGAGTCTGGATGCGTTCGCGCGGCGGGCCGACATTATAGTCGAACTGGACGGTGACTTCGGCCTGGCCCGGCGATGCGGCTTCGGTGAAGCCATTGGCGAGCATCTGTTTGCGCACCAGATTGGCATAGGTGGCGAATTCGAGGCCGCCGACCTTGGCAGGATCACCGGGTTCGATGATGAAGGATTTGGCCGGCGGCGTCGGCAGCGAGGAAAAACGCGCGACTCGTGCTTCGAAGGTAGGGGCGCAGCCGGCGAGCAGCGCCGCGACGGTGAGGGGCAGGATGGCGCGGGAAATGGCTTTGGTCGGGTTCATCGCTGCGGACCTTGTTATTGTGTTTCTTCAACTGGGCCGGAAAGTGGGCGGTTTCAAGTTAATCGCGTCTGAATTTGCAGACATGTCGGCGATTTGCGAAAATTCACCTTGTGAATCCAACGGCGCGGTGCACTTCGGCCAGAACTGGCTCGGCGATGGCGCGGGCGCGGGCAGCGCCATCGGCGAGGACGGCATCGATGGTGACTGTGTCCTGACGCAGATCGTTGAAGCGCGCAGTGATGGGGGCAAGGGTGGCGACCATGATCTCCGCCAGCGCCGGCTTGAACTGGCCAAAGCCCTGGCCACCGTGGCGCGACAGCACATCAGCGACGCTGCTGTGGGTGAGAGCGGCCATGATGGCAACAAGGTTGGCGGCTTCGGGGCGACCGGTGAGGCCGGCGGGTTCGGACGGGAGCGCGTCGGCATCGGTTTTGGCGCGCTTGATTTTTTGCGCGATGGCGTCGGGTGTGTCAGTCATGTTGATCCGCGCGGCGTCGGTGGGATCGGATTTCGACATTTTGGCGGTGCCATCGCGCAGCGACATGACTCGTGTGGCCGGACCTTCACTGACCGGTTCGGGCAGCGGAAAGAGATCGACATTGTAATCGGTGTTGAACTTGATCGCGATGTCTCGCGAGAGCTCGAGATGCTGTTTCTGGTCGTCGCCGACGGGGACATGGGTGGCCTTGTAGGCGAGGATGTCAGCAGCCTGGAGCACCGGATAGGCATAAAGGCCGACACTGGCGCCTTCGCGATCCTTGCCAGATTTTTCCTTGAACTGAGTCATGCGGTTGAGCCAGCCGGTGCGGGCGGTGCACATGAGGACCCAGGCCAGCTCGGCATGGACGCGGACCTGGCTTTGTTGAAACAGGATGCAGCGCGCCGGATCGACGCCACTGGCGAGGAGTGCGGCGGTCATTTCGCGGACGCCATTGTGGAGGGCGGAGGGATCTTGCGCTACGGTGATGGCGTGGAGGTCGACGACGCAGAAGATGGCTTCGTGCGCACCCTGCATGGCGACCCAGTTGCGGATGGCGCCGAGATAATTGCCGAGGTGGAGGTTGCCGGTGGGTTGAATACCGGAGAAGACGCGGCTCATTTTGCGGGGCCTTTGCGGAATTGCGATTTGAGTTCGGCGAGGGTGAATATGCGCAGGAGGCGCGACGCCGCGAGATAGGCGACGCCGCCGGCACCGAGCAACAGCGTCAGGGCGATGGCGCGGGTGAGGATATTGCCGCCGGTGTGGGGAATGAGCAACGGGTTGAGGGCGAGGAGCACGGCGCCCATGATTGCGGCGGCGGCGAATAAGCGCGGCAAGGTGCGCTTGAGCTTGGCATCCATGTGAAAATGGCCGCGGTGACGCAGCACGAGCCAGAGGGCGATGGCGTTCACCCAGGCAGCGATGGCGGTGGATAGCGCGATGCCGACATGACCCAGCGGCCAGACGAGGATGAGATTACCAGCGAGGTTGACCAGCATCGAGGCGATGGCGATGCGGACTGGCATTTTGGTGTCCTGGCGGGCGTGGAAGCCGGGGGTGAGGACTTTTATGAGCACGTAAGCCGGGAGGCCGAGCGAGAAGGCGGCGAGGGCCTGTGCGGTTGCGACGGTGTCTGATGGCAGGAAGCGACCATGTTCGAGCAATGTGCGGATGATGGGCAGTGCCGACACGGTGAGAGCGGCGGCGGCGGGAAGGGTGAGCAGGAGGACAAGTTCGATGGCGCGATTCTGGGTGTGGGCGGCGGCGGGGGCGTTGCCGGAGCCGAGTTGCCGAGACAGGGCCGGGAGCATGGCGGTGCCGACGCCGATGCCGATCAGGCCGAGCGGCAACTGGTTGAGGCGATCGGCATAGTAGAGGAAGCTGATCGCGCCTTCAGGCAGGAAGCGCGCCGCTATGGCGGTGGAGATAAGCAGGTTGAACTGCACCGCGCCGGCACCGATTGCAGCCGGGGCGGCGATGCGCATGAGTTGGCGAACCTGGGGGGTGAGGCGCGGGCGGCGGAGACGCAGCTTTATGTCGGCGGCGAGGCACGACCAGAGCAGCCAGAGGAATTGCAAGATGCCGGCGAGGGAGACGCACAGCGCCTGGACCCGGGCGGTGTGGACATCGGTGCTGCCGCGAAAAAACAGGAGCCCGGCGATGAGCGCGAGATTGAGAAGGATGGGGGCGGCGGCGTTGACCCAGAAGCGTCCGATGGAATTGAGGATGCCGCCCATCAGCGAGACGAGGCTGATGAGCAGGAGGTAGGGGAAGGTGAGGCGGGTGAAATCGACGGCGAGGTCGAATTTTTGCGGGTCGGATTCGGGGAAACCGCCGGTGAGCGCCCAGACGATGGGGGCGGCGGCGATGACCATGATTGTGGTGAAGATGACGAGGACGGGAAGCAGGACGGCGAGGGCGTCTTCGGCGAAGCGCTTGGCGCCGGTCATGTCGCCGTGGTCGGCGCCGACCTGGCGGTTGAACATGGGGACGAAGGCGGCGGCAAAGGCGCCTTCGGCAAACAGGGCGCGGAACAGATTGGGCAGGCGGAAGGCGATTAGGAACGCATCCGCCGCCATGCCGGCGCCGACGAAGCGTGCCATGAGCATGTCACGGATGAAGCCGGCGATACGGCTGATGAGGGTGAGGCCGCCGATGGTGGCGGTGGCCTTTACGAGACTCATCTTGGACCCCTCACCCTGCTCGCCTTTGGCGAGCCGCCCTCTCCCGCAAGGGGAGTGGGGAAGGACTCAGGCATTGCCGACCTGGGCGCCCTGGGCCTGCTGCGCCATGTAAAGCGAGGCGAAATCGATAGGGTCGAGCATCAATGGTGGGAAGCCGCCGTCACGGACCGAATCGGCGATGATGCGACGAGCGAAGGGGAAGATGATCCGTGGCGCTTCGATGATGAGGAAGGGCTCCAGCGCCTCTTCGGGCACGTTGGCGAGGCCGAAGAGACCAGCGTAGACCAGTTCGATGGCGAAAGCGACATTGTCACCGGTCATCGCCTTGGCGCTGATTTTCAGCTCGACCTCATAGACGTTGTCGCCGCCGCGCTTGGCATTGACGCTGACATTGACGTCGATGCGAGGGGCGGTGTCGGACTGAAGCGACCCTGGCGCGTTGGGGTTTTCGAAGGAGAGATCCTTGACATATTGCGTCAGGATCGAGACCTGCGGCAGCTCCTGCCCCGCCATGTCGAAGCCGTTTTCGGTCTGCGACAAATCGATTTCGTCAGCCATGGTCGCTTCGTCTTTCAGTCAGGATTTCTAATGATGCTGCGTGTGCGGCAGGATAGAGCCTGCCGGCAAACACAACCGGACAAAATCAATCTTCGCCGTCGAAGGTTTCGACCGGACCCGAATCCTGCCCCTTGGCCGAGGTGTCGCGATCGACGAATTCGACGATGGCCATCGGCGTGGCGTCCGAACGGCGGATGCCGGCCTTGACGATGCGGACATAGCCGCCGGGACGATCGGCATAGCGGGCCGCGAGGACGTCGAAGAGCTTGATCAGCTGTTCATCATCACCGAGGCGGGCATGGGCCAGACGGCGATTCGACAGGCCGCCGTGCTTGGCAAGCGTAATCAGCTTTTCCATATAGGGGCGGATTTCGCGAGCCTTGGGCAAGGTTGTCTTGATCTGCTCGTGCTTGATGAGGCTGGCCGACATGTTGCGGAACATGGCGAGGCGGTGGCTGGTGGTGCGACCGAGCTTGCGATGGGCATTACCGTGGCGCATTTTGTGTCTCCGTTTGTTGAGGGGCCGTATCAGGTACCCCAAACCAGGTCGGACAGAATTGCCCGACCATTTCGTTCAAGCCTTAAAACTCTTGCTCGAGCTTCTTGGCCATTTCCTCGATGTTCTCTGGCGGCCAACCGGAGATTTCCATGCCAAGGCGCAGGCCCATGTGGCTGAGCACTTCCTTGATCTCGTTCAGGGACTTGCGGCCGAAGTTTGGCGTACGCAGCATTTCGCTCTCGGTCTTTTGGACCAGATCGCCGATGTAGATGATGTTGTCGTTCTTGAGGCAGTTCGCCGAGCGCACCGACAGTTCCAACTCGTCGACCTTTTTCAGAAGGAAGCGGTTGATGACGGTGTTGTCGTCGACTTCGATGGGTCCGCCGGTGGGGGCGGGGGCCGGGGCTGCCGTCACGACATCTTCGAAATTGACGAACAGCTGCAGCTGGTCCTGGAGGATCTTGGCGGCATAGGCCAGAGCATCATCCGGGGTTACGGTGCCGTCGGTTTCGACCTGGATGGTCAGCTTGTCATAATCGAGTTCCTGGCCGACGCGGGTATTGTCGACCTTGTAGCTGACCTGGCGGACCGGTGAGTACAAAGCGTCGACCGGCACCAGGCCGATTGGCGCATCGGCCGGACGGTTGGCGCTGGCAGGAACGTAACCCTTGCCGGCTTCTACGGTCAATTCCATGTTGAGCGTGGCGCCATCATCCAGCGTGCAGATGATGAGATCCTTGTTCAGGACCTCCATGTCGCCCGAGACAACAATCTGGCCAGCGGTAACTTCACCGGGGCCGGTCGCCGTCAAATGCACACGCTTGGGCTGATCGCCCTGCATGCGGATGGCGACCTGCTTGATGTTGAGGACGATGTCGGTCACGTCTTCGCGGACGCCGGTGAGCGACGAGAATTCGTGCAGCACGCCGTCGATCTTGATGGCGGTCACGGCTGCACCCTGCAGCGACGACAGCAGGACGCGGCGCAAGGCGTTGCCAAGCGTCAGGCCGAAGCCGCGTTCGAGCGGTTCAGCGACAAAGCTGCCCTTGCGGCGGCTGTCGGCGCTGGGCCGCGATTCCAGCCGGTTTGGCTTCTTCAGTTCGGTCCAGTTCTTGGCGATCACAGCCACAGGCTCACCTCATCATTGGAGAGGAACGGATCGTCATCCGCCCGTCCCCGTCATCAAATAACTGCGAAGATCCGCGTGCCGGGGGACACGCGGCCGAAGCGGCGAGCGTCAGACGCGACGACGTTTCGGCGGACGCACGCCGTTGTGCGGGATTGGCGTCACGTCGCGGATTGCGGTGATCTGAAAGCCGACGGCCTGCAGAGCCCGCAAGGCCGATTCGCGACCCGATCCGGGACCGCGGACTTCGACTTCCAGCGTGCGAACGCCGTGTTCGGCGGCCTTCTTGCCGGCATCTTCGGCAGCCATCTGCGCCGCGAACGGCGTCGATTTGCGGCTGCCCTTGAAACCCATGGTCCCGGCCGACGACCAGGCAATCGCATTGCCCTGTGCATCGGTGATGGTGATCATGGTATTGTTGAAACTGGCGTTCACATGGGCGACGCCCGATGTGATGTTCTTGCGCTCGCGGCGCTTGATGCGTGCAACTTCGCGTGCCATCGAAAAATCCTAATCCGTTCCGTCGATCTGGGTGAAAAGCCGTGAGCCTGGGGCTTACTTCTTCTTGCCGGCGATCGGCTTGGCCTTGCCCTTGCGGGTACGCGCGTTGGTGTGGGTGCGTTGACCGCGGACCGGAAGGCCCTTGCGGTGACGGAGTCCACGATAGCACGCGAGGTCCATCAAACGCTTGATGTTCATCGCGGTCTGGCGACGAAGATCACCTTCGACGGTCAATTCCTTGTCGATCTTCTCGCGGATCGAGAGGACTTCGCTGTCGGTCAGATCCTGAACGCGGCGTTCGATCGGGAAGCCCAATTCATTGGTGATCCGCGATGCCGTGGTCCGGCCGATGCCGTGAATATAGGTCAAGGCGATTTCAACGCGCTTGTTGGTCGGGATATTAACACCCGCAATACGTGCCACAGATTATTTCCTTCCAAGCTCCACGGGATGCGCTGGGCAGGCACCCCATCTCAAAGCAAGAACCGGACAGCCAGAGGGGCCACCGGGTCAGTTTTCCGTTAATCGGAATGGGGCTGCTAGCCGGGTGGGGGAGGAGAGTCAAGTGCGCAGCGCCGCGAGCGCGCGACCCGCGCGCCTACAGGCGCAAGCGCGGGCAGCGGGGCGGGTGGGAACACCGCCCGAACCCGTCTGATGTCGGCATGGGCTTTGCCCATGCGCTATGCTTTCTGACGACCAAAAATGAGGAAAGTGCGGCCCAGAACGTCTTTTGTGGCGCCGGAGTCTTGCGGTAACTAAGGGGTAAATCGAGGTGTCCTTGGGGCACAAGAAGGGAAATCGCGGGATGAAGCGGACTCTCAACCCGCTCGCGGAGCCGTAGGCGACACCTTCGCGTCAACGGCGCGAGTCGCCCTCCCCGCAGGAGAGAGGGCGTTTAGTCAGTCAGCGCCATAAGCCAAGCCCTGTGCCGTAATGCGCAAGTTGGGTCGTCGAGGCTCGATCGCGACTGTCATCGGCCGGCCCGCGCCAGGGGTTGGCAGGCGGAGCGTCTCCGACAAGCCGATGTCGATGCTCCCGCTCGCTAGCTGGCCAGCCAAACCATTGATAGGTAAAATGTTTTCGATGCGACGGAGTTCGGCGAGGTCGCAATCGAGGCTAGCGCGCAGATTGTCGGGCCGGGTCAAGCGGAGCGTGAAGGGATAGCGGGTGCGGGCGGCGGGGCCGAGTTCGAAGCTCGCGGTGCCACGTTCGCGCACCGGTGCGGTGGTGCGGCATGTGGCGGTGCGATTGAAATTGGCGGCAGTGACGCGGGCCTGGGCACGGGCGGTGGCCGAAAGGTCGCCGGTGACGGTCAGGCGATCGGTGGCGGCAGTGACGCGCGGGTTTGACAGGGTGAGATCGAGCCGGGTCGCCGATGCCGGGTCGAGCCGGGCCTCCAGCAAGCCGATGAGCGGCACCCGATCCTGGACCAGCACGCCTTCAAAGCGGGTGCCGGTGGCAGATGAGCGCACGCCGTTGGGGGCGACGGCGGCGAGCCATGTGCCAAACACGCGGCTGTCGAGATCGACATGGATGCGGCGGTTGGTAGAGAACGGCCGGCCGGCGGCGCGATCGACGCGGGTGGTCAGTTGTTCGAGGCGAACGCGTTGTGCGGCGATATCGGGCTCATCGGCGCGGACGGCGAGTGGCGCCAGCAACAGGCCGCAAAGCATGAGGAGGCGGACCGTCATCGCACGTCTCCGAAGATATAGACGCCATTTTTGACGAAAAAGTAGCGGGGGTTGACGATGCGGCCAGTCCACGCTGTTGCCGGCACGGTGGCGGTGAAGTTGAGGTGTGACGGCGCGTTGGTGATGGGCGGCACTGTCGTCTGGACCCGGCCGGTGGTGGTGGAGGTCGGGCCGCCGATGCTGATGCGTTCTTCGACGGGCAGGCGGACGGTCGGCAGGCCGGCGGCGACATCGATGACGCGCAGGGTGAGAAGCCGCTGCACAAACGGCAACCGGCTGACCTCCAGCGAGCGGACGCGGACGTTGGGCGTGAGGGATTGGACGTTGATGCGGAATTCATGGGGCCGGCCAGTGGCGACGAGGATGGCCGTCATCGTCACATCGGCGTTGACCGCGCCGCGGGTGGCGGTCGCCTGGAGGGTGACGGCGGGGAGGGCACCAAGTGTCGATAGTTCAACGCCATTCAGCCGGAGATCGATATCGGGATCATTGGGCAGGACGACGCGATAGCCGTTGAGGGTTGTCAGGCTTTCGTTGATGAAAGCGTTGCTGAAGAAGAAGCGCACATCATAGCGACCGGGCCCGCCGTTTTCGAGTTGCCGGGCGACGCGTTCGGTTTCGGTGATGGCCTGTGCGTAGAGTTCGGCCTGGTTGGCATTGATCTGGCGCTGGGCGGAGATGCAGCCGGGCAGCAGGAGTGTGAGGGCGGTGGCGGATGCCAGCAGGCACGATGTTTTTGGCCGCCTATCCATTGGTTTGCCCCAGTCGTTGTCCCTGGTGGAGTGATAGGTCGGGGTTGCGTTGGACGCAAATCGGGCAGTGCTTGCGGCGGCTCCTCCCCCGGCCCCTCCCGCAGGCGCCAGGGGGGCGAATTGTCAGGCGTCCAAAACGGCGTCGATGCTGGCGGCCACGGCGTCCATGTCGGCCATGCCATCGACACGGGCGACAAGGCCGCGAGATTCATAATGGGGCAGGATTGGCGCAGTCTTGGCGCGATATTCGGCCATTCGGGTGCGGACGGTTTCGGCGTTGTCGTCTGGCCGGCGCTTGAAGTCATGGCTGCCGCAGACGTCGCAGGTGCCGGCGACCTTGGGCAGCTTGTGGCGATCATGATAGCCTTCGCCGCATTCGGCGCAGGTGAAACGACCGGTGATGCGATCGACGAGCGCGACCTCGTCAACCTCGAGTTCGATGACGTGATCGAGGTGGAGGCCTTTTTCAGTCAGCATCGCATCGAGGGCGAGGGCCTGGACATTGGTACGCGGATAGCCATCGAGGATGAAGCCCTTACGGGCGTCATCATGATCGAGGCGTTCCGACAGGATGCCGTTGACGATCTCGTCGGACACGAGACCGCCCGACTCCATGACGGATTTCGCCTGGAGGCCGACAGGCGTTTGCGCGGCGACGGCGGCCCGGAGCATATCTCCGGTGGACAGCTGGACAAGCCCTCGTTCTTTGACAAGGCGACTTGCCTGGGTACCCTTCCCCGCGCCGGGCGGACCCAGCAAGATCAAATTCAACGACGCGCTCCCCCACGCAATTTCGACTTCTTGATAAGACCCTCATATTGATGCGCGAGCAAGTGGCTCTGGATCTGTGCGACGGTATCCATCGTCACATTGACGACGATGAGCAGCGAGGTGCCGCCCAATGCGAGGCCGGTGCCGAGGCGCGCCGAAAGGAATTCGGGCAGCAGGCAGATCACGGTGAGATAAGCGGCGCCGACGACGGTGATGCGGGTGAGGACGAAATCAAGATATTCGGACGTGCGGGTGCCGGGCCGGATGCCGGGGATGAAGCCGCCGTATTTCTTGAGGTTTTCGGCGGTTTCCTCCGGATTGAAGACGACCGCAGTGTAGAAAAAGCTGAAGAAGATGATGCCGCCGGCGTAGAGCGCCATGTAGAGCGGGGCGCCGTGCTGCAGCGCCGTGGTAACAGTGAGCAGCCATTCGGGGCCCTTGCCGCCCTGCGCCGCGAACTGTGCGATGGTCAGCGGCATCAGCAGCACAGACGAGGCGAAGATCGGCGGGATGACGCCGGCGGTGTTGAGCTTCAAGGGCAGATGCGAGCTGTCGCCCTGGAAGGTGCGGGTGCCGACCTGGCGTTTGGGATACTGAATGAGGATGCGCCGCTGGGCGCGTTCCATCAGGCAGATGAAGGCGATTGTGGCCAGCGCGACGACCCCGACGAGCAATACGGCGACAGGCGAGAGCGCGCCGGTGCGGCCTTGCTCGAACAATTGGCCGATGGCGGTGGGGAGATGGGCAACGATGCCGGCCATGATTATGAGCGAAATGCCGTTGCCAATGCCGCGGCTGGTAATCTGTTCGCCGAGCCACATCAGGAACATGGTGCCGCCGATGAGCGTGATGACGGTGGTGAGGCGGAAGAACATGCCGGGATCGATGACGGCGGAAACGCCCTGGCCGGAGCCCCAGCTTTCGAGGCCGACGGCGATGCCATAGCCCTGGATGGCGGTGAGAAAGACAGTGCCGTAGCGGGTGTATTGGTTGAGCGTCTTGCGACCGGAATCACCTTCTTTTTTCAGCGCGGCGAAGGACGGCACCAGGCTGGTCATCAACTGGATGATGATCGAGGCGGTGATGTAGGGTGTGACGCCGAGAGCGATGAGCGACATGCGTTCGAGCGCGCCGCCGGAAAACATGTTGAAGAAATCGAGGACGCCGCCCTGAGTTTGGCTGAACAGCGAATTGAGGGCGGTTGGATCGATGCCGGGCAGCGGCACGAAAGAGACAAGGCGGAAGACGATAAGCGCGCCAAGGGTAAACCACAGGCGCTTCTTGAGCTCCGTGGCCTTGGAGAAGTTCGCGAAACTGAGGTTCGCGGCCATTTGTTCGGCGGCTGACGCCATTTCAATACCCGATCAACGAAACGGCAAAACGCCGCGGATTAAAACGGCGAAACGCCGCGTAGGGCCATCAGATAGGCGGTACGCGGCGTTTCTACCATATGGCTTTTCTGGCCGTAGCGTTGTGACGGCTTATTTTGCCGTCTTGAGCGCTTCGGCGATCTTTGCCGCCTTGATTTCGCGGGCGACGGCGCGGGCTGCCTTCTGCTCTTCGCGGCTGAGCGGCTCTGGCTTGGGCGCCGGGAGTTCGACGTTGCCACCAGCAGCTTCGACAGCGGCCTTGGCAGCGGCGCTGGCGCCGGCAACCTTGAGCATGACCTTGGATGTCAGGGCGCCCTTGGCGAGCAGGCGGACGCCGTCACGGGCGTGGGTGAGGACCTTTGCATCGAGCAGGGCCTGGACGTCGATGAGCTTTTTGGCATCGAGGCGGCCGGCATCGATCATCGCTTGCAGGGTGCCGAGATTGATTTCGGAATAATCCTTGCGGAAGATGTTGTTGAAGCCGCGCTTTGGCAGCCGCATGTGCAGCGGCATCTGGCCGCCTTCAAAACCCTTGATGGCCACACCGGAGCGCGACTTCTGGCCCTTTTGGCCGCGGCCGCCGGTCTTGCCGCAGCCGGAGCCGATACCGCGGCCGACGCGGACGCGGCTTTTGCGGGCACCTGGATTGTCGTGAAGGTCGTTGAGCTTGGTCATGAGATGCACTCGCTTTCGCTTTGGGCGCGCAGGGATGGGGGATCGCCGCCGCTTGCGCGGCAGCGAGAGATCAGGCGACGGGTTCGATCTTCAACATGTGCGCAACCTTGGCAATCATGCCACGGATCGACGGCGTGTCCTCGAGGACGCGCGACTTGTGCATCTTGTTGAGGCCGAGGCCGACGAGCGTTGCTTCCTGGTCGGGCGCACGGCGGATCGGCGAACCGATCTGCGTGAGCTTTACCTTGGCGACGGTCGGCGCGCTGGCAGTCTTGGGGGCTTTGGCCATCAGATTGGTCCTTATGCGACCGCTTCGGCTTCGGCTTCGGCAACACGAGCCGAAACGTCACCGCGGCGGGCCATCAGATCGGCAATCTTCTTGCCGCGCCGTTGCGCCACCGACTTGGGGCTGGTCTGTTCACCGAGCGCTGCGAAGGTCGCACGGATCATGTTGTAGGGATTGTTGGTGCCGACCGATTTGGTGACGACATCCGCCACGCCGAGCGCTTCGAACACAGCGCGCATCGGGCCGCCGGCGATGATGCCGGTACCCTGGGCGGCCGAGCGGACATAGACCTTGCCGGCGCCGAAATGGCCATAGCCATCGTGGTGCAGGGTGCGGCCATCACGAAGCGGCACGCGGATCATGGCCTTTTTGGCAGCGGCGGTCGCCTTTTGAATGGCTTCCGGCACCTCGCGCGCCTTGCCATGACCGAAACCGACCCGGCCCTTGGCATCGCCAACGACGACGAGCGCGGCAAAACCGAAGCGCTTGCCGCCCTTTACGGTTTTGGAGACGCGGTTGATGTGAACGAGCTTTTCAACGAGCTCTTCTCCGCCGGCTTCGACAGGATTGTTGCCATCGCGACGGCCACGGCCACCACGATCACGATCATTGCCGCCGCCTGGGCCGCGACCACGACCGCCGCCTGGGCCGCCGCCGCCAGGGCCGCCACGACCGCGACGTTCACCGCCGGGAGCGCCGCCACCGGGAGCGCCGGCGTTCTGGATTTCATCAGCCATCGATTAAAACTCCAATCCGCCTTCGCGGGCACCATCGGCCAGCGATTTTACGCGGCCGTGGAAGATGAAACCGCCACGATCGAAGACCACGGCGGAAACGCCGGCAGCCATCGCCCGTTCGGCAAGGCGCTTGCCCACGGCTGCTGCTGCATCCTTGGTGGCGCCAGTGGTTTCGCGAACGTCCTTTTCCAAAGTCGAGGCCGAAGCGACGGTCACGCCGCGGGCATCGTCGATGACCTGAGCATAGATGTGCTGCGACGTGCGATGGATCGACAAGCGCGGGCGAGCGCCGCCCTTGGCGCGGAGCGCAGTGCGGACGCGCCGACGGCGCTGGGCAAAAAGCGAGAGCTTGGCCATTACTTCTTCTTCCCTTCCTTGCGGAAGATTTTCTCGCCGCGATATTTGATGCCCTTGCCCTTGTATGGCTCAGGCTTTCTCCAGCGCCGGATTTCTGCGGCAACCTGGCCGACGCGCTGCTTGTCGCTGCCGGTGATTTCCACAGTCGTCTGGTCAGGCGTCTTGATGGTGATGCCATCGGGGATGACGAAATCGACATCATGGCTGTAGCCAAGCTGCAGCTTGAGGTTCGACCCCTGCACCGAGGCGCGATAACCGACGCCGGTGATTTCCAGCACCTTGGTGAAACCATCCGAAACCCCGGTGACGAGGTTCGAAACCAGGGTGCGCTGCATGCCCCAAAAGGCACGGGCGCGCTTGGTTTCGTTGGCGGGCATCACGGCGATGTCGCCGGCATTAATCGTGTAGCTGATGTCATCCGACATCGGCATCGACAGCATGCCCTTGGGGCCCTTTACCGAGAGCGTGCGCTCATCGATGCTGGCAGTGACGCCTGCGGGGACCGGCACGGGCTTTTTCCCAATACGCGACATGGCTTAAAACACCTGGCAGAGGACTTCGCCGCCGGCATTCTGCTCACGCGCTTCCGCGTCGGACAGAACACCCTTTGGCGTCGAAACGATGACAATGCCGAGACCATTGCGGATCCGCGGCAGTTCGGTGGCGCCCGAATACACGCGGCGACCAGGCTTTGAAACGCGGGCGATGTGCTGGATCGCGGGCTTGCCTTCGAAATACTTCAGGTCGATGCGCAGGGCCGCAGCGGCGGTGCCGCCATCGGCTTCGGAATAGCCGCGGATATAGCCTTCACGCTGGAGCACATCGAGAACGCGTGCGCGCAGCTTGGAAGCCGGGGTGAGGATCGAATCCTTCTTGGCCTGCTGGCCATTGCGGATCCGGGTGAGCATATCACCAAGGGGGTCGGTCAAAGACATCTTGCGGTCCTACCAGCTCGACTTCGTCACGCCGGGAATCAGACCCTTGTTGGCCAGTTCACGGAGCATGATGCGCGAAAGCTTGAACTTGCGGTAATAGGCACGGCTGCGGCCGGTAAGCTCACAGCGGTTGCGCACCCGCGTCGGATTGGCATTGCGAGGCAGCTCGGCCATTTTCAGGCGTGCCATCAGGCGTTCATTGTCGTCGCGGCTTTCATCGTTGGCGATGGCCTTGAGGACGGCGAACTTGCCGGCGTACTTCACCACAAGCGCTTTGCGGTGCTCGTTTTTGTTGATCGAGGAGAGCTTAGCCATGAATCAGGCCGCCTTCTTTTCTGCAACGGGCTGGATGAACGGCAAACCGAAGGCAGCAAGCAGCGCCCGGGCTTCGTCGTCGGTCTTTGCCGTCGTGGTGATGATCACGTCCATGCCGCGCACGCTGTCGATGCGGTCATAGTTGATTTCAGGGAAGATGATCTGCTCCTTCAGGCCCATGGCATAATTGCCGCGGCCGTCGAACGACTTGGGGTTCAAACCGCGGAAATCGCGGACCCGGGGCAAGGCCACGGTGACCAAGCGGTCGAGGAATTCGTACATCTTGTCGCGGCGCAAGGTAACCTTGCAGCCGATCGGCATGCCTTCGCGCAGCTTGAAGGTGGCGACCGACTTCTTGGCCTTGGTGATCACCGGCTTCTGGCCTGCAATCAACGCCATTTCCTCGGCGGCCTTGTCGACCTTCTTCTTGTCCTGCGTGGCTTCACCGACACCCATGTTGATGACGATCTTGTCGATTTTCGGAACCTGCATAAGGTTCTTGTACCCGAACTGCTCGGTCATCTGGGCGCGGATGGTGTCCACGTACAGTTTCTGCATCCGGGTCAGGTTTGCTACATCAGCCATCGATCAACTCTCCCGAACGCTTGGCGACACGCACCTTGCGACCATCTTCGAGGACCTTGAAGCCAACGCGGGTCGGCTTGCCGGTCTTTGGGTCCTCGATCGCGACCTTGGAGATGTGCATGGGCGCTTCGATGCGCTCAAGCCCACCCTGGGGGTCTTGCTGCGAGGGCTTCTTGTGGCGGGTCATCATGTTGATGCCGCCGACGATCACCTTGCCATCCTTTGGGAACGCCTTGGTGACTTCGCCATGCTTGCCCTTGTCCTTGCCGGACAGGATGACGACCTTGTCGCCCTTTTTGATTTTTGCGGCGCTCATTACAGCACCTCCGGTGCAAGGCTGATGATCTTCATATGGCCCGACGCGCGCAGTTCGCGCACAACGGGTCCAAAAATGCGGGTGCCGATCGGCTCCTCATTCTTGTTGATGAGCACGGCAGCGTTGCCATCGAAACGAATGACCGAGCCATCGGCGCGCCGAATGTCCTTGGCGGTGCGAACGACGACGGCGCGATGCACGTCACCCTTCTTGACCTTGCCCTTGGGCTGCGCTTCCTTGACCGAAACGACGATGACATCGCCGACGCCGGCAAACCGACGCTTCGATCCGCCCAGCACCTTGATGCACATCACCCGCTTGGCGCCGCTGTTGTCCGCCACGTCGAGGTTCGTCTGCATCTGGATCATGTGTTCGATCCTTCAATAAGAGTAAGAGAAGCGGACATCAGCCGACCTTCTCCAGAACTTTCCATGTCTTCTGCTTGGAGATGGGCGCGCACTCTTCGATGCGAACCGTATCGCCGGCCTTGATGACATTGCCCTCGTCATGGGCATGATATTTCTTCGAGCGACGGATGATCTTGCCATAGACCGGGTGCGCAACCTTGCGCTCGATCAGGACAACGACCGTCTTGTCGGCCTTGTCGGACACTACCGTGCCCTGGAGGACGCGTTTCGGCATGGTTTAGGCTCCCTGCACTACAGCAGCGGGCTTGCGGCCAGCCTGCAGTGTCTTGATGCGTGCGATGGTGCGGCGCACCTCACGGATACGGCCCGGCTTTTCCAGCTGGCCGGTGGCCGACTGGAAACGCAGGTTGAACTGCTCGCGCTTAAGCTCCTGCAGAGCGGTTGCGAGCTGATCGTCGGTCTGGACCTTGAGGTCCGCTTGTTTTGTCTGTGCCATGATATCAGTCCTGTGCCCCGACGGTCTCGCCCAAGCGAACAACCATCTTGACCTTGATCGGCAGTTTGGCTGCCGCGCGTTCGAAAGCGCCGGCTGCAACGTCATGCGGTACGCCGTCGAGCTCGAACATGATCCGACCGGGCTTGACGCGAGCAACCCAGAATTCCGGGTTGCCCTTGCCCTTGCCCATGCGGACTTCAGCAGGCTTGGAAGTAACCGGAACGTCCGGGAAGATGCGGATCCACAACCGGCCGGCGCGCTTGATATGGCGCGAGATGGCACGGCGAGCGGCTTCGATCTGGCGCGCGGTAATCCGTTCCGGTTCCATGGCCTTGAGGCCGAAGGAGCCGAAGTTCAAGGCCGTACCACCCTTGGCATCGCCATGGATGCGGCCCTTGAACTGCTTGCGGAACTTGGTCCGCTTGGGAGACAACATTTTCTATATCCCTTAGCGTGCCGGGCGGACGCCGGAGGTCTGCGATTCCATCATCAGACGGTCCTGCGCCATCGGGTCATGCCCAAGGATTTCGCCCTTGAAAATCCACACCTTGATCCCGCAGACGCCATAGGCCGTATGGGCCTGGGCTTCGGCGTAATCGACGTTACCGCGCAGGGTGTGCAACGGCACACGACCTTCACGATACCATTCGGTGCGCGCGATTTCGGCGCCGCCAAGACGACCCGAGCAGGTAATCTTGATGCCTTCGGCACCCAGACGCAGGGCCGATTGCACGGCACGCTTCATAGCGCGGCGGAAGTCGATGCGGCGCTCGAGCTGATCCGCGACGCCCTGGGCGACGAGCTTTGAATCGACTTCCGGCTTGCGGATTTCGACGATGTTCAGCGACACGTCGCTGCGGGTCATCTGGCCGATCTGCTTGCGGAGCTTTTCGATGTCTGCACCCTTTTTGCCGATGATGACACCGGGGCGGGCAGCATAGATCGAAACGCGGCACAGCTTTGCCGGGCGCTCGATGACGACCTTGGAAATGGCGGCCTGGGCGTGGTTCTTGACAATGAACTCGCGGATGCGGAGATCTTCGAGAAGCAAGCGACCGTAATCATCACCTTCAGCGAACCAGCGGCTGTCCCAGGTGCGATTGATCTGCAGGCGCAGACCAATGGGGTTGGCTTTGTGACCCATTATGCGTCACTCCCAATGGCGTTAGAATCATCGTCACCGAGCTCACGAACGACGACACGCAGACGACTGAACGGCTTTTCGATGCGGGCGGCACGACCACGGGCACGCGGCGTGAAGCGCTTCATCACCAGTGCCTTGCCGACGCTGGCTTCCTTGACGACAAGCGCATCGACATCGAGGTTGTGGTTGTTTTCGGCATTGGCAACCGCCGAGGCGAGCACCTTTCGCACATCCACAGCCATCGCCTTGGTGGAGAAGGACAGGATGCTCAGGGCTTCCCCGACCTTGCGGCCACGGATGAGACCGGCGACCAAGTTGAGCTTGTAAGCCGATCCGCGGATCGACGTCGCGACAGCAAGCGCTTCGCGATCACCGACGCGGCGAGGGGATTTGGGCTTTGACATCAGCGCTTGCCCTTCTTGTCGGCGGCGTGGCCGGGGAAGTTGCGCGTTGGCGAAAACTCACCCAGCTTCATGCCGACCATGTCTTCGTTGACCGAGACCGGGATGAACTTCTTGCCATTATAGACACTGAAGGTGAGGCCAACGAACTGCGGCAGGATGGTCGAGCGGCGCGACCAGGTCTTGATCGGACCTCGCCCACCGCCGCCAGCCTGTGCGGCTTCGGCCTTTTTCAGAACATTGAGATCCACAAAGGGACCCTTCCAGACGGAACGGCTCATCTGGCCCTACCTCTTCTTCTTGGCGTGACGCGAACGGATGATCATCCGGTCGGTCGACTTGTTCGAGCGCGTCTTGGCGCCCTTGGTCGGCTTGCCCCATGGGGTCACCGGGTGACGGCCGCCCGAAGTACGGCCTTCGCCGCCACCGTGCGGGTGATCGACCGGGTTCTTAGCAACGCCGCGCGTGAGCGGGCGATGGCCGAGCCAGCGGTTACGGCCGGCCTTGCCCAGGTTCTGGTTGCTGTTATCCGGGTTCGAGACTGCACCGACGGTGGCCATGCAATCCGAACGCACATAACGCTGCTCACCCGAGTTCAACCGGATGATGACCATGCCGCGGTCACGACCGACGACCTGGACGAAGGTGCCTGCAGCACGGGCGAGCTGGCCGCCCTTACCGGGCTTCAATTCGACATTGTGGACGATGGTGCCGACTGGCGTCGAGCCGATTTCCATCGCGTTGCCGGGCTTGACATCGACCTTCTTGCCGGCAGTGACGACATCGCCGACCGCGAGACGCTGCGGTGCGATGATGTACTGTTGCTTGCCGTCAGGATATTTCACCAGCGCGATGAAAGCTGAGCGGTTGGGATCATATTCCAGCCGTTCAACGGTAGCGGTTACGTCCCACGTGCGACGCTTGAAATCGACGATGCGATACAGCTGCTTGTGACCACCGGCAATGCCGCGCGCGGTGGCATGGCCCATGTTATTGCGGCCACCCGACTTGCGCAGACCTTCGGTCAGTGCCTTGACGGGACGACCCTTGAACAGGCTCGAACGGTCGACGAGGATCAGGCCGCGGCGGCCCGGGCTCGTCGGATTGTAATGCTTCAATGCCATGAGATCAGATCCCCGTGGTCACATCGATACGATCGCCGTCGGCGAGCGTGACGATGGCCTTCTTTTCGTCGGAGCGGCGGTATTCCTTGCCCTTCCAGCGCTTGGTCTTGCCCTTTTGAATAAGGGTGTTGACGCTGAGCACCTTGACCGAGAACAGCGCCTCAACGGCGGCCTTGATCTCAGGCTTGGACGCGGTGTTGGCGACCTTGAACACGACCTGGTTGTATTCGCTGACCAGAGTCGACTTTTCGGTGATGACCGGCTTCACGACGATGTCGTAATGCTTGAGGTCGATCGGCTTGGCGCCGGTATCTTTACTGCCCTTAGCCATTGACCCGGGCCTCCAGTGCCGTGACGGCAGCGCGGGTAAGGACCAGCGTGTCGTGGTTGAGGATGTCATAGACGTTGGCGCCGATGGCCGGCAGCACGTCGATGTGCGGAACGTTGGCCGATGCAAGACGGAAGTCGAGGTTGACCTCCGAACCGTCGATGAACAGGCCGTTGGTAACACCGAGACCGGCAAGGATGGCAATCATCGACTTGGTCTTTGCTTCGGTGAGCGCAAAGTCCTCGATGATCATCAGCTTTCCTTCGGCGGCCTTGACCGACAGTGCGGTGGCGAGGCCGAGGGTGCGGATTTTCTTGTTGAGGCCGGGATTGAAGTCACGGACGCGGGGACCGTGGGCCTTGCCGCCACCGATGAACTGCGGTGCAGCGCGGTTGCCGTGGCGGGCGGTACCGCCGCCCTTCTGGTTGCCCAGCTTCTTGCCGGTGCGCTGTACGTCCGAACGCTCACGCGCACCACGGGCGGTGCCGCGACGCTTTTCGAGCTGCCAGGTGACGACGCGGTGCAGAATGTCGAGCCGCGGTTCCTTGCCGAAAACGGCATCCGACAGTTCGATTTCGCCGGCGTCTGCCGCGGCCAAGGTTTTGACCTGAACCTTCATGTGCCTCAAGCCTCCGTATTTTCGGTGGCGGTCTCGACGACAGCGACATCAGCCACTTCCGCCGGAGCCACATCATTTGCAGCGCCCATGAGCGAGGCGGGGTAAGGGGCGTCAGCGTGACGCGCGACCTTTACCGCATCCTTGATGAGCAACCAGCCGCCCTTCGAACCCGGCACCGAGCCGTGGACGAACAGCAAGCCACGTTCGACATCGGTCGAAACGATTTCAAGATTTTGCTGGGTACGCTGCTTGTCACCCATGTGGCCGGCCATCTTCTTGCCCTTGAAGACCTTGCCCGGATCCTGGCGTTGCCCGGTCGAACCGAGCGAGCGGTGCGAGACCGAAACGCCGTGCGTAGCGCGCAGACCGCCGAAGCCCCAACGCTTCATGCCGCCCTGGAAGCCCTTGCCCTGGGTGACGCCAGTGACGTCGACAAGTTGGCCAGCGACGAAATGGTCGGCGGAGATGGTGGCGCCGGTTTCCAGCAGCGCGTCTTCCGACACGCGGAATTCAGCAACCTTGGCCTTGGGCTCGACTTCGGCTTTGCCGAAATGGCCACGTTCCGGCTTGGTGGTGTTCTTGGCCTTCTTCGTGCCGGCACCGAGCTGAACAGCGACGTAACCGTCGTTGTCCGTGGTGCGGACCGAGATGACCTGGTTATTCTCGAGAGCGAGAACGGTGACCGGGACGTGCCGGCCATCATCGCGGAAAACCCGCGTCATCCCCATCTTCTTCGCGATCACGCCTGTGCGCATGACCAATTCCTTTCTTATCAGAGGCCCCATCCCGTAAAGGTAGGGGGCGTGTCAGGCCCGATGGTGGGCCAAAGTTCGCTCCGCGTATTTTGGTTCGGCCTACTTACCGAGCTTGATTTCCACATCGACACCGGCGGCGAGATCGAGCTTCATCAGCGCGTCCACCGTCTGCGGCGTGGGATCAACGATATCCAGAAGGCGCTTGTAGGTCCGGACTTCGAACTGTTCGCGGCTCTTCTTGTCGACGTGCGGCGAGCGGTTCACGGTGAACTTTTCGAAACGCGTCGGCAGCGGGATAGGACCGCGAATCGCAGCGCCCGTCCGCTTGGCCGTGTCAGCGATTTCGCCCGTGGCCATGTCGAGGACACGGTGGTCAAAAGCCTTCAGGCGGATGCGGATGTTCTGCGTTTCCATGATACTCTATTCAAAATGTTCAAGACTGGCGCGACCCACTTTCAAGCGGGATGCACCGGTCGGGAAGACTGGCTTCGAAAGTTCTTGCAAGCTCGACGAATCGGGCCGCCTCCCGAAGGAAGCGGCCCTATAGCCTTACTTGATGATCGTTGCAACCACGCCGGCGCCGACGGTACGGCCGCCTTCGCGAATGGCGAAGCGCAGACCCGGATCCATGGCGATCGGAGCAATCAGCTTGACCTTCAGCTGGACGTTGTCACCCGGCATGACCATCTCGGTGCCTTCCGGCAATTCGACGGTGCCGGTGACATCGGTGGTGCGGAAGTAGAACTGTGGGCGGTAGTTGGCGAAGAACGGCGTGTGACGGCCGCCTTCATCCTTCGACAGCACATAGACCTCAGCCGAGAACTCGGTGTGCGGCTTGATCGAGCCGGGCTTGCAGAGCACCTGGCCGCGTTCGACGTCTTCACGACCGACGCCGCGGAGCAGAGCGCCGATGTTGTCGCCAGCCTGGCCCTGATCGAGCAGCTTGCGGAACATTTCAACGCCGGTGCAGACCGACTTGCGGGTGTCATGGATGCCGACGATTTCGATTTCCTCGCCAACCTTGACGACGCCTGATTCGACGCGGCCGGTGACGACCGTGCCGCGACCCGAAATCGAGAACACGTCTTCGATCGGCATCAGGAACGGACGGTCAAGCGCACGCTCAGGCTGCGGGATGTAGTCATCGACGGTCTTCATCAAGGCGATGACGGCATCATGACCGATGTCGTCGCGCTTGCCTTCGAGGGCGCACACGGCCGAACCCTGGGTGATGGGGATGTCGTCGCCGGGAAAATCATACTTCGAAAGAAGTTCGCGGATTTCCATTTCGACAAGCTCGAGGATTTCGGCATCGTCGACGAGATCGACCTTGTTCATGAACACGACCATGGCAGGAACGCCGACCTGCTTGGCGAGCAGGATGTGCTCACGGGTCTGCGGCATCGGGCCATCGGTGGCCGACACGACCAGGATCGCGCCGTCCATCTGGGCAGCACCGGTGATCATGTTCTTCACATAATCGGCGTGGCCCGGGCAATCGACGTGCGCGTAGTGACGGGCAGCCGTTTCATATTCGACGTGCGCCGTCGAAATGGTGATGCCGCGCTCGCGCTCTTCGGGAGCCTTGTCGATGTTGGCATAGCTGGTGAAGGTCGCGCCGCCGGTTTCGGCCAGCACCTTGGTGATGGCCGCCGTCAGCGAGGTCTTGCCATGGTCGACGTGACCAATGGTGCCAATATTGCAGTGCGGCTTGTTCCGCTCAAATTTCGCCTTACCCATGGCCGTAACCTCTTCCTCGTGAATTCTGTTTCGATTGTCGTATGTGCGGCGAATGCGAATCAGCGCGACCGCAAGGCGCGCTGACTAGCTGTCATCCAGAATAAATCAAGCCAGTTTGAGCTTGATCTCCTCGGCCACGTTCGAGGGCACTTCCTCGTAGTGGCTGAATTGCATGCTGTACTGTGCCCGTCCCTGGCTCATGGAGCGCAGCTGATTGACATAGCCAAACATGTTGGCGAGCGGCACCTGGGCTTCGATAACCTGAGCATTGCCGCGCGTGTCGGTGCCCTGGATCTGGCCCCGGCGCGAGTTCAAATCGCCGATGACATCGCCCAGATAGTCCTCCGGGGTGACAACTTCAACCTTCATCACTGGCTCGAGCAGCTTGATGCCAGCCTTGGTGGCTGCTTCACGCATGCCGCCACGTCCGGTGATTTCAAACGCCAGTGCCGACGAATCGACGTCATGATAGGCGCCATCGTACAGCCGCGCGGTGAAATCAATGATTGGAAAGCCGATGAGCGAACCACTTGCCGCAACTTCGCGAATGCCCTTTTCGACTGAAGGGATATATTCCTTCGGAATATTGCCGCCCTTGACTTCATCAAGGAAGATGATGCCCGAGCCTCGCTCGCCGGGTTCAACCGAAAATTTGATGCGACCGAACTGGCCGGAGCCGCCCGACTGCTTCTTGTGGGTGTAATCAACATCGACCTTGCGGGCGAGCGATTCGCGATAGGCAACCTGCGGCGCGCCGACATTGGCTTCGACCTTGAATTCACGGCGCATGCGATCGACGAGGATTTCGAGGTGAAGTTCACCCATGCCCTTGATGATGGTCTGGCCGCTTTCCTGGTCGGACGTGACGCGGAATGACGGATCTTCCTGCGCCAGGCGATTGAGCGCGATGCCCATCTTTTCCTGGTCGGCCTTGGTCTTGGGTTCCACGGCGACTTCGATGACGGGGTCCGGGAACTCCATGCGCTCGAGAATGATCGGCTTGAGCGGTGCGCACAGCGTGTCGCCCGTGGTGACGTCCTTGAGGCCGACCAGCGCGACAATATCGCCGGCAAAGGCTTCCTTGATGTCTTCACGGTTGTTGGCGTGCATGAGCAACATGCGGCCGATCTTCTCGCGCTTGTCCTTAACCGAGTTGAGCACAGTCGACGCGGCCTCCATCTTGCCCGAATAGATGCGGGCAAACGTCAGCGTGCCGACGAACGGATCGGTCATGATCTTGAAGGCTAGCGCCGAGAAGGGCGCGTCATCCGAGGCTTCGCGGATTTCGTCCTCGTCCTTGAGGTTGATGCCGTGCATCGGCGGGATGTCGAGCGGGCTGGGCAGATAGTCGACAACGGCATCGAGCAAAGGCTGCACGCCCTTGTTCTTGAACGCCGAGCCGCACAGCACGGGGACGAAGGCGAACGCCAGAGTACCCTTGCGGATCAGGCCCTTGAGCTCGGCCACAGTCGGCTCGGTGCCTTCGAGGTAGGATTCCATCAGCGCGTCGTCCTGCTCGACGGCCATCTCGATAAGTTCCGAGCGGGCGACGGCAGCCGCGTCCTTGAGGTGATCCGGGATGTCCTTGTATTCGAACTTGGCGCCCAACGATTCTTCGAGCCAGACGATGGCGCGGTTTTCGACAAGATCAACGAGGCCGATGAAATCGCCCTCGAGCCCGATCGGGAGATACAGGACGGCCGGACGCGCGCCGAGGCGGTCCTTGATCATGGCGACGCAACGATCAAAATTGGCGCCGGTGCGGTCAAGCTTGTTGACGAAGCACATGCGCGGAACTTTGTACTTGTCCGCCTGGCGCCACACGGTTTCCGACTGCGGCTCGACACCCGCCACACCGTCGAAGCACGCCACCGCGCCATCGAGCACGCGCAACGAGCGTTCGACTTCGATGGTGAAGTCGACGTGGCCCGGAGTGTCGATGATGTTGATGCGGTGGTCGTTCCAGAAGCAGGTCGTCGCGGCGGACGTGATGGTGATGCCGCGCTCCTGTTCCTGCTCCATCCAGTCCATCGTCGCGGTGCCTTCGTGCACTTCGCCGATCTTGTAGGACTTGCCGGTGTAATACAGAATCCGCTCGGTGGTCGTGGTTTTCCCGGCGTCGATATGCGCCATGATTCCGATGTTGCGGTACATGTTGAGCGGGGTTGTGCGTGCCATGATTTATCTACCAGCGAAAATGTTTGATGTTACCGCTGTTGCCAGCGGCAACTCAGGTCGTACCGCCGTTACCAGCGGTAATGTGAAAACGCGCGGTTGGCTTCGGCCATACGGTGCGAATCTTCGCGCTTCTTGACGGCGGCACCGCGGTTGTTGGCGGCATCGAGCAGTTCGCCCGACAGGCGCTGCGCCATCGTGTGCTCCGAGCGCTTGCGCGCCGCACCGATGAGCCAACGAATGGCAAGGGCCTGCGAACGTTCCGGTCGCACTTCGACAGGCACCTGATAGGTGGCACCGCCGACGCGGCGTGAGCGGACTTCGATGCCGGGGCGGACGTTGGCGAGGGCATCGTGGAAGACACCGACCGGTTCACGGCGGCTCTTGGCTTCGATGGTTTCAAGCGCCGAATAGACGATCGATTCGGCAACGGATTTTTTGCCCTCGTACATGACGAGGTTCATGAACTTGCTGAGCACCACATCACCGAACCGGGGATCGGGCAGGATTTCACGCTTTTCTGGGCGACGACGACGAGCCATTTTATCTCTACCTTACTTAGGACGCTTGGCGCCATACTTCGACCGGCTCTGCTTGCGGTTCTTGACACCCTGGGTATCGAGAACGCCGCGCAGAACGTGGTAACGCACACCGGGCAAATCCTTGACGCGGCCACCGCGAATCAGGACCACGGAGTGTTCCTGAAGGTTGTGGCCTTCGCCGGGGATGTAGCCGATGACTTCGAAGCCATTGGTAAGACGGATCTTGGCAACCTTGCGAAGCGCCGAGTTCGGCTTCTTTGGGGTCGTCGTATAAACGCGGGTGCAGACACCGCGCTTCTGCGGGCAGGACTCCATGGCAGGAGCCGTTTCGCGGACGCGCTGGGGCGTGCGGCCCTTGCGGATAAGCTGGTTGATCGTGGGCATTCAGTCTTTCTTTCGCTTCGGCCCTTGCCACCATGGCAACGGCCTACTCCAGAGCCACGCCGCCCGCCCATGTTACCAAAGACGGCATAAGCGCACCGACCTGCCCCGAAGGACCGGCCCTGTGCGCGCAGTGTTCCCTGTCGTGTCCATTCCGAATCCGATCGACCGGACAGCCGACGTCAACGGAAGCGGCCCATTAGGCGCTGGAGGCCGCGTCGTCAAGCCGAAGCCGGTCAGTTGTCGCCCGAACTGGCCGCTAGCGTTGCCACCACATCGACAAACAAGTCGTGGGCATCTCCGCCGCCACCAGCCCGCGTAACGCCATAGCCGCGCGGTCCGCACAGGTCCGTAGCGTCGAGCCCCGGAACCGGCGTCACCAGCGCCACATCGACTTCACACCAGGTAATGGCGCCATCATCGGTACGGTCGAAAACGACATGGGCCAGTTGGCGACGGACGGGCTGTTTCCTTGGCAGCGGCTGTCCGGAGTGCCGGCTCTCCTGCCAAAAACGGTACGTCGCTGTCGTCAGGTCTTTGGTCGGCCGGTTCAACAAGTCGACAAAGACCGCCATCGTTCCCATGCTCTTGCATTTATCCGCCTGTTTGGGAGTCAGATCGGACAAAGGCGACAAGGCTGTGACGCTGCAGTCCGTCACTTCTCCGGCGGGATCGAACGCAACCGTGACGCCATAGCCTGCATAGCCCGGTTTCGAGCCGCGCGGCCACGGGTACCAGCCCACTAGGTGGCGCCAAACGCCGGGGACCGGATTGTCCGCGTCGTCGCGTGCAGGCTTGAATTTTGCGCGCTTCATTATCAAATCGCAGGTCGTGCGGTCGAGCAAGTCATGGCCGCTGCTCTTGGTGATTGTGCAACCCACGGCGGCACCGATTTCGCTGACAGCAATCTCGAAGCGCGTAGTGCCGACCATTTTCTCTCGCAGCGCCTGCGCAGGATAGTCGTTCACGGAGATCGCCCATCTCGGAAGCGGCTGGGGCGGCGTGCCGGCTTTCGCCATGAACGGCGCACTCAGCAACAGTGCGCCAAGATAGAAAATCGGCCTCATCGCATCATCCTGAACCGGCAAGTGAAGGTCTTGCGACAATAACAGTAAAGCGCACCGATTCAGACAGCGAAGGTCAGAGCACCCCGTGGCAGTGCTTGAACTTCTTGCCGGAGCCGCAGGGGCACAGGCCGTTGCGGGAGACGGCGCGGTGCCATTCGGCGAGATCTTCGGGGTCGACTTCGGTCAGCTCGGCTGTGGCGGCCATGGCACCGGTGAGCGCGCCGGCTGGGAGGCTGCCGAAAGCGTCGCCCTGGAAGCCGCGTGAGCCGAAGGCGTCGTTTTCGCCGGTGAACGGGTCGATGTGAGTGGTCACGAAGCTTGGGATGGCCGGCTGGTTCAGCGCCGGGGTCTCCATCTGGAATTGGGCGTTCGACAGCATCCGGGTGACGTCTTCACGGACAATGACGAGCATGCGTTCGAACAGCGCAAAAGCTTCGGATTTGTATTCGTTGAGGGGTGTCTTTTGCGCATAGGCGCGAAGGTGGATGACCTGGCGCAGGGCATCGAGGGTGGCAAGATGCTCCTTCCAGTGATGGTCGAGGGCCTGGAGCAGGAAGTTCTTTTCGATATCCACCCAGCTTTCGACCGGCAGGTCGGCAGCCTTTGCGGCCATCATGGCATCCGAGGCTTCGATCAGGCGGTCGACAACGATTTCGGGGTCGATCGCGGCTTCCTTGGGCCAGTCCGCGACGGGCAGATCGAGTGCCAGCGTATCGCGGACGGCGGTTTCGAGGGCCTCGATGTCCCATTGTTCAGGGTAGGATCCCGGCGGGCAGTTGTTGGCGACGATGGCGTTGATGGTTTCGTGGCGCATGTCGATGACCACATCGCCGACGGCTTCGCTGTCCATGATGTCCTGGCGCTGGTCATAGACGACCTTGCGCTGGTCATTCATTACGTCATCATATTGCAGCAGCTGCTTGCGGACGTCGTAGTTGCGGGCTTCGACCTTCTTTTGTGCGGTCTCGATGGCCTTGGAAATCCAGGGGTGAACGATGGCTTCGCCTTCCTCGAGCCCCGAATTCATCATGCGACTGAGCATCGATTGCTGGCCGAAGATGCGCAGCAGATCGTCATCGAGCGACAGGTAGAAGCGGCTGAGGCCGGGATCGCCCTGGCGGCCGGAGCGGCCGCGCAGCTGGTTGTCGATACGACGGCTTTCGTGGCGCTCTGTGCCGAGCACGAACAGCCCGCCGGCGTCACGCACGGCTTGGCGCTCGGTTTCGACTTCGGACTTGATGCGGGCGATGGCAGCTTCGCGTTCCAGGCCTTCGATGCCTTCAAGCTCGCGGATGACACGGGCTTCGAAATTGCCGCCCAACTGGATATCGGTGCCGCGCCCGGCCATGTTGGTGGCGATGGTGACGGCGCCAAGCCGCCCGGCCTGTTCGACGATATGGGCTTCCTGTTCGTGGAAGCGGGCGTTGAGCACGACGTGCTTGACGTCTTCCTTCTTGAGGAATTGGCTGAGCATTTCGCTCTTTTCGATGGAGACGGTGCCGACGAGGATCGGCTGGTTGCGTGCCGATGATTCGCGGATGGTCTTGACGATCGCCTTGAATTTCTGGTCGGCGTCCTTGTAGAATTCGTCGTCGACGTCTTGCCTGAGCACGGGCTTGTTGGTCGGGATTTCGACGACATTGAGTTTGTAGATGTCGAAGAATTCCGATGCCTCGGTCGCGGCGGTGCCGGTCATGCCGCCCAGTTTGGGATACATACGGAAATAATTCTGAAAGGTAATCGACGCCAGAGTCTGGTTCTCGGGCTGGATCTGCACGCCTTCCTTGGCCTCGACGGCCTGGTGCAGGCCATCGGACCAGCGGCGGCCATCCATCATGCGGCCGGTGAATTCATCGATGATGATCACCTTGTCATTGCGGACGATATAATCGGTATCGAGCCGGTAGATGACATTGGCGCGCAGGGCCTGGTTGAGGTGGTGAACGGCCTGGGTGTTTTCGAAATCGTAGAGGTTTTCGCCTTCGAGGATACCGGCGGCAGCGAGCGCACGCTCCGCCTTTTCGGTGCCGTCCTCGGTCAGGATGACGGATTTCTGCTTTTCGTCGACTTCATAATCCTCGGGCACCAGGGTCTTCACCATGGTGTCGACGATCATGTACATTTCGGACTTGTCGTCGGTGGGGCCGGAAATGATCAGCGGCGTGCGGGCTTCGTCGATGAGCACCGAATCGACTTCATCGACGACGGCATAGTGGAAGGGTCGCTGCACCATCTGCTCGCGGGTGTATTTCATGTTGTCGCGGAGATAATCGAAGCCGAACTCGTTGTTCGTCCCATAGGTGATATCACAGGCATAGGCATCGCGTCGGGTATTGTCGTCGATGTTGGGGATGATCACCCCGACGCTCAGCCCGAGGAATTTATAGACCTGGCCCATCCAGCCGGCATCGCGAGCGGCGAGATAGTCGTTGACGGTGACGACATGGACGCCCTTGCCGGCCAGTGCGTTGAGATAGACGGCGAGAGTGGCGACAAGGGTCTTGCCTTCGCCGGTGCGCATTTCGGCGATTTCACCGCGGTGCAGGACGATGCCGCCGACGAGTTGCACATCATAATGGCGCTGGCCGAGCGCGCGCTTGGCGGCTTCACGGACGGTGGCAAAGGCTTCGGGCAGGATGTCGTCCAGCGATTTGCCGGCGGCGAGTTCGCCCTTGAGCTTATCGGTCTGCGCCTTGAGAGCATCATCGGACAGCGGCGCTATCTGCGATTCGAGATCGTTGATGCGCGTGACGATGCCGCCCAGCGATTTGACGTAACGGTCATTGCTTGAGCCAAAGAGACGCTTGGCGATACCGCCGAATCCGAGCATGAAAATCCTAACGCACAGGCGATGGGGCCGGCAGACTGGGTCCGGCCGTATCGAACCGCAGCGATGTAGGTGCGGGCGCGGGGTTCGTCAATTCCGGTGCGTTGAGGCGTTGCCCGGGGTGACAGAGGTTTCGGTGGTCGGCGGCAATGCGTCGGCGTGGGCCTGCACTGGCTTGCGTTTCGATTTGCGGCGCAGGCCGAAGTTGACGGCACTTTGGACGCGCGGATAGCGGCGCGTGTAGCGGACGTAGCGACGCCGTGCCCAGCGCGAGTTACGCAGGACCAACCCCACGCCGAACGCGAAGATGAAGATGCCGAGCGGGCCGGGCGTGGGGATACCGATGATCGGCGCCACCAGCATCAACAGAACGCCAAGCGTCAGCTGGAAAACCCGGAAGGGCTCGCTCCTGATCAGGACCTGGATGAAGGCGGGACGTTTCACAATAGCGCTCGTCTAGGGGGCAGTTGTGGCGTCGACAAGGCATGGTTTCTTTATTGTCGCACGACTTGCTTGAGGTGCGACACTTGCGCCCCTAAAGTCCTTGCGGGGTCAATGAAATCTGAAATTGCCAAGGGGTGAATATGGTCGCGCATGTCGGAACGGTGGCGTTCCTTGGGTTGGAGGCGCGGCGGGTTGATGTTCAGGTGCAGATTTCCGGTGGTGCTGCGGGGTTTTTCACGGTTGGACTGCCCGACAAGGCGGTGAAGGAAAGCCGCGAGCGGGTGCAGGCGACATTGGACGCCATCGGACTGGCGTTGCCGCCGCGGCGGGTGGTGGTCAACCTGTCGCCGGCTGATCTGCCCAAGGAAGGATCACATTACGACCTGCCGATCGCGCTGGGGTTGCTGGCGGCGATGGGGGTGATCGGGTCGGATGCGCTTGATGGCTTTCTGGTGGTGGGCGAACTCGGGCTCGATGGGCGGCTGGCGCCAGTGCCGGGTGTGCTGTTGGCGGCGCTGCACGCTGCCGAGCATGAGATGGGGTTGATTTGTCCAGCGTCGCAGGGCGGGGAAGCTGCCTGGGCCGGCGAAGTCGATGTGGTGGCAGCACCGGATTTGCTGTCGTTGCTCAATCATTTGAAGGGCACGCAATTGCTGTCACCGCCGGTGCGGAGTTTGGCGGAGCTGGTGCGGACGGGGCCGGACATGGCCGAGATCAAGGGGCAGGAGACCGCAAAGCGCGCGGTGGAGATTGCGGCGGCCGGAGGGCACAATTTGTTGATGAGCGGTCCGCCGGGGTCGGGGAAATCGTTGCTGGCGGCGGCCTTGCCGGGGATTTTGCCGGAATTGACGCCGGCGGAGGCACTGGAAGTGTCGATGGTGGCATCGATGGCGGGGGAATTGGAGGGTGGTCGGCTGGTGCGGACACGGCCATTTCGTTCGCCGCACCACAGTGCGTCGATGCCGGCATTGGTTGGCGGTGGGGCGCGAGCGCGGCCGGGGGAGGTGAGTCTGGCACACCTGGGCATCCTGTTCCTGGACGAATTACCGGAATTCCAGCGCGGCGTGCTCGATTCGCTGCGCCAGCCGCTTGAGACCGGCACGGTGATGGTGGCGCGGGCGGCGGCGCATGTGAGTTATCCGGCGCGGGTGCAGTTGATCGCGGCGATGAACCCGTGCCGGTGCGGGCATCTGGGCGATCCTTCACAGGCGTGTTCGCGGGCGCCCAAATGTGCGGCGGATTACCAGGCACGGATTTCGGGGCCTTTGCTCGATCGGATTGACCTGCATGTCGATGTGCCGGCGGTGAGTGCGGCGGATTTGACCTTGCCGCCGCCTTCGGAGACATCGGCGCAGGTTGCGGCTCGCGTTGCGGCGGCGCGGGCGATCCAGACGGCACGCTATGCCGGGGCAAGCGCGCGGACCAATGCCGAGGCCGATGGCAAGGTGCTGGAGGCGGCGGCGACGCCCGATGAGGCGGGGCGAAAGCTGCTGGCACAGGCGGCGGATTCGCTGAGGCTGTCGGCGCGCGGCTATCATCGCGTGCTGCGGGTGGCGCGGACGCTGGCCGATCTGGGCGGGGCGGAAGGCGTGGCGCGCATTCACATTGCCGAGGCGTTGAGTTACCGTCGGCGGCCACCGACGAATTGATGGGGGACAGCATGGACAAGTCAGCAACCCAGTGGATGATCGAGCCGCTCAGGAAATATGCGACGTTTTCGGGGCGGGCGCGGCGCAAGGAATATTGGTGGTTTGCGTTGTTCACCGGGCTGGTTTCGATGGTGTGCACGATTGGTGATTTCATCATCATGGGTGCTGATGAAATGTTCGTTTATGGCGGCGGGCCATTGCTGGGAATTGCGTCTTTGGCGCTGATCCTGCCCAGCTTGGCGGTGACGGTGCGACGTCTGCATGATCGCGACAGATCGGGTTGGTTTATCCTGCTGGGATTGCTGCCGCTGGTTGGTGTCATCATCCTGTTCATCTGGTATGTGTCGCGCGGCACGATTGGCGACAATCGCTTTGGGCCTGACCCATTGGCCGGTGAAGCCTGAAATCGCTGGAACATCGGCCTGGAATCGACGTTATTCTATTTGCGTGAAGGAGAGAGAATCATGGGTATTTACAGTTTCATCAAGGACAAGTTGGGCATCGGTGGGCCGGACCCCGAAAAGATCGCGGCCAAGGTTGCGGCGCTGGGGTTGCAGGTGCAGAATTTTGGCGTGACCGTAGCCGATGGCGTGGCGACGGTGACGGGGCTGGCGGTCAATCGTGCCGAGGCGTCGAAGGTCGTGATGGCGGTTGGCAATAATGATGGCATCCAGAAGGTCGACAACCAGATGCGGGTACCGCTGGCTTCGATCCAGCCCCCGGCTGGGGCAGCCCCGGCTCCGGTGGACGGCGACGACCATGCCGATGAGGATGCTGTGGTGTTCTATCCCGTTGAAAAGGGAGACACCTTGTCGGCGATTGCCAAGCGTTTGTATGGTGACGCCAACAAGTACAACAAGATTTTTGAGGCCAATCGCCCGATGTTGAGCCACCCGGACAAGATTTATCCGGGGCAGGTTTTGCGCGTGCCGCCGCTCTGAACGCTGCGGTTTGCGATGGAATGGGGGCGGCGCCGAAGGGTGCCGCCCTTTTTCATATAACGGCCTGGGCGACGG
>JANPEP010000005.1:0-11400 GCA_031422995.1 Polymorphobacter sp. | reverse complement strand
CTGCAACGCTTTGCCAACGAAGGTGCAAACTGCGTTGTGTCCGACCGCGAGATTGGCGACGAGGCCAAAGGTGTCGCTGACGACCTTGCGCAACGCGGCGGCAATGCGAAAGTTGCTGCCATCGCCTGCGACGTCTCAGATGCAGCACAGTGTCAGCACCTCATTGACGAAACCGTCGCCGCGTTCGGGGCCATCGATGTCTTCGTCAACAATGCCGGGATCGGCTTCATGATGAAGCCGCTGCTCGATGTCGACCCGCGCGACTGGGACACCGTCATCGCCGTCAACCTGTCCGGCGCATTCTATTGCACGCAAGCCGCCGCGCGCACGATGGTCGCGGCGGGTAAGGGCGGACGCATTATCAATATTGCCAGCCAGGCTGCCAAAACCGGCTTCCCGCATCTTCCCGCCTACGTAAGTTCCAAGCATGGCATGATCGGTCTCACCCGCGCGAGCGCCGTCGAACTCGGCGCGCACGGAATCACCGTCAACGCCGTATGTCCCAACCATGTCACCACAGGATTGGGCGCGGAACAAAATGCCTATTTCTCCAAACTGCTCGGCTTTGCCAACGTCGAGGATTATCTGAAAAACATGACGGCCAAGAACCCGATGGGCCGCCCCGGCCTCGCCTCCGACACTGCCGCCGCTTGCGCATGGCTGGCCAGCGACGACGCCTGCTACGTCACAGGCGAAGCGCTGAACGTCAGCGGCGGGGAGGAGATGCATTGAACTTTCATTCAGTCATCCCAGCGAAAGCTGGGATCCCATTTAGAATGGGCACGGCTCTCGACACGCCTGAGGTCCCAGCTTTCGCTGGGATGACGGCGATTCGGCAATGACCCCCGAACGCATCGACTGGCCCAACGCCGCCAAGATCGCGCTCTCGATCGCCGTCAATGTCGAGGAAGGCAGTGAGATGACCATTGCGCGTGGCGATCGCGGCATGGAGCCGGTCGACGAGCTTGGCATCCACATCAAATCGCCGATCCGCAATTATGGCAATGAATCCAACTATCTTTATGGTCTGAAGGCAGGGGCGCCGCGGGTTGTCGGGTTGCTGGAGAAATACGGCGTAAAGGCGAGTTGGACCGTCGCGGCGCTGTCACTGGAAAACCACCCCGACGTGGCCGCCGCCATTCGCGAATTGGGGCATGAGGCTGTCAGCCATGGCTGGCGCTGGGTGCATCAGTTCAAGATGGACGAAGCGGCGGAGCGCGAATTCATCGCCAAGGCAACGGCGAGCATCGAGCGCACCACCGGCACGCGGCCCTATGGCTGGCTGAGCCGCTATTTCCACACCGACAACACCCGGCGTCTGCTGATCGAAGCCGGTTATGAGTATCATATGGACGATTATTCGGGGGATGTGCCGTTTCTCGATGAGACCACGGTGCCCGGCAGCTCGATTGCCATCGTGCCGTACCAGCTTGATACCAACGACATGAAGATGTGGACCGACCCGGCGTATACCCCGCGCAACTGGCTGGACTATGCCAGGGACAGTTTCGATCAGATCTATCGCGAAGGCCTGGCCGGCTATCCGCGCATGATGAGCCTTGGCCTGCACCTGCGCATCATCGGCCGGCCGGGCCGGATTGGCGCGCTGGAGGCGTTCCTCGCGCATGTCGCCTCCCCCGACCGCGTGTGGGTGGCGACGCGGCGGGAAATAGCGGCTGTGATCCGGCCCTAGAACTTCGTCCTGACCGTGAACCGTGCCGAGCGAGGCCCACCGGTGGTGATGTTGTTGTCGTTGTGCGCCGTCGGGAAATAGCCTGCGTTGAACAGGTTTTCGACATTGACCTGGACATCGATATTATCAGTCAGTTTGACAAAGGCTGCCGCATCGACACGAGCATAGGCCGGAAGTTCGACAAGGTTGCTGATCGACGTGAAGCTTTCGGACTGCCAGGCCACGCCAAGACCAAGGCCAATGCGGTCGCTGACATCATAGCGGTTCCACAACGATGCCTGGATATGCGGCACCAGCGGCACTTCGCGGCCAGCAGGGGCGACGGTCGTGGTGCTGCGGATCTCGGCCTTTTGCACGGCAAAACCGCCGCTGACCTGCCAGTTGGGCATGACCTTGCCGTTGACCTCGAGCTCAAGGCCGCGGCTGCGCTGCTCGCCGGTCAGGACGATGCTGCCCGCAATCGGCCCGGCGGCACGCGTGTTGCTGCGCGTCAGTTGGTACAGCGCAGCCGTGAAATTGATGCCGGGGGACAAATCCCATTTCGCGCCGATTTCGTAATTGTCGAAGCGTTCGGGCTCGAGATTGGACGTGGTGGCATCGAGCGCGAGGAACTGGTCGCCAGATTGCGGCAGATAAGACCGGCTGTAATTGACATAAATTGACGCATTTTCAACCGGCTTGACGATCACGCCAAGGCGCGGCGACCACAGATTGTCAGTGCGGCTGAACGCGGCGCCGGTCAGCAGGCTCTCGAAATCTAGGCTGAAGCGATCATAACGCAACCCGGCGACGACTTCGACCTTGTCGCCAAGGCTGATCTGGTCCTGGGCATAGACGCCGAGGATATCAGCCTCGGTGCGCACCGAGCGATTGCCTGGACCCGGACGGAAGAACACTGGCGGCGCGACAAACGGATCGACAAACGGCACGGTGACGCGGGTGGTGTTGACCGTGGGACTGAAGAAGCCGTTGACACGCTGGCTGTTGCTCTTCTGCCGGCCAAGCTCGAACCCGGCGAGCAGGGTGTGGCCGATGCCGCCGGTCTTTGTCGTCCATACAAGATCGGTCTGGGTCAGCAGATTGGTCCGCTGGGTTCCATCCGAATAGGCTTCGATGCCGAAGGTGCCAGCCGGCGATACCGAAGTCGCCGGAAAGACGTTTTCATACAGCTTGTCATAGTCGCCATAACGGCTGCGGTTTCGGATGGTAAGATTCTCGGTCAGCGCATAATCGACGGCTACGCTGGCGATATGCGCTTTGAAGTCCGAAATATTGATGTCGGGATCGCCAAAAAAGGTGTCACGAAACCCCTGCACCGGGCGGCCATTGCGCGACGGGACGCCGCGATCGACGGTCCGCTTGTCGCGCGCATATTCGTAACCGAGAATCAGGTTGCCTTTGCCGCCGAGGTCGAAGCCGAGTGTCGGATTGATGGCATAGCGTTCGAGATCAAACGCATCGCGGTGGCTGGCGCCGTCTTCATAAACAGCGTTGAGTCGGGCCGAGATGCCTTCGGTCAGCGGCTGGTTGACATCCGCGCCGAGACGCCAGGCGCCGAAGGTGTTAATAGCGGCGTCGGCCGCGATGAAGCGCCCCGCCTGCGGAGTCTTTGAGACTCGGTTGATGACGCCGCCGCCGCCGCCGCGGCCAAATATCATGGCATTGGGACCCTTGAGGATCTCCAGACGCTCGATATTGTAGAAATCACGGTAATATTGGACATCGTCGCGCAGTCCGTCGACGAAAAAATCGGCAGTGCTGCTGTTGCCGCGCAGAGTCGGCTGGTCGCGGTGGCCTTCGCCCTGGCCCACGGTGGCACCGGGCACGAAACGCAGCGCGTCGGCAATCGACAGGAATGCCTGGTCATCGATGCGGGCGCGGGTGATGACGCTGACTGTCTGGGGCACATCGAGCAGCGGCGTATCCGTGCGCGTCGCAGTGCCGGTATTGGCGACGACATAGCCAGCATCGCGGGGAGCGGTGACGGTGATCAGCGCCGATGAATCGTCATCCGCTGCATTGGCTGCGGGGGACCAGAGCAGCAATGCAGCGCCGGCAAGAAAGATCGAACTACGCAAAGGAACCGCCTGGGAATGATTATCAATAGCGGCGGTATTGCGACTTAGTTGCAATAGGTCAAGCAGCGATCCCGGACCCGCGACGATTTTGCGCCCGGGGCCCGCAATTCAGGTGTTTCCGTTTCAGCGGTTGAGCCGGCCCTCCACCAACGCATCAACAACCGACGGATCGGCCAGCGTACTGGTATCACCCAGATTGCCGAAGTCATTTTCGGCGATCTTGCGCAGGATGCGCCGCATGATCTTGCCACTGCGGGTTTTTGGCAGGCCTGGCGTGATGTGCAGATGATCGGGAATGGCGATGCCGCCGATTTCGCGGCGCACGGTAGCGCGCAGTTCGGCGAGCAAGGCATCGCTCGATTCGACGCCGGCGTTGAGCGTCACATAGGCATAGATGCCCTGCCCCTTGATATCATGCGGGAAGCCGACGACCGCGGCTTCGGCAACATCGGCATGGGCGACCAACGCCGATTCGACTTCGGCGGTGCCCATGCGGTGGCCGCTGACATTGATGACATCATCGACTCGGCCGGTAATCCACCAATAACCATCGGCATCCTGCCGGGCGCCGTCGCCGGTGAAATATTTGCCCCGGTAGGTGGTGAAATAGGTCTGGGTGAAGCGTTCGTGATCGCCATAAACCGTACGCGCCTGGCCGGGCCATGAACCGAGCAGCACAAGATTGCCGCTGATTTCCTCACCATCCGGCCGCACGATGATCGCG
The DNA here is from genome assembly GCA_031422995.1 of Polymorphobacter sp. Classification (GTDB taxonomy): domain Bacteria; phylum Pseudomonadota; class Alphaproteobacteria; order Sphingomonadales; family Sphingomonadaceae; genus Sandarakinorhabdus. The sequence goes on along the minus strand of JANPEP010000005.1, from coordinate 6,905 downwards.
CCTTCGGCATCGACCAGCGCCGGCTGCACACCATAAAATGGCAAGGTGGCCGAGCCGGGCTTCATCGGTGTTGCACCGGGCAAGGGCGTGATGAGCGCGCCGCCGGTTTCGGTTTGCCACCAGGTGTCGACGATGGGCAAGGCACCCTTGCCGATGACGCGGTGATACCAGTTCCAGGCTTCGGGATTGATCGGTTCCCCCACCGTGCCGAGCAGGCGCAGCGACGACAGATCATGCTTCAACGCCGGTGCATCGCCATCGCGCATGATGGCGCGCAAGGCGGTGGGCGCGGTGTAGAAGATGTTGACCTTGTGCTTGGCGATGACTTGCCAGAACCGGTCGCTGGCCGGGAACGACGGGATGCCTTCGAACATCAGCACGGTCGCGCCAAGGCTGAGGGGACCATAAACGATATAACTGTGGCCCGTGACCCAGCCGACATCGGCGGTGCACCAGAACAATTCGCCGGGGCGATAGTCGAACACGGTTTCAAAGGTCAGGTTGGCCCAGAGCAGATAGCCGCCGGTGGTATGGAGTACGCCCTTGGGGGTTCCCGTCGAGCCTGAGGTATAGAGGATGAACAACGGGTCCTCGGCGCCCATTTGTTCCGGCGTGCAGGTGGCGGGCACTTGCGTCCGGACATCGTGCCACCAATGGTCGCGCTCAGGGTGCATCGCCACCTTGCCGCCAGTGTGGCGGACCACGAGCACGGCCTCGACCGCATCATGTTTTTCCAGCGCAGCATCGACCATCGCCTTCAGCGGCACCGATTTGCCACCGCGCCGGCCTTCATCGGCGGTGATGATGAAGCGGCTGTCGGCATCCGCCAGCCGGCCGGCGATGGCTTCGGCCGAAAAACCGCCGAACACCACCGAATGCACCGCACCGATGCGGGCACAGGCCAGCATGGCGACGACAGCTTCGGGGATCATCGGCATATAGATCGTCACGCGGTCGCCCCTGTCGACACCCAGCGCCACCAGTGCGTTGGCCATGCGGCACGTCTCCTCCAGCAGCTCGCCATAGCTTACGCGGCGTGACGGTGTGGCCGGGTCATCGGCTTCCCAGATGATGGCGGTGGTGGCTGGATCGTGGCGATCGAGGCAATTGGCGCTGGCATTGAGCACGCCATCTTCGAACCAGCGGATGCGCACCGGGTCCCAGCTCCAGTTGCCCATCTTTGTTGGGGCGCGCAGCCAATCGAGCCGGGCCGTTTCGGCGCGCCAGAAGCCACCGGGATCAGCGAGGCTTTGGGCATAGCGGGCCTGATATTGCGCCATCGTTGTCAGGGTGTTGGCAGCGGCAGCAGCCGGAACAGGATGGACGATTTCGGTCATGGCGGCGGATCCCCGGCAAGGTTCTGGTTTTGCGAGCCAACGTAGCAGCCGCGCGGGCGCAGCGGAACCGGCGGCGGGTTGCGGGGTTCTTGCCGCAGGGGTGCCGTGATTTTGCTGCGTGCATCAACAGGAGAATTGTCATGGCTGATCTTGAAACGCGCGATGGTCACATCGTTGAAACCCGCAAATCCTCCACGCCGATGTGGTTGCTGGTGATTGTGGTCGTCATTGCGGGGGTTGTCGCCGCCTTTGCCTTGGGCCTCATCAACATCGACCAGACCAAGACCGCCAAATTGCCCGATGTTTCGGTGCAGACCAGCGGCGGCCAGGCGCCAGCGTTCGATGTCGAAACCGCAAAGGTTGATGTCGGCACCAAGGAAACCACGATCGAAGTACCGACGATCAGCGTCGAGAAAGCCGACGACAAGAAATAGCCGTCGGGCTGGTGAAATTGCATCGTCTCGCCTAACGGCGAGGCGGTGCCGCCATTTCCCGCCTCTGCCGCCATGGCGCTAGCGCTCGTCGAAGCGCGGGCGGCGGCAGCGCGCGGTGAAGTGCCGGTGGGCGCCGTGGTGTGTGCCGCCGATGGCATGGTGATCACCGCAGCCGGCAATCGCACCATCGAACTGCGCGATCCGACCGCCCATGCCGAAATGCTCGCCATCCGCGCGGCGTGCGCGGCAATCGGCAGCGAACGCCTGGTCGGCTGCACGCTGCACGTCACGCTTGAACCGTGCCCGATGTGCGCGTCGGCGATTGCCCAGGCCCGCATCGCCACGCTGGTTTATGGCGCCAGCGACCCCAAGAGCGGCGGCGTCGAACAGGGCGCACGGGTGTTCACCCATCCGCAGTGCCATCATGTGCCCGAAATCATCGGCGGCATCGGCGAGGCCGAATCGGCGGCGCTGCTGCGGGGGTTCTTTGCCGGGCGACGCAGCTGAAGATGAACAAGTCCCCACCAAGTTGATGCCTGAATCGGCATGGTTCCTTGCTTGCCTGAATTGTCATGCCAAAGCCTGCACTTATTTGGCGATAGACTCCAAGTTTTTTGGTTATTTTATGCTACGATTTCAATAATTTGCTTGCAAACCAGTCGACCAGCGCCGCGTTGACCGCGTCCGGCGCATCCTGTTGAACCCAATGTGATGCATCGGGAAGCCGCACCAGCGTGAAATCGCGCACAAGCGGCGAATAACCCTGAGTGAGCGCGATATCGAGGGCGACGTCCTGTTCGCCCCAGATCATCAGCGTCGGCACGTCGATGACGCTGATGGGTTCCTTGAGCACATCGGGGAAATTGGCGCGATAATAGTTGATCATCGCGGTCAGGGCGCCGGGCTGGCTGGCGTTGTCGCGATAATGGTCGATGATCTCCGCTGGAAAGGCCGCCTTGTTGACGGCGCTATCGGTGAAGGCACGGCCGATGCCGCGAGCATGGCCGGCGCCGAGGAGCGCCTCGGGCAGCAACGGCAGTTGGAAGAAAGCGACATACCAGGATTTGCGTTTCTGCGCCCAGTTGGTCCGCAGCACGTCGCGAAACACCGCCGGGTGCGGCACGTTCATGATGACAAGGCCATCGAGGGCGCGAATCTGACGCATGGCGAAGACCCAGGCGATGAGCGCGCCCCAATCATGCGCGACCAGGAGGCGTCGCCGGGCCCCCAGCGCATCGAAAAGCGCGGCGGTGTCGGCGATGAGATGGCCCATGTGGTAATCGGCCTGTCGCCCCGGCCGGGTGGTGCCGCCATAGCCGCGCAGATCCGGCGCCACCACGCGCCAGCCCTGCGCCGCCAGCACCGGCAATTGGTGGCGCCACGATTTGCGGCTTTCCGGGAAGCCATGCAGGCAGAGAGCGATGTCGTCGCCGGTGCCGCACTCATCGATGGCGAAACGCAGCCCGTTGGCGTCGATGGTGCGGGTGGTGATCTCAGACATTGAAATTCAGCCGCAGACCAGGGCGTGGCCAGCGGCATTTGGCCATTCTGCCGGTGGTCGACAGGCAAACCCAGGCGTCCATCATGTCGGCACCGCCGAAGCATATGTTGGTGGTGAGCAGATCCGGGAACGCAAAGAACTCCTTGGCGCCGGTGACGGGATCGACCGAGGTGACGCCGGCTTCTTCGATGAGGGTGGCCTGGGCGATGTTGCCATTGGCCTCCATCGCCAGGCTGTCTAGATAGGTTTTGGTGCCCCATGTCGTCACAAACCGACCGGGCACGGCGGCGAGCGGCGAGGGTGCGACGGTGCCGGGGCCGGTGACATCGAATTCGAGGATGACGCGGCCGGCGGTGATGGCGGTGTAGATTTTGCTGCCGTCGGGGGACAGGCCGACGCCGTTCATGTTGGGGCCGTGAACGGCGCAGACACAGGATTTGCCATCGGCGGTGGCATAGAACAGCCCGCCCTTGGTTTCGTGTTGGGGGTAGTGTTTGCCGAGATCGGTGAACCACATGCCGCCGGCGGCATCGAACACGATGTCGTTGGGGCCGGACAGGCCGTGGCCGTCGTTGGTCTTGTCATACAGCCGCTCGACCTTGCCGGTGGCGATATCGATGCGTTCGATGCGGCCGGTGGTGTAATCGGCGGCGGCGTTGCCGGGCAGCAGCATGCCGCCCTGTTCATACCATTCAAAACCACCGTTGTTGCAGACGTAAATTGCGTCATCGGGGCCGATGGCGGCACCATTGGGGCCGCCGCCGGGCGTGGCGACGGTGTGCATACGGCCATCGGGGGTGAGGCGGGTGAGCTTGCCGGCCTTTATCTCGACGAAAATCACCGAGCCATCGTCCATGGCGATCGGGCCTTCCGGGAATTGCAGGCCGTCGGCGACGATGCTGTGCGGATGCATGGTGGTTCTCCCCTGGTGCTTTGCCATATCGTGCACCAGTGGCAGGCGCCGCGCCAGCCTGTCTGCTTGGCCAGCAAAAACGGCTTTGCAGGCGGCATCGCCCGGCCTATGTTCCCGTCTCGTTCTTGTGGGGCCGTGTCTTGACCGAAGTGTTGATTGCCATTGCCGTGACCGCTGCGATCGTTTTGCTGGTCGGTTGGGCGTTGTGGGCGCGGCCGCTAGCAGCAGCGCGGGCGGAGACGGAAACAATGCGGGCGGAGGCAGCGGAATTGACCGCCGAAATTGGCCGACAGCGCGAGGAGCGCAGCCGCGCGGCGGTTGAAGTGCGGATGCTGGGGGAACGCAACGCCGAATTGCGCGATGCCGAGAGCGATCGCGAGGCCATTGCCGGAGAGTTGCGGGCCTTGCAGGCGGCACAGGCCGAGCGCGATCGCGCCCATGCCGCCGAAGTGGCGCGGACTTCGGAGCGGTTCGAGGCGCTGGCCGGCAAGGCGCTGGAAGGCGCGCAGGCCAAGCTGACGGAAGCGGCGGAAGGGCTGATGACACGGCAGCGGGAGGCCGCGGGTGCCGGGCTGGAGGCCAATCGCAACCAGCTGGCCGAATTGATTGCGCCGGTGCGCGACACGCTGGTGAAATATGAAACCCGGCTGGGCGAAGTGGAGGCGGCGCGGACCGAGGCCTATGGCGGGTTGAAGGAACAATTGGCGGCCGTGGTGCTGGGCCAGGAACGCGTCAGCGGCGCGGCGGCCAAGCTGGAAACCGCGCTGCGTTCATCGGGCAAGGTGGCCGGGCGTTGGGGCGAGGAGCAATGCCGTAACGTGCTGGAAGGCGCCGGGCTGGTGGAGGGCATTGATTTTGAATCGCAATGGTCGGTCGATGGCGAGGATGGCAACAAGCAGCGGCCGGATTTCAAGATCAACCTGCCCGGCGGGCGCGTGCTGGTCATCGATGTCAAATGTTCGGTCGATGCCTATGTCTCGGCGGCGGAAAGCGACGATGCCGGCACACGCCAGACCTTTTTGACGGCCCATGCGAAGGCGGTGCGGACCCATGCCGACGGCTTGGCAAAGAAGGATTATGCCAAGGCGGTGGGCGGCGCGGTGGAATTCGTCGTGCTGTTCGTGCCGGGCGAAAACTTCCTGGGCGCGGCGTTGGAGCATGACCGCAGCCTGTTGACCGATTTTTTCAAGCGCCAGGTGGTGCTGGCCGGCCCGGTCAATCTGGTGGCGGTGGCGCGGACGGTGGCGGCGTTGCGCGATCAGGCACGGCTGGCGCGTGACGCGGCGGACATCGCCAAGCTGGGGCGCGAGCTTTACGATTCGATCCGCATCATGGGCGGCAATTTCGCCGCTGTGCAAAAGTCATTGGAAGGCGCGGTTTCGAACTGGAACCGGCTGATCAGCCAGGCCGAAACGCGCGTGGTGAGCCGGGCGCGCAAATTGAAGGACATGGGCGCCGCAACCGGCCTTGATGATCTGGGCGAATTGCTGCCGGTGGTACAATTGCCGATGCTGCCAGGATCAGTGGAACTGTCGCTGGGAGTCATCCCGGAGGCGGAAGCGGGTTAAAGCACGCGGGCCTGTGTGCCGCGCGTGATCACCACATCGGCCGGCAATATGGCATCGATGGCGATATCGGGCGCGTTTTCCAGCTCGGCATAAAGCGGACCGAAATCGGTTTCGAGCGTCTGGCGCAGCAGATCCTCGAAACTGTCGATGACGAAATAGACCTGCTGGTAATCATCGATCCGGTATGGCGTGCGCATCAACCGCCGCAAGTCGAAGCCCAGCCGGTTGGGGCTGGGGTCATCGAGCGCGAAGATCGATTCGCCATGCGACGAAACGATGCCGGCGCCATAGAGCCGCAACGCATCGCCATCGCGGAGCAGCCCGAATTCGACCGTGTACCAATATAGCCGTGACAGACGGGCGATGGCGCCGGCGCCGGCAGCGCGCAATCCGCCGCGACCATAGGCCTGCATGTAATCGGCAAACACCGGGTCAGCGAGCAGCGGCACATGGCCGAACACATCGTGGAAGACGTCGGGCTCCTCCAGGTAGTCGAGCTGGGCCAGTGGACGGATGAACTGCCCCGCCGGAAAGCGGCGATTGGCGAGATGCTCGAAGAAGACCGCATCCGGCAGCAATCCGGGAACGGCGACCACCTGCCAGCCTGTATGGTGCTGGAGCACGTCGTTGAGGCGGCGAAAATCCGGGATGTGCTCATGATCGATGGGCAGCGCATTCATCCCCGCGACGAACGCGTCGCAGGCCCTGCCGACCAGCTGCTTGGACTGACGCTCGAACAGGCGCCGCCATACCGCGTGCTCGTCGTTCGTGTAGCGGTCCCAGTTCTGCTCGATCAGCCAGTCCGGCCGCTCCGGCTTGGAACAATCCCGCGCAGCCGCTCCATGCTTCGTCGTTGCCTTGATCTGCCACTGCGTCATGCGCGCCTCCCTGCAGATGAGCGTGATGGCCGGCGGACCCGCAGCGCCTGAGTTAGATGCCGCTGCTACGCCTCCAGCCGAAAGGATTTCGTCTCCGGTACGAAGACACGCTGCTTGATGTCCTGCGGCGCCACGCCGGCGAGGACCTGGAGCACGTCGCGGCGTACGGCCGGATTCAACCGATAATATTGATGGCCTGTCCTGTCCTTCAGCGGTTGGATCACCTTCTCGGTGTTCACGACGGTGACCTTGTCAGGCAGCAGGCGGGCATTGC
>JANPEP010000004.1:0-2826 GCA_031422995.1 Polymorphobacter sp. | reverse complement strand
GGCGGCACCGTTGCGACAGCTGTGGGTGATACCGTCATCCAGAACGGCACCGTCATCATCCGCGATGGCCGCATCCTTGCGGTGGGGCAGGGGCTGGCCATCCCCGCCGGCGCCACGGTCATCGATGCCAGCGGCAAATATGTGACGCCTGGCCTGATCGCCGGCATGTCCAACCTCGGCATCACCGAAGTCGAAGCCGTCAACCAGACCAACGACGCCAGCGCCCGCGCATCGCCGTTTTCCGCCGCCATCGATGTGACGCCAGCCATCAATCCGCTGTCGCCGCCGCTCGCCGTCAACCGGCTGGGCGGCGTCACCCGCGCCGTCGTCGGTCCCGAAATCGCCGGCGAAATCTTCGCCGGGCAGGGCGCGATCATCAGCCTCGCCGACAGCCCCGACATCCTGGTCCGTCCCCGCGCCTTCCAGTTTATCGAGCTTGGCGAGGATGGCGCCCGCGTCGCCGGTGGCTCACGTCCTGCCGCCTGGCTCAACCTGCGCAATGGCTTTGCCGAGGCGCAACGCTATGCCCGCAATCCCGCTGCCTTCGATTCCGGCCGCGACAAGGATTCACTCATCAAACGCCTCGATGCCGCCGCGCTTGTTGGCGTTGTGGAGGGCCGTATTCCCGCTGTCGTCCACGCCGAACGCGCCAGCGACATCATCGCCGTCCTCGGCCTGCGGCAGGAATTCCCCAATCTCCGCATCATCCTCATCGGCGCCCGCGAAGGCTGGCTGGTGGCCGACAAGATTGCGGCGGCCAAGGTTCCGGTCATCACCCTGCCGCTGTTCGACTTGCCCGACAGTTTTGAAACCCTCGCCTCGACCCGCTCCAATGTCGGGCGCCTCGTCGCGGCCGGCGTCACCGTCGGCCTCGGTATCTTTGGCGGCGATTCGGGGTCGCAGGCGCGCAACCTGCCCTATTTCGCCGGCAATGCGGTGGCGCAGGCCAGCGTGCCCGGTGGTGTTGGCCTGACCCGCGGCCAGGCGCTGGCCATGATCACCCGCGCCCCGGCACAGATTTTCGGCCTCACGGATCTTGGCACGCTCGAAACCGGGAAACGCGGCGATGTCGTCGTCTGGGATGGCGATCCGCTCGAATTGACGTCGGCGCCAACCGCAGTGCTCATCGATGGCGTCCCGCAACCGATGACGTCCCGCCAGACGCAGTTGCGTGATCGTTATCGTGACCTGACTCGCGGGCCCCTTCCGATGCAGTATAGCCAATGACCGACATCACCCTGCTGATCCTCGCCGTATCGCTGTTCGTCGGCGGCCATGAACTGCTGTCGCATCCGCTGCGCGCGCCACTGGTCAAGGCCATCGGCGAAAAGGGTTTCCTGCTGGTCTATTCGGTCGTCGCTTTGGGCAGCCTGTTCTGGGCGGTGCAATTGTGGAAGGCGATCCCGCAGAACCGGTTGTGGCTGACGCCGGATTGGGTCCATCTGCTCTGCGTCGCCGCCATGTTGTTCGCTGCCATGCTGTTCGTCGGCTCGGTCACCGCGCCCAACCCGGCGTTGATGGGCATGCCGGCCGGCGGTTCCCCGCGCGGGGTGCAGCGCATCACCCGCCACCCGATGATGTGGAGTTTTGCCATCTGGGCCATCGTCCATATCGTGCTGTCCGCCGACAGCCGCACCATCGTGCTGGCCGGCGGCATCCTCACCCTCGCCTTGTTCGGTGCCCGGATGCAGGACAAGAAGAAACGCGCATCGTCCCCCGGTTATGGTGACCATATTGCCGCCACCGGGTTCATCCCCTTCGGCGCCCAGCTTCGCGGCCGCGCGCAATGGGGCACCGCTGTGCCCGGCCTTGTGGCCACCCTTGGCGGGCTGGTCCTCTGGGGTTTATTGCTGTGGGCACACCCATTGCTCATCGGGGTGCCGGCGCTAAGGGGGCTCTAGCCATGGATGTCGCGGGCAAGACGGTCTGGGTTACCGGCGCCACCTCGGGCATCGGCGAAACCCTCGCCAAGCGTTTTTCACAAGAGGGCGCCAACGTCATCCTGTCGGGCCGCCGTATCGAGGCGTTGCGCCAGGTCGGTCTCGCCTGCCGCGGCGATACGCTCGAACTGCCCTTCGACGTCACCGATATCGAGGCACTGCCAGCGATCGTGGCACAGGCCGAAGCCTGGCACGGGCCGATCGACATTCTCGTCAACAACGCCGGCATCGCCCAGCGCAGCCTGGGCAAGGACACCGATTTCGCCGTCTATCGCCGCATCATGGAGGTGGATTTCTTTGCGCCGCTGCGACTGACGCAATTGGTCATGCCCGGCATGCTGGCGCGTCGCGCCGGTCATGTCATCATGATGGCCTCGATCGCCGGCAAGATCGGCGGCGTGCTGCGCACCGGCTATTCGGCTGCCAAGCATGCGCTCATCGGCTATGCCGACGCCTTGCGCGCCGAAAACGAACATGCCGGGCTGAAGGTCACGGTCATCACCCCCGGTTATGTAAAGACCAATATCGCCATCAACGCCCTGGCCGGCGATGGCAGCGTGCGCGGCCACACCGATGATGACATCGAATCGGGGCTCTCGCCTGCCGAAGCGGTGGCGATCATTTTCGAAGGGCTGGCCGCCGGCAAACGCGAGATACCGGTGGCGCGCGGCCCCATCGCCGAAGCGTTGAAGCTCAAGCAGCTCGATCCCGACCGGCTGTTCGACGTGATGTCGGCGCAAGGCGCGATGGTCGCGGCCACCCAAGGCAAATAGGCAGGACACACCATGGATTTCACCGGCAAGACCATCTGGATCACTGGCGCCTCATCGGGCATCGGCGCCGGCCTCGCCACCGCCTTCGCCCGCGCCGGCGCGCGGCTGGTGCT
>JANPEP010000003.1:0-17197 GCA_031422995.1 Polymorphobacter sp. | reverse complement strand
CAAGCAGGTTTTCATCTGAAACGGCTGAACCGGGCCACTCATCTCGAGTGGCAATTGTCGTCGCTGAGCGCACGCGTTCAAAGTATAGTTGCTAACATATTCTTGTTGGACACATGGCTCTGTTCAGAGGCATCGCTTGTGACGGTCCTGAGAACGTGTCACTGTTTATAACCTTAGGGACGCTTTCAATGGCGCGCTACAGAAGGCCGTTTGGGATATTTTGCCCATAGGCGAGTTGAGGCGCCGCGTATGAGTGTTAGATTGTCCGCATTGGAGGAAGCCGTAAGTCCGCTTTCCGCCGTGAGCCTGGCCAGCGTCCTCGACCAAAGTGGCGACTGCTTCAAGATCCTCACCCTCGACGGCAGAATACAGTATATGAACAACAACGGTCTCTGCGCGATGGAGATCGACGACTTCAAAATTGTCGAGGGTACATTGTGGGCCGACCTGTTGCCCGAGACCGCTCGGCTAAAGCTTGTCGATTCTTATCGCGAGGCGGCTGCCGGTCAAATTGTTCAGTTCCGGGCTTTTATTCCAACTCTGAAAAACAGTCCGCGATGGTGGGACGTGACGCTTTCCCCGGTGGCGGATGGCGAGGGAGCAATCGTCGGGTTTCTATCGATCTCCCGCGACGTGACGTTCAATCACCAAGGCCGCGAAGCCCTGAAAATTGCGGCTGCCGAAATGAAGCATCGACTAAGCAATACCTACCAGACGATCAGCAGTCTCATGGTCTTGACTGCACGCGGCGATGCCAGTCACGAGGAGTTCGCCAAGCAAATGGCGGATCGGTTGGGGGCACTTGGCAGGGCGCAAGCTCTGTTTACCGACGATGACGCGCCATGCGACCTCGACAAGCTCATTCCAGCGCTCGTCACACCGTTTGGAAACGATACAGCACAGGTTGCTTTCGACCCTTTGCCCGCCATCGCGTTACAGCAGTCGCAGGCAGATGCCATCGCATTGGTCGTGGGCGAACTGGCGGTCAATTCTTCCAAGCATGGCGCGTTTCGACATGGAGGAGCCGTGCATGTCACCGCTGCCGTCGATGGGAATGATGTCCTTACGGTTGTCTGGCGCGAGCGGTGCGACCTCCCTGTGCAACAAAATGCGCGTGAAGGAGGTCAAGGCTTGAAATTGATGGACCGAATCATGCGTGCACGCGACGGAAGCATGGTCGTGGATTGGGAAGATCATGGAATTGTTGCAACGCTCGCGCTCGGGCTTGCTGCGTCATCGTGAAATCAGCCCTCGGCCTGGGTTTGCTTATTGAGACGCTAAAAGCCCCCCCCTACCGCAACGCAAACACCCCCCCGAACAACCGCAAATACGACAACATCGCCGACGCCGCATTACCCGACAGGCTGATATACGTCCGCCGCGCATCCATCGGGTCCACCCGCCGCTCGAACAACCCCGCTTCGGTCAGCGACCGTATCCACCGCAGCGCCGTCGTCGTCGGCACCGCCGCGGCGATGCATAGGCTCGAGACTGGCACATTCTTGCCCTCCAATTGCGCCGCCGTCAGGTCAAGCAGCATATCCCAGGCCGGATCGGCAAATATCTCCGCAGGAAAAAAACGATCCCGGTCGCGACGAACCCGCAACAGCCGCCGAATCAGCGTCGCATCGACCGGTTTTTCGGCCACCACCGGACTGCGCTGCTCCTCCGCCAACCGCATCAACGCATCGGCAATCCGGCTGGCCTCGGCCGACAGCGCATTGATCGTCCGCGCCGTCCCGTCGGATAAATCACGCACCTGCAACATCGGCTCGCGATCGACCGCCCGCGCAAACACGGCCGCAATCGTCGCATCATCATCACCTGCAAACACAAACCCATCGGCAATATCGGCATACTCACCCAAATTCGCCGCACCCGTCGCGGGCAACGCCAGCACCAGCGGCAGCGCCAGCGCCGCCAGCTCATCCACAGAAAATGCCGCCAATTTGCCGCTATCCAACAAGATGCAGTCCGCCGCCAGATCGGCATGAACAAAAGTCTTTTCAACCGCTTGCCAAACCGTCACCCACCCAGGACCGTGGTCGGGCCAGCCCACAAAACCTGTCGCCACCCGGATCGGCGCGGTCTCAAAACCAAAATGGTTCCAACTCTCGCCAGAAATCCGCATATCAACATTCATTTCGGCAAACCTTTCATAAGACATCACAATCCATGCTTTTAAAGTGAAGCGCAAGCTGTTGGAGAGGAACAGCCTATTGCAAGCTAGTGTTAAGACTTTGTTTAGCATTTATTCGGAAATGATCATGCCACTCAGCCGCGATCACACCCTTCCGCAACTTGCCGACCTCGTCGGGCAGACCGATGCTATTGGCGCCATCCGCGCCGAAATCGAACAAATCGCCGATTCCGCCGCCTCTGTGCTTGTCACCGGGCCCTCGGGCTCCGGTAAGGACGTGGTCGCCCAACTCCTGCACCAACGCAGCCGCCGCGCCGCCCGCCCCTTCATCGCCCTCAACTGCGTCGCCGTCGCGCCCGATCTGCTCGAAAGCGAGATGTTCGGCCATGAAGCCGGCGCCTTCACCGGCGCCATAAAGGCCCGCCCCGGCCGCTTCGAGGCCGCCCATGGCGGCACGCTTTTCCTCGATGAGGTCGGGGACATGGCCACCGCCATGCAGGCCAAACTCCTCCGCGCCCTGGAAACCCGCATCGTCGAGCGCGTAGGTGGGATGTTGCCTATCGCCGTCGACGTCCGCCTGGTCGCCGCCACCAGTGTCGACCTGTTCGCCGCCATCGATCGCGGCAATTTCCGGTCTGATCTGCTCTACCGCCTCGATGTCATCCGCATCGAAATGCCCAGCCTGGCTGATCGCATCGCCGACCTGCCGCTCCTCATCCGGCATTTCGTCAACCGCCTCGGCGGCGCCCCCATCCGCTTCACCACCGCGGCGCTCGCCACCCTCATGGAGCAACCCTGGCCCGGCAACGTCCGCGAGCTCAAAAATTTTGTCGAGCGCGCCCAGGCGCATTTCCCCGGCGAAACCATCGGCGCCGAACTCCTCCCCAAACTTCTGCGCCCCGCCGCCACCCCGGCCCCGCGCGCCGTCCCGTCACGCCCGGCGCCACCCGTCACCCTCGGCGAAGGCTGCATCGATTTGAAGCGCATCCTCGCCGATCTCGAACACGCCTATATCACCGAAGCCCTCACCGCCTCCGGCGGCGCCGTCGCCGCCACCGCCAAGCGCCTCGGCCTGCAACGCACCACCCTGATCGAAAAGATGCGCCGCCTCCAAATCGGCACCGCCTGAACCCCTCTACTCCCTCCCCGCGCGGCCTGCGGTCGCCTTCGGCTCCACGGGGAGGGCGACTCGGCCCCAGCCGAGCGGGGTGGGGGTTCCCGCCCTCGTCGCATAAGCCCCCACCCCTAACTATCCCGCTTGCCCCAAGCCGCAATCTGCTGGTCCAACTGGCTCCCCACCGCCTTCGAAGCCGCCACCAACCGATCCATCGCCGCATATTGCCGCGTCAAATTCGTCCGATACGTCGCCAACCGCACATCGACCTTGGCCAGTTCCCCCGTCACCCCCGTCCGCCGCCGGCTCAACCCCGCACTCGCTGGCGTCGCCAGCGCCGCAATCGACTGCAACCGGTTCGGCTGCGTCGAAAGCGCCGGCGCCACCAGTGACTTCAACAATGCCTCGACATCGCCATATCGTGTCGGTGGCAACGCCGCGAACCGCGCCGCATCAAACGCCACATTGCCATCCCGGGTGATATTCACCCCCACATCACGCAACCGCAGCCCATTGGCCGCCGCCACCGGCGCCGTCACCAGCCCCGCCAGCCGCAAATCCATCGTCCGCACCGTCGGGTCATTGGCCAGCGCCCCCGCCGCCTCGCTCCCCGCTGCCCCTTTGCGCAAATCCCCGATCAACGCCCGCATCGCCCCCAGTGTCGACGCAAAATCCGCAACCGTCGCCGACAATTGCGCCCCATCCCGCCCGGCACTGATCGTCACCGTCGCCGCCGCATCGGCCTTCACCAGCCGCACCCGCGCACCGGTGATCAGGTCGTCGATCACATTGCTGCTACGCTTCACCGCTATGCCATCGACATTCAGATCGGCATCCCCCGCCGCCGTCACCAGGCTCATCGCCCTGTTCCCCGGCGTATAGGCAAAGCGCGCCAACCCCGGCTCCCCGGCCGCGCTGATGATGAACGCCCGCGCCTCGCCCTCGGCACCGCGCAACGACAGTGTCGCACTCCCGGCATTGCTCACGATCGACGCCGTAATCCCGGCGCTCGACCGGTTGATCGCATCGCGCACCCTGCACTTCCACTGATAATCTCGGTCAATTTCACCCCGAACCGGTCACCAATCGACACAATCTCGCCGCGCGCGATCAATCTTTCGTTGATCAACACATCAACCGGCTGGTCCACCCGCCGGTCGAGAGCGTGCACCGCACCCACCTGCAACATCAGAACCTCACGCAGAGACATCTTCACCGCCCCCACTTCAACCGAAAGGCGCACCGAAATCCCGCCAAAGGCCCCCAGGTCGGGCGTGACAAGCGCCGTCTCCAGCATTTCCCCCATCATCTCCCCAGGCGTCATCGCATTCATGTCCGTCCTCCCGCTGGCGCAACGCCCATCGCCACAATCGTCGCCTGCTGCCGCCCATCGGGCAGCGCCATCACCGTCGCCCGCCCGATCCGATGCTCGCCGATGATCAAGGGCATGTCCGGCACCGGGTTGATCGGCAATTCGCTGACTTCATCGAGCAGCAAAGTTCCACCTTCTGCGGCACGAAAAAGCCCGCGGGAAATGCCGACGGCACCTGTAAAGGCGCCGCGCTCGTGGCCGAACAATGTTGCTTCCAACATGGCTTCGGGGAGCGCGGCGCAGTTGACCGCGACCAAGGCACAGTCGCGGCGAGGGGACAGGGTATGAACAAGTCGGGCAAGGCCCTCCTTGCCAGTGCCGGTGGCACCTTCAATCAGAACGGAAACATCATGGCGCGCCACCCTGCCCGCCAGCAAAAGCAGGTCGCGACTGGAATGTGCGGCGGCGGCAGGAACGTCGTTATTGGCGGCAAACGCCGCAATCAACGCCAGTGCAAATCCATGGTCACCCGGCGCCACCCGCAATTCCAGTCGACCCTTGGCGACAATCGCTCGTGATCGCGTCGCCTGCAGCAGGCTTATGTGCCGCCAAACCGGCCGCGAACCATCGGTCACCAAAACCGTGTCGCCCAATTCGAGCGCATCAAGTCCAGGCAGCCAATCGACAACATACCCTTTTATCGAGGGTGCCGGAGCAGGGAGCGAGGCGGTCGAACTGTTCATGCCACTTGCCTAGCAAGCGGTGTGTCGAGTGGCCGTTACCGCAGGTTTGCCTGCAACGCCGAACAAAATTGCAAGGAAATGTCAAATTCCTGACGCAAACCTACGTCAATAAATCGATAATCACCGTCAAGAAATTGACGCAAGGTCGTCAATTTTTACACCAACCGTACTCGCAATCGTTGCGCCTCCAAGCACCCTGCTACCGCGATACGCAACCGCGGCCTGCCCGGGCGCCACTCCCAATTGCGGGGCATCAAACGTCAACAAGCCGTCCTTCCACATCGCCGGCGCCAAGGCGGCCATCGACCGCACCTTAACGTCAACCTGTTCCTCAAGCGGCCCAAGTGCATTTACACCCTCCAGCCGCGCTGCCGCCACAGCCAAGGCATTGCGTGGTCCGGCAATGACACGATTGGCCGCTGCATCAATGCCGGTCACATACAGCGGCTCGGCAAAGCCCCCCAGATCGAGCCCACGCCGCTGGCCGACCGTGAAACGATGGATGCCGCCATGCTTCCCAAGCACCCGTCCATGCCGATCAACGATGTCACCCGGCGTTGCAAGTTCCGGTCGCAAGGCCTCTACAACGCTGGCGTAATCTCGCCCGCCAACAAAACATATGTCCTGACTGTCCGGCTTGGCAGCAACCGACAGTCCGAAACGCTCGGCTTCGCTGCGCACCACGGTTTTGGACAATCCGCCCAAAGGAAACCGCAAATACTCTAGCTGGGCGCGCGTCGTCGTCCACAGGAAATAGCTCTGGTCTTTGCCCGGATCGACGCCGCGATGCAGCTCCGCCCCGTCCGCGCCATCTATGCGCTGGACATAATGCCCGGTCATCAGCGCCTCGGCGCCCAACCCTTGTGCCAGCTCCAGTAAATCGGTGAACTTCACCGTCTTGTTGCACTCGACGCATGGAACCGGCGTCTGTCCGCGCGCATAGCTGTCGGCAAACGCCTCCATCACCGCCTTGCGAAACCGCGCCTCCATATCAACAACATAATGCGCAATCCCCAACCGCTCGGCGACCGCACGGGCATCCCTGATATCGGCCCCCGCGCAACACGCCCCCGACTGCGCCGCTGCTGCGCCGCTGTCATACAGCTGCAGTGTCACCCCAACAACTTCGCACCCTGCCTCTGCCGCCAGCGCTGCCACCACCGAGGAGTCGACACCGCCCGACATGGCGACCGCTACACGACGCCCGACGAATGGCGCCAGCAATGCGCGCGGGTCTGTGAGGGCTGTCATCTGGCGCGCTTCCCCCCGAATCACGTCGCGGTCAAGCCCTTGCCAAGGGCCTCCCCCGTGTAACCGCGCAGCGACATGCCCAATTCCTACCACCGCGTTAACCAAGCCAACGGCTTAGCCCACTGCAGCGCGCGCCGTGAACGGCTTGGGGACAATGTGTGTTTTAACAAGGGCCAAAGCCATGGAGGCGACCAAACCATTCCAGAACCAATTGGAAACCACGGGTCTCGATGCCCTGCCACCCGTCGACACCACGCGGTGGGTGGCGCGACGAAAGGCAGCGGTCCTGTCGGCAATTGTCGCGGGCACATTAACTCGCGCCGAAGCCTGCGCGCGCTACCGAATCAGCGAAGCCGAGCTGCGCTTTTGGGAACGCGCCGTCGAATGTGCGGGCGTGCCGGGACTGCGAGTTACGCGGGTCCAGATCTATCGTCCGGTTTTTGAAGCTCGAGGGGCGCGATGAACTCGTTTCAACACACAATCGAACGTATTCGCCGCACTGGTCTTTACCTTTATGACCAAAAAGCGTTGAGTGTCCCCGGGGTCAGTGATGTGCAATGTGCGATTGGCATCGACTTGGCATCCCCGGAGGCTGGTGCGATGCGCGTTTTGTTGATCGAAGATGACAGGGCAATGGCCCGCTCGGTCGAGCTTATGCTCGACGAGGCAGGGTTCGAGCACGAGACCGCGGGCACCGGTGAAATCGCGCTGGAATATGCGCGCACCTACGAATTTGACGTTATCATGCTCGATCTGACGCTGCCAGACCTTCACGGCCACGAAGTCCTCAAGCGCCTGCGGATGTTGCGTATCACCACTCCAGTGCTCATCCTGTCAGGTGACAGTGAAACCGGCAGCAAGGTCACCGGCTTTGGTGCCGGCGCAGATGATTATGTCACCAAGCCGTTCGACAAGTCCGAACTGATGGCCCGCGTCCACGCTCTCGTCCGCCGCAGTCAGGGCCATGCCCAATCGCTGATTGTCACCGGCCCTGTCTCAATCGACCTCGCCGCTCGCACCGTCGAAGTCGATGGCCGGCGTGTCGGCCTCACAGGCAAGGAATACGCCATCCTGGAAATGCTGTCGCTTCGCAAGGGCATGACCCTTACCAAGGAAATGTTCCTTACCCACCTTTATGGTGGCCGCGACGAACCGGAACTCAAGATAATCGACGTCTTCATCTGCAAGCTCCGCAAGAAACTCCACCAGGCCGGCGCACCCTCCAGCGGCTGCATCGAAACCGTCTGGGGTCGCGGCTACTCCCTGCGCGATCCACAGCCAGAGCGCATCACCGACATCGCCGTCGCTTAGCTGCAGCGAATATCCTCCCGGGCCAGTCCCGGAAGACATCTGGCCTCTGCCTGCAAGCGTCGCTCAGCGCCGCGGCTTGCTCAGCCCCCGCACAATACCCCTGAGCGTCCGCACTTCGCCCGCCGAAAATTCTGGCCGCGAAAACAGGTTGCGCATTGTCAATCGCGCCGCTGCCTCACGCCCCGCAACGGGGTTATAATAACCGTTCACCAGCAATTGCGCATCAACTGCCGCTATCAATCCCTCAAGCTCCTCATGCGGCGCTGGCCCGTCGTGATTCACCAACATCGCATCAGGCGCATCCTGACGCTGCCGGAACCATTCATACGCTGCCACCAGCACGGCCTGCGCCAGGTTCAAGGATCCAAACGCCGGATTGACCGGTATCGTCAGGGTCGCATGGGCCACAGCCAAATCCTCGGTTTCCAGCCCGGTGCGCTCTGGCCCGAACATGATGCCGCCCTGCGTTGCCAGCCCGTGGAACTCCCCCGCCGCCTGCGACGGCGTCACCACGCGACGCGTCAACTCGCGGCTCCGGATTGTCGTCGCAAACACCAGTGACAGTCCCGCGCACGCCTGGGCCACCGTCGCAAATACCTGCGCCTGTTCCAGAACTTCATCGGCGCCACTTGCCGCCGGCCCTGCGTCGGCATTGGGCCAGCCATCGCGTGGACTCACCAGCCGCAGATCGGTCAACCCAAAATTCAGCATCGCCCGCGCGCACGCACCGATGTTCACCCCCAGTTGCGGCCGTACCAGGATGACCGCCGGCGCCGGCGCCGGCGCCGTCACGCCTCCTCGCCGTTGGGCAACTCCGGCTCGCCCGTCGCCACGCTTTCCGACAACCCACCCACAAATGTCTCGAAATCCCGCGCTTCACGGAAATCGCGATACACGCTGGCAAAGCGGATGTACGCCACCGGATCGAGCGCCTGCAGCCCCTCCATCACCATCTCGCCCACACGGCCAACATCAATCTCGGCATCACCTGTCGATTCCAGTCGCCGCACGACCCCATTCACCATGCGCTCGATCCGCTCCGGCGCAATCGGTCGCTTCCGGCACGCAATCTCGATCGATTTCGCCAGCTTGTCCCTGTCGAACACCTCGCGCTTGCCGGATTTCTTCACAATCGTCAGGTCGCGCAGCTGGATGCGCTCAAATGTCGTGAACCGCCCACCACAAGCCGGGCATTGCCGCCGCCGCCTGATCGAACTGCCGTCCTCGGTGGGGCGGCTGTCTTTCACCTGGCTGTCGTCATTGCCGCAAAACGGGCACCGCACTCAGGCATTCCTCGATTTGGATCGAAACCACGCGATACCCGCGCCCGCAACCGCACCCATAATCGGGCCAATCAAAGGAATTGGTATTGCCACCACGGCGCCAATCGCAGCGCCAACCGCCATTTCCTTGCCCATCTTGGTGTTCAACGCCGATTTGCCCGCCGCCGCCGCATCGCCGGCCATCTTGGTCACGTCCCGGCCAATATCGCTGTCCAGCGCCTGCTTGCCCGCCGCAACCGCCTTTTCGGCCAGTTTCTGGGCATCCTTGGCAATATCTGTTTCCATCGCCTCACGCCCCACGGCCTTGGCCTTGTCGACAATCTCGGTTAGCGTGTCGTTCGTGTCCGGCGCCTTGGTTAAATCAACGCCACACACCGGGCAGATACGCGCATCACCCGCCACATCGGCCGCACAAGCATGGCATTTCATGGCATCAGCTCCTCACCGGTTCGGATAAATCGGGAACCGCGCACACAATGCCCGCACCCGCACATTTACCGCGGCTTCAACGGCACCATTTCCATGCTCACCATTCGCCGCCAGCCCATCGAGCACATCGGCAATCATGTCGCCAATCGCTGCAAACTCGCTCTGCCCGAACCCGCGCGTCGTCCCCGCCGGCGAGCCGACCCGAATGCCGCTGGTCTTGGTCGGCGGCAACGGATCAAACGGCACACCATTCTTGTTGCAGGTAATGCCGGCGCGCTCCAACGCCTCATCGGCATCCTTGCCGGTAATCCCCTTTGGCGTCAGGTCGATCAACGCCAGATGCGTATCCGTCCCCCCGGCAACCACCGAACACCCACGCGCCGCCAACTTCGTCGCCAGCGTCTGCGCATTGGCAACCACCCGTACCGCATAATCCTTGAAGTCCGGCTGCAATGCCTCGCCGAACGCCACCGCCTTGGCCGCAATCACGTGCATCAACGGCCCACCCTGCAACCCCGGGAACACCGCCGAATTCAGCTTCTTGCCCAATGCCTCATCGTTGGACAGGATCATCCCGCCGCGCGGTCCCCGCAGGGTCTTGTGCGTCGTCGTCGTCACCACATCGGCAAATGGCAAGGGCGATGGGTGAATCCCTGCTGCCACCAGCCCGGCAAAATGCGCCATGTCGACGAGGAACTTGGCGCCCACCTTGTCGGCAACCGCCCGGAACCGAGCAAAATCAATAATCCGCGGATACGCAGAACCACCAGCGATGATCAGCACCGGCTTGTGCTCGATCGCTAGCCGCTCGACTTCGTCATAATCGATCAGATGGTCGTCGCGCCGCACGCCATATTGCACCGCGTTGAACCACTTCCCACTCATCGAAGGCGCCGCACCATGAGTCAGATGGCCCCCGGCATCCAGGCTCATGCCCAAAATCGTGTCGCCCGGCTTGGTCAACGCCAGCATCACCGCACCATTGGCCTGCGCCCCCGAATGCGGCTGCACATTCGCCCATGCACACCCGAACAACTGCTTCGCCCGTTCGATGGCCAACGTCTCCACCGCATCGGACGGCGCACAACCTTGATAATATCGTTTGCCTGGATAGCCTTCGGCATATTTGTTGGTGAACACTGATCCCTGCGCCTCGAGCACTGCACGCGAAACGATGTTCTCGGATGCAATCAACTCGATCTGATGCTGCTGCCGGTCGAGTTCCGAAGCCACCGCAGCGGCAACCGCCGCATCGGCCACCCCCAGATGCGTATCGAAAAACCCGGTGGGCAAGGTCTCGGTAACGGTTGCGGCTTGGCTGCTCATTCGGCAATTTCCTTGGCTAGTCCCAACTTTGCAACACGCCCCGCGTGCCGCCCGCCGGCGAATTCGGTGTTCAGAAACTCGTGCACACAATCGCGCGCCACTTCGATGCCGATGATGCGGCTGCCCAGTGCAATGCAATTGGCGTCATTATGCTGCCGCGCCAGCCGCGCCATAAGGCCCGACGTCACCAGCGCGCACCGCGCCGCCGGATTGCGGTTCACCGCAATCGAAATCCCGATGCCCGAGCCACAGATCGCAATGCCATAGTCGGCGCGCCCGGCGGCAATCGCATCGCCCAGCTTCAGGCCATAATCCGGATAATCGACCGAAGCCTCACCATCCGGGCCCAAATCAACCACACGATGTCCGGCGGTCACAAGGTCGCGCACCAGTTCTGCCTTCAGCGCATAGCCGGCATGGTCACTGGCAAGGGCAATGCTTGTGGTCATTCGTCCGATTCCGGCGGCAGAGGCCCATCATCTAGCGGTTGGCCACCCTTCGGGCAATGCCGCTTTGGGTCGCACAGGCACTTAACGCGCCAATTCCCCCACTAGCGTCCGCAACGCCGGCACCAACGCATCCACCTCCGCCGGTGTCGTGAACAAGGATGGCGTCACCCGCACACAGGCACCTGCCGCCAGCCCGCTACGATACACTGTCATGATGTTGAACCGCGCCAGCAACGCATCGGTGATGGCCAGATTGTCGGCACCGCTGGTTCGCCCGCGTATCCGGAACGACGTTGATGCCCCATGCGTCGCGCGATCATCGCTCAACAGGATCTCCAGGCCCTCAAGGCCGCGCGACGGCTTGACCCAGCGATTGCGCAAATACTGCAACCTCTCCAGCTTCGCCGCCGGATCGATGCCCGCCTGAAAATCAAACGCCGCTGGCAAGCTCAGCTGCGCCGAAAAATCCACCGTCCCCTGATACACCCGATCAGACACAGAATCGGGCCGCGCATCGGGCACCGTCGGTGATGGCGCAATCGCGTCGGTGCGGCCCTTGCGGATCCAGATCGCCGCCACCCCCAACGGCGCCCCCACCCATTTGTGAAAATTCATCCCGACAAAATCCGCACCGAAATCGGGGATCTTGAACGGCACCTGGAAAAAGCTTTGCGCGCAATCGACGATCGCCTCGGCTCCCACCGCCTTGACCAGCGGCACGATCCGGCTGACCGGCAACACCAGCCCATGGCGATGGCTCATATGGGTCAGCAACACGAGCTTCAACCGCGGTGTCAGCGCAATCGCCTTGGCATAGGCCGCGACCGCACCGTCTGCCGTTGGCGGCTCGGGCAGGCTGATCTTCACCGCCTCGGCCCCGCGCGCCCGCGCCAGACTGATCATCGCCCCCTGCATCGCCTCATAATCGGTATCCGAATACAGGATACGGTCGCCCGGCCCGACATCGCGGAACTGGCCGATCAACGCCGTCAACCCCTCGGCGGCGCTGCGGCAGATGCCGATTTCCTCGGGCAACACCCCCATCGCCGCTGCCGCCCGTTCGCGAGCAATCGCCTGGTCCTTCACCATCGCCCGCCGCGTATACCAGCTATTGTCGCGGTTCAACCGCTCGACATTGGCGCGGTGCGCCATCAGCACCGGGGTCGCCATGCTGCCCCAATAGCCATTCTCCAGCTGCACGACGGCGCGCGTCACCGGATATTGCGCCGCAATCGCCTGCCAGTCGGCCTCGTCGCTGGCCGATGTCACCGCGCCCGCCGATGGTGTCGGCATCCCTGTTACAGGTCGTGGTGGCATAACCGCCGCCCCTGCCATCCCGGCCAGTGCAGCCCGCCTCGAAATCGTCACCATCGCCCCCTTCGCCCCAAACGGCTATTCGAACGTCAAGTCGCCGCTGTCCGGCTCCCGCAGGTGCAGCGCCACATCATCTTCCGTCACCGCCTCCACAGTCGCTGGCGACCACAGCGGATTGCGATCCTTGTCGAGCAATTGCGCCCGCACCCCTTCAAAAAAATCATGGCCATTGCGGATTTCACACACCATCCGATATTCGGTCACCAACGCATCCTCGATATCGGCGCTGGCCCCCATCCTCAGCCCCAACAGGGTCAGCTTGCACGATGTCGGCGACATTTTGCGGATGATCGCGGCCTGTTCGACCGCCCAATCATCACCCTCATCCAGGCTGGCGAGAATATCCTCCACCCGGTCATGGGCAAAATGGAAATCGATGCCGTCGCGCAACGCCTCCAACATGCTCGGGCCTGCTGGCGCATCGAGCGCCGCCAAAATCTCCGCCACGCTTTCCTCGCCGGTCGCCAGCAAATCGCGCAACACCGTCAACCGATCGCTCGGCACGAAATGCGTCGCAATCCCGGCATAAACGCAATCTGCAGCTTTCAACCGCGCTCCCGTCAACGCCAGCCAGGTGCCGATCTCGCCCGGCAACCGTGGCAGGGCATGTGTGCCGCCCACATCGGGGATCAGGCCAATGCCCGTCTCCGGCATGGCAAACAGCGTGCGTTCGGTCGCCACCCTGTAGGGCCCGTGGATCGACAGCCCAACGCCGCCACCCATCGTCACCCCATCCAGGATCGCCACATAGGGCGTCACCAGCCGGGCAATCGCCTGGTTCATCCGGTATTCGTCGTGGAAAAACCCTTCGAACAACGCCCGGTCCTCGCGCCCGCGCCGCGCCAGCATCGCCACATCGCCACCGGCGCAAAACGCCCGGTCTCCGGCGCCTTCGATAACAATCCGGTCGACATCTGGATCGGCAGCACCGTCAAACAACGCCCTGTGGATCGCCAGCGCCATTGGTCGGTTGAGCGCATTCAATGCCGCCGGGCGGTTCAACGTCAACCACAAGGCCCGCCCTCGGCGTTCAACCAGAACTTCGGGTTCCGTCACGATTTCGCTCATGTCCGCTCCACCATGTTGCCACCGCCCTGTGGTATGGAAATCGGGATGGCGCTTGTTGTCAGCCGCGCCAAAAGGTTGCCCGCCTCATCGGTCAGATCGGCCTCCATGAAGGCGATGCGCTTGCCCAGCTTCAAGCAGCGCGCATCAGCATACAAAGGCACCCCGGCCTTTGCGGGCGCAAAGAAACTTGTCTTCAATTCGATCGTCGGAATGCCGATGCGCTCACCGGCCTTGACGATGGCGGCAAAGGCCGCCGCATCGTCGAGCATGGCGACGACAATGCCGCCCTGCACGCTGCCCATCGGATTGGTGAATTCCGGCCCCGGCTGATACCGCACACGCACTCGCCCGGCGGCGCTGTCGATCTCCAGAATCTCCATGTTAAGCAACACGCCGGTCGGCGGCACAAACCGGTTCATGCGCGCCAGCAACTCGGCGTCGTTCATCGCCACTACAGGATCTCCAGCGTTTCGAGCCCAAAGCCTTTAAGCGCCCCCACCAGTGCGTCAACATGCGCATCGGCCCGCGTAAACACCGCGCGACCTGGCACCGGCGCCCCCTGCCCGACCCCCGGCCCAAGCAGATGCGACACCCGCCGTGCGATCCCCGGCCCGCCATCGACAAACCCCATGGGTCGCGGGCTCGCCACCGCCAGTTCCGCCGCCAGCAACGGAAAATGCGTGCACGCCAGCACCACCATGTCCATCCGCTCGCCGCCCGGTTGCCCCAATAACCCCGCCAGTTCCGGCTCCACATCCGTCGCCGTCACACGCTCCCCTGCCAGCTTGGCTTCGGCCAGCGTCACCAGCCGCGCCGACCCATGCCGCAACACAAGGCAATCCGCAGCAAACTCCGCCGACAACCGATCGAGATACGCCTGCCGCACCGTCGCCTCGGTCCCCAACACCCCGATCACCCGCGTCACCGACCGTTCCGCCGCAGGCTTCACCGCCGGCACCGTCCCCACCACCGGCAGATCCAGCGCCGCCCGCACATGCGACAGCGCAATCGTCGAAGCCGTATTGCAGGCAATCACCACCAACGCCGGCCGATACCGCTCTACCAGCCGCCCCAGCAACGCGGGCACCCGCGCCGAAATCTCCGCCTCGCTCTTCGTCCCATATGGAAAACCCGCATTGTCGGCGGCATAAACGATCGGAAGGCCCGGCAACAAACCCCGAATCGGACCCAGCACAGACAACCCGCCAACACCGGAATCAAACACAAGTATCGGCGCCTGGGTCATGGCATACGCCCTAACCGTCAACATCGTCGTCGCCTAGAGGGCGCGCGCAACCACCAGCACCTGTGCCACCAGGCCAGCCACAGCACCAACCGTCAAGATCGTCCGCAATCGTGGATACCACCCCGGAAAATCCACCGCTCGCATGTCCCACATCCAATGCACCAACAACAGCAGCACCAGCCCCAGCTGCATGGTCAGCCCGCGCACCGTTACCATCAACAGCCCCAGCGCAGCCAGCGTCGGCAGCATCGTCAGCGACACCACCATCACCCGCGGAGCAGGCCGCGCCACCTCCTGCCCCCATCGCGCTCCACCCAGGAACGACAGGATCAACGCCCCATATGTCGCCTGCACGACTGTCGCCATCCCGGCCGCTATCGGTATCGCGAGGCTGATTGCCGGCGCTGCCACAAACGGCATCACCCCCAACAGGCCATAAACCAGCACCACGGTCGGAATCGGCGGGCGGGTATTCATCGGGCGATTTTCCTTGTGCAGCCAAGGCCCCTGATTGCCCGGCGCGGCCCACACTTGTCGACGTGCCGGATTGGCGCGCCCAGATGCAAAGGCTCGGCACTTTGCCCGAACCCAACGCCCCGCTACGCTTACCCACATGGAGACCCACCAATGGCACTGCACACCTACCCCGACGCAAATGCCAGCGACCCCGTCCACATGGGCTGGATGCAAGGCTCCCCGCCGCCCACTGACAGGATCATCCGCTTCGCCGATGGCGGCACCACCCGCTTTCCCGAAATCCGCTGGGCCTTCTCCAACCTGCGGCAGCTCATGCCCACCATCGCCGTCCTCCGCGCCGGCCCCATCAGCGCGCTCCCGATGGCCGTGCGTGACGACCTCGATGCCATCACCTTCACACCACTGCCCAATAGCGGCTTCGACACTCCGATGACCTGGCAACAATCCCTCGCCGCCAACTACACCGATGGCATCCTCGTCCTCCACCGCGGCCAGATCGTACAGGAACGCTATTTCGGCGCCCTCACCCCTGACCGCGTCCACATCGCCATGTCGGTCACCAAATCCTATGTCGGCACCCTCGCCGCCATGCTCGTCGCCGATGGGAGCCTCGACCCAGGCTCCCTCGTCGCCGCGCACATCCCCGAACTCACCCACAGCGGCTTCGCCACCGCCACCATCCGTCACCTGATGGACATGCGCGTCGGCATCACCTTCTCCGAAGATTACACCGACCCCAACGCCGCGATCTGGAACTACGCCCGCGCCGGCAGTTTCTGGCCCCGCCCACCCGGCTACACCGGCCCCACCAGCTTTTACGAATCCCTCCGGTCCATCCCCCAGGATCGTCCCCATGGCGGCGATTTCCGCTACCAGACCGCCATCACAGAAGTCCTCGGCTGGGTCCTGCGCCGCGTCACCGGCCAACCCCTTGAAACCCTAATCTCCACCCGCTTCTGGCAACCCCTCGGCATGGAACACGACGCCTGCCTCACCGTCGATGAAACCGGCACCGCCATGGCCGGCGCCGGCTTCAACGCAGCCTTGCGCGATCAAGCCCGCTTCGGCGAAATGCTCCGGCTGGGTGGCACCGCCAACCGCCTCGGCGACACAGCCAACGGCCAGCAAATCATCTCCCCTGCCGTCATCGCCGATATCGCCCGCGGCGGTGACCGCAGCGCTTTCGCCACCGCCGGTTACAACCGCATGCCCGGCGCCAGCTATCGCAACATGTGGTGGTGCCTACACAACGACCACGGAGCCTATGCAGCCCGCGGCATCCACGGTCAGGCCATCTACATCGATCCCGTCGCCGAAATGGTCATCGCCCGCTTTGGCTCTCACCCGATGGCCGCCAATGCCAACCTCGACCCGACTTCGCTCCCCGCCTTCCATGCGCTCGCCAAACATCTGATGGCCTGATGACTCCGCCGCCCTCCCGCGCTAATCCCCCAAAATGACCGCATCCTATCCCGCCACCCGCCTCCGCCGCACCCGCGTCGCCCCCTGGAGCCGCGCGCTCCATGCCGAAAACACCCTCACCCCGGCAGACCTCATCTGGCCGATCTTCGTCACCGAAGGCACAGGCGTCACCGATCCCATAAAAACCATGCCCGGCGTCAACCGCCTCTCGGTCGACAATCTCGCCGCCGCCGCCCGCGAAGCCGTCGCGCT
>JANPEP010000002.1:0-3582 GCA_031422995.1 Polymorphobacter sp. | reverse complement strand
ACCAGATAGGACGGCCGCGCCGGATTCGGCGCCTTGGGCATGAACGACCATTTCATCCCCGTCGGGAATCCCGCCCCGCCACGACCCCGCAACCCGGACGCCTTGATGGCATCGACAATCGCATCCGGCCCCACCGCCATCAGCGCCTTGGTGTCCTCCCAATCGCCCCGCTTGCGCGCCGCCGCAAGGTTCCACGGCTGGAAACCATAAAGGTTCGTAAATATTCTGTCGGAATCAGCCAGCATTGCGATCATCCAATTTGCCGGCCCGCCGGTCGACAAGCAACCCGACAACCAAAGCCACAAGGCTGACGGCAGCCATCGTCATGTCCCGCGTCGGCGACGTAAACAACAGGTACAAGGAAACCGTGCCCGAAATAATGGCGATCAGCATGGCGGCCAGGCTGACCTTGCGAAGCATGTCGGGATTGTTCACGCAGAAACCTCCACCAACGTCGAAGGACCACCCTCGGGGCAACTCGCTGTCCGGCCAATCTGCGATCCCGGCTTCGGCGTCTCGCCCCGTGCCAGTCGTTCAAGAATGATCGTCATGCTGTCATACGTCAGGTCTTCATAATTATCGGCGTTGATCTGCACCATCGGCGCATTGGCACACGCGCCCAGGCACTCCACCTCCGTCAGGGTGAACAACCCATCGGCCGTGTTGGCACCCTTCACCAGGCCCTTGTCCTTGCACGCCTTCATGATGTCATCCGACCCGCGCAACTGGCACGGCGTCGTCCCGCAAACCTGCACATGAAACCGCCCCACCGGCTTCAGATTGTACATCGTATAAAAACTGGCGACTTCATAAACCCGGATATACGGCATCGACAGCTGCTTCGCGATGAACTCGATAACCGGCACCGGCAACCAGGCGCTACCCGTCGCCGCGGCCATCTGATCTTGCGCCAACCACAGCAAAGGCATCACTGCCGACGCCTGGCGCCCTTCCGGATAAAGCGCAATTATGCGGCTCGCCTCGGCAGCGTTATCCACCGTCCACGCAAAGCCATCAGCTTTATCAGTCACCATATCAGGCATTCCGGAAACACCACTCACTGCGCAATCAACATGCCATTTTCAATCCGGCTTCGCTCAACCCATATCACCAACAAAAGGAAGTCCCGGCCGGTCCGCTGCCAAGCAGCCCGCCCAGGCACCCATAACGTCTCTGGCGTTTGCCAACGCCCGCCAAAATCAAAGGCGGTCGAGCAACATCTTGTAAACGCTCCAGAACGTCCAACCCGCCATCAGCAAAACCAGCAGATAGGACCAGGTTGATGGATAGGTCCGCGCCGCCATGAAGGCGAAACCCGCACACAACATCGAAAACCAGACCGCTTCGTCTTGACCTTTGTTCATCTCAATCGACCTCCCCAGGATGAATATCGATACTGCCAGAAACCACAAATACAACCAACAGCATACGGCGCCCGGCCAAATTGTCCATCACCGCACGAACTCGACACGCTCCACCTTGTCACCCTCGAACGAGTAGATCGAAATGACTTCGAATGGCTGCGCTTCGGGCGAACGAAACACCTCCTCGTGCAAAACCACCTTGTCGCCAACGGCATGGCGCGCATGCACAACGGCACGGTTCTGCGGAAACTCGGCAAACATCGCGGCCAGCCCAGCGCGAACGCCCTCACGCCCGTCGCGCAATACATCGCCGCGGTACACCGCCTCACACCCATCCACGCTCATCAATGCCGCATACCCATCGGCATCCTGGGCATTATACCGCGCCATCAAGGCATCGACGAGCGCCAGCCGATCCGTCACCGTCACCGATCAACCTCGCCAAAAACGATATCGAGCGACCCCAAAATCGCCGGCGCATCGGCCAGCATATGGCCCTTGCACAGGAAATCCATCGCCTGCAAATGCGCCATACCCGTCGCCCGCACATGGCACCGCCACGGCTTGTTGGTCCCGTCCGCCACCATGAAAATCCCGAACTCGCCCTTGGGGCTCTCGGTCGCCACATAAACCTCACCGGCCGGCACGTGCAGCCCCTCGGTGTACAGCTTGAAATGGTGGATCAACGCCTCCATCGATCGCTTCATCTCGCCGCGCGATGGCGGCGAAATCTTCCGATCGAGCGTCGCGTGGCGCCCCGCAGGCATCTCCGCCAAACACTGCCGGATGATCCGCAGCGACTGCCGCATCTCGCCCATCCGCACCATGAAGCGCGCATAGCAATCGCCGTCATCTGACACGATCACGTCGAAATCCATCCGGTCATAGGCGTCATAGGGCTGGCTCTTGCGCAAATCCCACGCCACGCCCGACGCGCGAATGCACGGGCCCGTAAACCCCCACGCGATCGCATCGTCCTTCGAAATCACCCCGATGTCGACATTGCGCTGCTTGAAGATGCGGTTGTCGGCCACCAGCCCCTGCACCTCGTCGAGCACCCGCAGGAACCCGTCGCACCAATCCTTGATGTCACCCAACAACCCGTCGGGCATCTCCTGGTGCACGCCACCAGGGCGGAAATAAGCCGCATGGAACCGTGCTCCCGAAACCCGCTCGTAAAAGCCGAGCAGCTTCTCGCGCTCCTCGAACATCCACAGGATCGGCGTCATCGCACCCACATCCAGGGCGTGCGCCGTCACATTGAGAATGTGGTTCAAAATCCGCGTGATCTCGGCAAACATCGTGCGGATATATTTCGCCCGCAACGGCACCTCGATCCCCGCCAATTTCTCGATGGCGAGCACATAGCTATGCTCCATGCACATCGGACTGACATAATCGAGCCGGTCCATATACGGCAGCGCCTGCAGATACGTCTTGTACTCGATCAGCTTCTCGGTGCCGCGGTGCAGCAATCCAATATGCGGGTCGCACCGCTCGATGATCTCGCCGTCCAGTTCCAGCACAAGCCGCAACACACCATGCGCCGCCGGGTGCTGTGGCCCGAAATTGATCATGTAATTCTGGATCGCATTGCCCTCCTTGGCGGGCAACACGTCGATATTGTCCTCGGGCCGCCAGGCAACCGTCGTGGCGCTCAGCTCAGCCATTGGTCACAGCCTTTTCATCGCCCGGCAACACATAATCCGTTCCCTCCCACGGCGACAGGAAGTCGAACGAGCGGAAATCCTGTGCCAGCTTCACCGGCTCATATACCACCCGCTTGTGTTCCTCCGAATATCGCAGCTCGACATGCCCCGTCAGCGGAAAATCCTTCCGGAACGGATGCCCCTCAAAACCATAGTCGGTCAAAATACGCCGCAAATCCGGGTTGCCGTCGAACAACACCCCATAACAGTCCCAGGTCTCGCGCTCATACCAGCCCGCCACCGGATACACCCCGGTCAACGACGGCACCGGCGTCCGCGTATCGGTCGTCACCTTCAATCGCAGCCGCAGATTCTGCGCCATCGACAGCAACTGATACACCACGTCAAAGCGCTCGGCCCGATCAGGATAATCCACCCCGCAAATGTCGATCAGCTGGTTCAACCGCAGCGCCGGGTCATCGCGCAGCTTCGTCACCGCCTCGACCAGCCCGGCCCGCGTCACCGTCACGCCCGTCTCATGCGCATGCTCGACAATCTCGATCACCACA
>JANPEP010000001.1:0-23121 GCA_031422995.1 Polymorphobacter sp. | reverse complement strand
GGCACCAGCCGTGACAGCGTTTCGTCGAACACCCTTGGCGATCGCACCCCCACTGCCGGCGCCGCATTGGCCGCAAACAACAGTAGTTCCGCCAGCGCCAGCGCATCCACCGGGGCCCGCGTCGCAATTCCGCCATCGGGCAACACCAGCGCCGCCAGCAAGGCGTCCAGCCCGGCAAGCGCCACCTTGGCCCGCACCTCCCCGCCGGGAATCAGCACGCCGGCGGCATATAGCCCAGCCAGCGCCCGCGCCCGCGGCAAGCCATCCGGCAAGCGAAACGCCGCCCGATCAAGATGCCGCGCCCAGGTCGCGATCGCCGAAAGCACCGATGATCGGTAAACCTGGTCCGCCGAGGACAGGATGAGCGGCGCATGGCCCAGCGCGAACAACAAGCGTGTGCCCGTCACATCGGCCCGCCACGCCCCCGGCTCGAACGCCCCGAAATTCGCCAGCCAGCGCGTGACCAGCGGCTCGGCAATCGCAGCTCCGGCCTTGTGGTCGGCCACCGCCGCCGCCAGATCGCGCAGCCATTCCCAGCCATGCGCCCAATCCCGCCACGCCGCCGGGTGCATCGGCTCGGCAAAGCTCAGGTCGCGAGTCATCGCCGTATGCCCGGCATGGATCAACCGCCCGGCGATGATGCGCTCGCCGACCGCTGCGTCACCGGGCATCGGATCCTCCGGCACGCCCAACAGCTTCAACGGATAACGGCCGCGCAGTCGCAACCGATGCAGCGGCGTTTTGTAAAGCGATGTCGAAACCCGCGCCGTCAGCCGTTCCGACAACGACAGCCCACGGTCACCTCCCACCCGCAGCAACCGGCCTTCACTCTCGTCAGACACTGGCGCCTCATCTTCGGGGGGGTCGGCGCGGCGCGCCATCTCAGCCCCGAAGCCCGGCGATATTGGCGGCATATTGCCCCGGCCCGCCACGGAATGTCGCTGTGCCCGCCACCAGAACATCGGCGCCGGCGGCAATCGCTGCCTTGGCCGTCACCACATCGATGCCGCCATCAACCTGCAAATCGATGGTGCGGCCGGTCTTGTCGATCATCTTGCGGATCGCCTCGATTTTCCGCAACTGGCTGTCGATGAAGCTTTGCCCGCCAAACCCGGGGTTGACGCTCATCACCAACACCAGGTCGATATCGTCGATCAGATAATCCAGCATCTTGGCCGGCGTGCCAGGATTGAGCGAGACGCCGGCCTTTTTGCCCAGCCCCTTGATGCGCTGCACCGATCGGTGGATGTGCGGCCCCGCCTCGGGATGCACCGTCAGGATGTCGGCCCCGGCCTCGGCAAACGCATCCAGATACGGATCGGCCGGCGAGATCATCAGATGCACGTCCATCACCAGGCTGGTGTGCGGGCGCAGCGCCTTCACCACCATTGGGCCGATGGTGATGTTCGGCACGAAATGCCCGTCCATCACATCGACATGGACATAATCCGCCCCCGCCGCCTCAATGGCGCGCACCTCCTCGCCAAGCCGGGCGAAATCCGCCGAAAGGATGGAGGGTGCGATACGAACAGGGGCCTGCATGGCGAGGCTCTAGCAGTGCCGGGGCGCGGGGGGTAGGGGCCGAAGCGAGGGAATGTTGCCGCGACGCGACGAACCCCTCGTCAAAGCTTCTTGAACCGTCCGATGAAAAACCCGTCCATGCCGCCTTCGGACTCCAGCATTCCCGGCAAGGTCCGCACCCAGCCATCGCCGGTCGGCAGCAACCCCAGCGGCAGCTCCGCCGCCTCGAAAGGCGCCCGCGGCAGGGTCGCCACCACACGCTCGGCAATACGTTCGCCTTCACGCGGATCGAGCGAACAGGTCGCATAGACCAAAGTCCCACCGGGCTTGAGCCAGGCACTCGCCCGCCGCAGCAGCGCCGCCTGCAGCAACGTCAGCGGCGTCAGGTCGCGCGCCCCCTTCAGATGCAGCACATCGGGATGCCGCCGGAAAATCCCCGTCGCCGAGCACGGCGCATCGAGCAGGATCCGGTCGAACAGCCGCCCTGGCTCCCAGCGCAACGCATCGCCAACCGCGATATTCGCCGACAGCCCGGTCCGCGCCAGATTCTCCCGCACCCGGTCCAGCCGCGGCTCCGCCACATCCACCGCCGTCACCTCGGCGCCCAAAGCCGCCAACTGCAACGTCTTGCCCCCCGGCGCCGCGCACAGATCAAGCACCGCCTCGCCCGCCTGCGCGCCCAGCAACCGCACCGGCAGTGACGCCGCCAGATCCTGCACCCACCAGGCGCCTTCAGCAAAGCCGGGCCACTCCACCAGCGGACCCTTGCGCCGCACCCGCACATGGCCCGGCAGCAACGAAACCCCGCCCAATTCCTCGGCCCAGCGCGCCGTCTCGGCATGGTCCCGCAGCGTCAGATCCACCGCCGGCTCTTCGGCCAGCGAGCGCGCCGCCGCCTCGGCGACCTCCGGCCCCCAATCCATCGCCCAACGAATGGCGAACAAATCCGGCAGATGCGGCACATCGGGCAACGTCGCTTCCTTGCGCATCAGATTGCCCAGCACGCCATGCACCAGCCGGCGCGGGCCACCCTCCACCAACGGCAGCGCCGTCGCCACCGCCGCGTGCTGCGGCGTGCCCAGCTTCAACCAGCCCGCCAGCGCAATCCGCAACACCATCCGCGCCCGCGCATCGTCGGGCAACGGCTTGGGCGTCGCCGAATCGATCAACGCATCCAGATCGGGCAGCCAGCGCAGTACGGTCGATGCCAGATGCCGCGCCAATGCCCGGTCATTGGCCATCGGAATCCCGTCCAGACTCGATTCGATCGCCAGCTCCAGCGGCGTCCCGCGCCCCAGCACCGCCATCAACAGCCGCAACGCGCCCTTGCGCGCCGGCACGCCCTGCGTCGCCTGGATGGGTTTCTCTTTTTGCACCCGGGGTTCGAAACTAGCGATCACCGCCTCCAATGAATGCGCCGATGCGCTTGAAATAGGACACCGGGAACAACCGCGTCATCCAGTCGATGAACCGCGCGTCATTGCCGATCAGCACCCTGTGCTGTTTCTTCTCCATCCCCGCAACAATGATCGCGGCGGCCTGCTCGGGCGTTGTCTTGGCGGCTTTCTCGAATTCGGCGGCGAAATCCATGTCCGTCCGTTGCCCCGGCATCACGGCGATACGCTTGGAATTCTTCGCCACATTGGTCTTCACGCCGCCCGGATGCACCCGGATGACGCAGATGTTGGGGTCCGTCACCCCCAGCTCGAGATACAGCGCCTCGGTCAAGCCGCGCACCGCATATTTCGAAGCATTGTAAGCCGATTGCGTCGGATAACCCATCATCCCGAACACCGACGAGATATTCACCAGCCAGGCCTGGTCCTGCTTCCTCAGATGCGGAATCGCCGCCCGGCAGCCTTCCACCACGCCGCCGAAATTCACCGCCATCACCCGGTCGAAATCCGCCCGCGGCGTGTCGGCAAACGGCGCCACCACACTCAGGCCGGCATTGTTGATGATCCCGTCCAGCCGCCCGAACTCCGCCGCTGCACCATCCACCCACGCCACCAGCGCCTCGGTATCGGCCACATCGAGCACCGTCGCACTCGCCGGCCGATTGCCCAGCAGGCGCTTGGTCTCCGCCAGCCCCTCGGCATCGCGATCCGCCAACGCCAGCACCGCGCCCTTGCTCGCCAGGTCAAGCGCCAGCGCCCGCCCGATACCGCTCCCCGCGCCGGTCAAGGCAATCACCCGATTGTCAAACACGCCCAAAACGCCGCGCCCCTTTTCCAAGGCGCCACACACGCCTATTTCAGATGCCACCTAGCGCACCCCGACCAATATCGGAAACCCAGCCATGCCCGAAGCCAAAAAGCCCGAAACCAAAAAGCCCGAACCGGTCCCGTCCGCCAAGGCCCCGCCACCGCCATCCGAAAAGGAAGTCGGCGGCCGCGCCGGCCCCGACCCCGTTCGCTACGGCGACTGGGAAAAGGGCGGCATCGCTGTAGATTTCTGACGGTCAGATGCCTCCGGCGGGCAGGGGGCTCGCCCCCTGCCCGCCATCTACAATGGGGTGTCAGCCAGAACAGGCGTGCTGCTAAACAAGCCGAATTGCCTTGTCAGGCAAAAACTCCCGCACAAAGACCTCGCGCACCTCCGGCGTCCGCCCCAACGGCTTCGTCCCCGCCATCATCGCAATTGATCGCCCCAGCCGCGCGTCGTCGACATCGCCAAGCCCCAGCGCCTGTCGTTCCGGGTGCGCCATCTCGCGCTGCAACGTCCCCATCAACCGCGCCCTCTCCACCCGTGGATCAAGCTTGGCATCGCGTTGCATCACCGCCGCAATCGCAGCATCGGGATCGCGGATCGCGTCTACCACCCCGCGGTGCATCGCCCGCACGAACCCTGCCACCACGGCCGGCCGGTCCCGCACCATCGCCGCCGACGCCATCAATGCGCTGCCATAGAAATCCGGCAGCACCGCATCAAAGCGCAGAAACCGCAAGAGCGTCTCCGGGTCCAGTCCCGCCGTCATCGCCGCCGCTGTATGGGTGGTGAAATAGCCGAACACACCGTCGCTCCGGCCCGCCAGCAGGTCCTTCACCAGGTCGATCATCGCTGCATCCGATGGCACCACCCTAACTTTGCCGGCATCCACCCCCACTGCCTTGGCAAAAGCCGGGAAAGTCCCCAGCGCCACATCGGTCGGATGCCCTGCAATCCGCCGCCCCTCCAGTTGCTTCGCGGTGCGGATCGAGCCATCGGCGGCCACCACGATCCCCGATGGCGAGGCATTGAACATCATGTAAACACCAACCGGCGCCACGCCCGGATGCATCGCCACCAATTCGGTCAGCGAATTGATATCCCCATAGCCAATGTCATGCCCTTCGGCGAACATCCGCGGTGCCGCGGTATAGGCACCCCGCCCGGCAGTGAATTCCATCGCAATGCCTTCATCGCGCAAATACCCCCGGTCCTCGGCCAGCACGAACCACGCATTGGCCCCGCTCCACCCGGAATTGAGCAGCATCTTCACGCGCTGCGGCGCCTCCAAGGCAATCGCAGGCGTCGCCACCATCGCCGCCAGAACCGTGCGCCGCGAAAATCCGTCCATCACCTTCACTCCGGCTTCAGGGGCCGCCCCAGCAACCCTGCCACCGTATCGCCCAGCGGCGCTCCGGCCAGCAATTTCGCCACCGCTTCGGCAATCGGCATCTCCACCCCCGCCGCGCGTGCTGCCTGCACCAGCACTGGCGCCGTTGCCGCGCCTTCGGCCACGGTCCGTGCAATCCCGAGCAAATCCGCCGCCCGCTCGCCGCGCCCGATGCCCAGCCCCAGCGCAAAATTCCGGCTGTTTGCCGATGAACAGGTCAGCACCAGATCCCCCAGCCCCGACAGGCCCGCCAGCGTTTCCACCCGCGCGCCGCGCGCCACCCCAAACCGCGTCATTTCGGCAAAACCCCGCGCAATCAAGGCCGCCCGTGCATTCAACCCCAGCCCGGCGCCTTCCACCACACCGCACGCAATCGCCAGCACATTCTTCACCGCACCGCCGATCTCCGCCCCTGTCACATCGTCGCTCAGATACGGTCTGAACGCCGCCCGCGCCAACCGCGCCACCAGTGTCTCGCCCAACGCTTCGTCGGCACACGCCAGTGTCACCGCCGTCGGCAATCCCCGCGCCACTTCACCGGCAAAAGTCGGCCCCGAAAGGACCGCCACCGGCAAATCCGCCCCCGCCACATCGGCAACCACCTCCGCCATCAACAGGTGCGATCCCGCCTCGATGCCCTTGGCACACAGCACCAATGTCGGCCGATGCGCCAACGGACTCGCCGCCAGTACCCGCCGCAAATGCTGCGCCGGCGCCACCACCAACCAGGTCGAAACCCCGCCGAGTTCCGCCATGTCCTGCGTCGCATGAATCCGCGGACTCAACGCCACCCCCGGCAGGAAATCACGGTTCTCGCGCGCCGAATTGATTCCGTCGACCACCTCGGGCTCGCGCGCCCACAGCAAAACATGCTCGGTTTCGGCCATCACCTGCGCCAGCGCTGTCCCCCACGCGCCGCCGCCGATCACCCCGATGGTCATGCCCTTACCCCCGCCCCACGCACCGTCTCCGCCCCCGGATCGAGTGGCCAGCGCGGGCGCGCCGGCGCCTCCAGCCCGTCCACCATCCCCAGCGCCAACCGTTCGGCCCCCGCCCAGGCGATCATCGCGGCATTGTCGGTACACAGCCACAAGGGCGGCGCCACAAATGCCAACCCGCTCGCTTGCGCCAGCCGTGCCAAAGCGCCCCTGATATACTGGTTGGACGCCACCCCGCCGGCCACCACCAGCGCCGTCGCTTGCGGAAACGCCAGCATCGCCTTGCCTGTCCGGTCCACCAGGCAATCCGTCGCCGCCGCCTGAAAACCCGCCGCCAAATCATCCCGATCCCGCGCATCCTTGTCCGGCAACGCCGCCCAGGCCCGCAACACTGCCGATTTCAACCCGGCAAACGAAAAATGCGGCTCTGCACTGCCCAGCAACGGCCGCGGCAAGGCAAAGCGCCGCGCATCCCCGCGCAACGCCGCCCGCTCCACCGCCGGCCCGCCGGGAAACCCCAGCCCCAATATCTTCGCCGTCTTGTCGAACGCTTCGCCGATCGCATCATCGATCGTCGTCGCCAGCCGCCGATACCGCCCCACGCCTTCAACCCCCAGCAGCTGGCAATGCCCACCCGAAACCAGCAGCAACAGATACGGAAAACTCAACCCCGCATCGGCCAGCCGCGGCGACAGTGCATGCCCCTCCAGATGATTGACGGCGATCAGCGGCTTGCCCGCACCCCAGGCCAGCGCCTTACCCGTCACCAGCCCGACCATCACCCCGCCGATCAACCCTGGGCCCGCCGTCGCCGCCACTGCGTCCACATCGGCCAGCGAAACCCCTGCCTCGGCCAGAACCTCGGCGACCATCGGCGTCAACCGCTCGGCATGGGCGCGCGCTGCCAATTCCGGCACCACCCCGCCAAACGGCCGATGCGCTTCGTCCTGCGAGGCAATCCGCTGCGCTACGATCGTCCTGTCCCCGCGCACCAGTGCCACGGCGGTTTCATCGCACGATGACTCGATTCCAAGGATCAACGAAGCGCTCACCCGCACCCCTTACCCGCCGCTCAACCGGCGGTCGACTCCGCTCCCCAATGCGCCCGATGCATCACCAGCATCGAAACCGCGCCATACGCCGCCATGCCGACGGCAATCAAAGCGAAAACCGATGTTACCGGCGCCGCCATCTGCACCAGCGCAAAACCACCCACCGCAACGATTGCCAGCCGCAACGCCCCGGCCAACAGCATCGGCGCCACCCGCCCCGCCGCCAACGCCGAAAAGAACAGGCTCATGCCCGCACCGAAAAAGCCATAAACCGGTCCCACCCAGCGGAAATAATCAGACGCTGCCGCCAATGTCGCTGCATCATCGGTAAACATCGCGACCCACAGTTCCGGCACCAACGCCATCATCAGGCCAATCACCGCCATCACCGCCGCCGCCAGCCGCGCCGCCATCCACGCCGATGCCCGCGCCCGCGCCACCATCCCGGCGCCGATTGCCGTGCCGACCAAGGGCACCGAAGCCACTCCGATGGCAAACCCCAGCGGCGTCAACAAAAACTCCAGCCGCGTTCCAATGCCAAAGCCCGCAAGCACCGTCGGCCCGAAACCCGCCACCAGCCGGTTCAAGATGATGATCGTCACAATACTCATCACCGGCGACACGGCCGCTGTCGCTCCCGTCCGCAATATCTCGCCAAAATGCCGCTGTTCCAGCCGAACCGACCTTATTCGCAGGGCAACCCGCCCACGCCCGGACCATAAATAGCCCATCAGAAACAAAGCGCCCACCGTTGTCGCAACCACCTGGCCTGCCGCCACACCCGCCATCCCCAGCTGCGGCGCCGGCCCCAACCCCAGCCCGAACACCCCGCCGATGACAATCTGGACAATCGCTGTCAGAAACAGAACCACCGAAGGTACCGCCATGTTGCCCGCCCCGCGCAGCACCGCTGCCAACAAATTGACCAGCCACGCCCCCGTTGCCCCCACAAACGCCACCCGCGCGAACGCAACCGCCTCATCCAGCGCCTCGCCCCTGGCGCCCAGCAACGCAAACAAGGCCGGCGCGAAGGTCAAAACCGCCGCGGTCGTCATCAAACCGGCTGCCACGCCAATCCACATCGCATGCACGGCCAACGCCTCGGCGCGGGCGTCGTCATCCGCACCCAGCGCCCGCGCAATCGCTGCCGAAACCCCACTGCCCATCGCCCCGGCCGAGAGCATCGCCTGCAACATCACCACCGGGAACACCACCGCCATCCCTGCCAGCGCCGGCACCCCCAGCCGCCCGACATAGGCAGTTTCAGCAATCGCCGCGACCGACCCGGCCACCATCGCCCCCATATTTGGCAAGGCAAAGCGCACCAGAACCGGCAGGATCGGCCCCGAAAGCAACGGGTTCCCCGCCACGTTCACGCCTGGTCGCGCTGCCGCCGTATCGCCGATACTCGCCAAATCACGCCCCTTCACGGTCATAGTGCCGATGCCTCGCCCGCAAGTCGATGCGCAACGCGTCGCAGGCTGGTCCACGCAGGCTGGCTGCCGACAAGTCCGATCCTGCAAACTTTACGCAAATTTTACGCAACACCCTGGTTTCCCCCGCAGCGCCCTGATGCCGAACCATGGTCATACCGCCTTTCACAAAATCGTTCACAGGGCCGGTTGCAATGGGTTTCGACATTATCCTCGGCGGCTGTGTGGCCGCTGCCATCCTGGTCTATTTGCTCGCCGTGCTGGCGCGCCCGGAACGCTTCTGAAGGTCCGTCATCATGACATTACACGGTTGGGGACTCATCCTCTGCTTCATCATCCTGCTCGTCCTGCTGGCAAAACCAATGGGCGCCTGGCTTTATCGGCTCTATCTTGGCGAACGCCTGCCATTGGCCGCCGTCATCGGCCCCGTTGAACGCGGGTTCTACCGCGTCGCGGGTGTGGATCCACAGCGAGAACAAGGCTGGCTGGCCTATGCCGCCGCCGTCATGATGCTCAACATCGCCGGCATCATCCTGTTGTTCGCCATCCTCAAGCTGCAAGGCGTCCTGCCCTTCAACCCGCAAGGCTTTGCCGGCATTGAAACCCTGCTGGCCTTCAACACCGCCGTCAGCTTCGTCACCAACACCAATTGGCAGAATTACGGCGGCGAAACCACGCTGTCGCATTTCTCGCAAATGGCCGGGCTGACGGTCCAGAATTTCCTGTCGGCGGCAACCGGGATTGCCGTGGCCTTTGCCTTCATCCGCGGCTTTGCCCGGCGCGAAACCGCCGCGATCGGCAATTTCTGGGCCGATCTGGCCCGCATCACCCTCTATCTTCTGCTGCCGCTCAGCATCGTGCTGGCGCTGTTCTACGTCACCCAGGGCGTGCCGCAAACCTTTGCCGCCGCCGTCACTGCGACAACGCTCGATGGCAAGGATCAAATCATTGCGCTCGGCCCCGTTGCATCGCAATTGGCGATCAAGCAGCTCGGCACCAATGGCGGCGGCTTCTACAATGCCAATTCGGCACATCCGTTCGAAAACCCCTCGGCCCTCGTCAACCTTGTCCAGCTGCTGTCGATCATCGCCATCGGCGCCGGGCTGACCTGGGTGTTCGGCAAGGCGGTCGGCGCCACCCGCCAGGGCTGGGCCCTGCTCGCCGCCATGGTCATCCTGCTCGTTGCCGGCATCGGCACGGCCTATTGGGCCGAAGCCGGCGGCAACCCCATCCACCACGCGCTCGGCATCGCCGGCGCGAACATGGAGGGCAAGGAAGTGCGCTTCGGCATCGCCGCCAGCGCACTCTATGCCGCCGTCACCACCGCGACTTCGACCGGGGCCGTCAATGCCATGCACGACAGCCTGATGCCGCTGGCTGGCCTCGTGGCGCTGTTCAACATGCAATTGGGCGAACTCGTCATCGGCGGCGTCGGCTCGGGGCTTTACGCCATGCTGGTCTATGCCATCCTCGCGGTGTTCATCGCCGGGCTGATGGTCGGCCGCACCCCCGAATATGTCGGCAAGAAGATCGAGGCGCGCGAGATGAAACTCGCCGTCATCGCCATTGTCATCCCGCCCCTGGCCATCCTCGGCCTTGCCGCGATCGCCACCGTGGTGCCCGCGGGTCTGGCCGGGCCACTGGCCAAGGGTCCGCATGGCTTTTCGGAAATTCTCTATGCCTTCACCAGTGCGGCCGCCAACAATGGCAGTGCCTTTGGTGGGCTGACCGGCAACACGCCTTTCTACAACAGCCTGTTGGCACTGGCGATGTTCGTGGGCCGCTTCGGGGTGCTGCTGCCGGTGCTCGCCATCGCCGGGGGCCTTGCCGCCAAACGCCATGTGCCAACCGGGCCGGGCTCCTTCCCGACCACCGGACCCCTTTGGGTCGGCTTGCTCATCGCCGTCATCGTCATCGTCGGCGGCCTCACCTTCCTGCCCAGCCTCGCGCTGGGGCCAATCGCCGACCAGTTCCAGGTCGCGGCTGGCAAGACGCTCTAAAGGCATCAGATCATGTCAAACACGCCTGCTTCGCTGTTCACCGCCCCCTTGATGGGCGCTGCGGTCAAGGACAGTTTCGTCAAGCTCGACGCGCGCCTTCTCATCAAGAACCCGGTCATGTTCGTCGTGGCGCTCGTCGCCGCATTGTCGACGATCCTTTGGGTAAAGGGCCTCGCCACCGGCACCGGGCAACCGGGCTTTGAAGGCCAGCTGGTGTTCTGGCTGTGGTTGACCGTGCTGTTCGGCAATTTCGCCGAAGCGCTCGCCGAAGGCCGCGGCAAGGCCCAGGCGGCATCGTTGCGCGCCACCAAATCCGAGCTTGTCGCCAAGCGGCTAGCCGGGCCGGACGGCGCGCTCGCCAAGTCCTGGAGCAAGGTGCCCGCCAGCCAGTTGAAGGTCGGCGAGCTGGTCCTCGTTGAAACCGGCGACCTCATCCCCGCCGATGGCGAAGTCTTCGCCGGCATCGCCAGTGTCAACGAAGCTGCGATCACCGGCGAAAGCGCCCCCGTTATCCGCGAGGCCGGCGGTGACCGGTCAGCCGTCACCGCCGGTACGCGGGTGATTTCGGACAGCATCACCGTCCGCGTCACCGCCGCCGCCGGCGAAGGCTTTCTCGATCGCATGATCGCACTCGTTGAAGGCGCGTCACGACAGAAAACCCCCAACGAAATCGCCCTCACCATTCTCCTCGCCGGGCTGACGCTCATTTTCCTCATCGCCGTCGCTTCGCTGCCCAGCTTTGCGGCCTATGCCGGCGGCGGCATCGCGGTGCCGGTGCTGGTGGCCCTGTTCGTCACGCTCATCCCCACCACCATCTCGGCGCTACTCTCCGCCATCGGCATCGCCGGCATGGACCGGCTGGTGCGCTTCAACGTGCTCGCCAAATCCGGCCGCGCCGTGGAGGCCGCCGGCGACATCGACACGCTGCTGCTCGACAAGACCGGCACGATTACCCTGGGCGATCGCCAGGCGACGGCGTTCCTGCCTGTCCCAGGCGTGTCCGAAGCCGAGCTGACCGCTGCCGCGCGCCTCGCCAGCTTTGCCGACGAAACCCCCGAAGGCCGCTCGATTGTGGTGCTGGCCGGCGCCGGTGACACCTTGCCCGCCAACGCCGAACCGATTGCCTTCACTGCCCAAACTCGCGTCTCCGGCGTCAGAATCGGCGAGCGCGAACTCATCAAGGGCGCCGTCGACGCCGTCATAAAGCGCTTGGGCGAGCGTGCCGACCCGACCACAGCAACAGCCCTCAAGCGCATCGCCGACGACATCGCCCGCGCCGGCGGCACCCCGCTCGCGGTGGCCGATGGCGCCCGCCTGCTCGGCGTCGTGCAGTTGAAGGACATCATCAAGGCCGGCATCCGCGAACGCTTCGGCGAATTGCGCCGCATGGGCATCCGCACGGTGATGATCACCGGCGACAACCCGCTGACCGCCGCCAGCATCGCTGCCGAAAGCGGCGTCGACGATTTCCTCGCCGAAGCCACGCCGGAGGACAAGCTCGCCCTCATCCGCAAGGAACAGGCTGGCGGCAAGCTCGTCGCCATGTGCGGCGATGGCACCAACGACGCCCCGGCACTGGCGCAATCGGATGTCGGCGTCGCCATGAACACCGGCACCCAGGCCGCTCGCGAAGCCGGCAACATGGTCGATCTCGACAGCGACCCGACCAAGCTCATCGAGATCGTCGGCCTCGGCAAGCAACTCCTCATGACCCGCGGCGCCCTCACCACCTTCTCGATCTCCAACGATGTGGCAAAATACTTCGCCATCCTGCCGGCGATCTTCGTGGTACTTTATCCCGGGCTCGGCGCGCTCAACGTCATGCGGCTCGGCAGCCCCGAAAGCGCCATCCTATCGGCGATCATCTTCAACGCCCTCATCATCCCTGCCCTCGTGCCGCTGGCCTTGAAGGGCGTCCGCTATCGTCCGGCGCCCTCCGGCGAGCTGCTCGCCCGCAACCTCGCCGTTTATGGCGTCGGCGGCCTCATCGCACCCTTCATCGGCATCAAGGTCATCGATGTCGTCGTCACCGGTCTCGGCCTCGCCTGAGGATTATCACCATGTTCACCGAACTCCGCTCCGCTCTCCGCCCCGCGCTGGTCATGCTTCTCGGCTCTACCCTGCTGCTCGGCATCGCCTACCCCCTCGCCATCACCGGCATCGCCCAGATTGCCGCCCCGGCCCAGGCCAACGGCAGCCTCGTGCGCAACGGCAACCGCATCATCGGCTCATCGCTTATCGGCCAGGATTTCACCGACGCCGGCTATTTCCACCCGCGCCCCTCCGCCGCCGGCAAGGGTCATGACGCCAGTGCCTCCTCGGGCTCCAACCTCGCGCCCGGCGCCAAGGTCCTTGCCGACCGCATCGCCGCTTTGGTTGCCGCGCTGCGCGCCGATGGCGTCCCCGGCCTCATCCCCGCCGATCTGGTCACCACTTCCGGCTCCGGCCTCGATCCCGATATCAGCCCGGTTGCGGCGGCCGTGCAGGTCGCTCGCGTGGCAAAGGCCCGCAAGTTGCCGGCTGCGGCCATCGTTGCACTGGTCAACGCGCACATCCAGCGCCCACTCCTCGGCATCCTCGGCGAACCGCGCATCAACGTGCTCGCCCTCAATCAGCAACTTGACCGTATTTCGCCGTCAAAAGCTGCTAAATCGGGCGCGTGACCGACCCTGATCGCCCCTCTCCGGATGCCATGCTGCGCGCCGCACGCCGCGAAAGCCGTGGCCGGCTGAAGATCCTGCTCGGCGCCGCGCCCGGCGTCGGAAAGACCTTCGAAATGCTCCGCGAAGGCGCCGAACTCGCCCGCGCCGGCCGCGACGTCGTCGTCGGCATTGTCGAAACCCACGCCCGGGCCGATACCGAAGCGCTTGTCGCCCCCTTCGAAGTCCTGCCCCGGCGCAGCATCAGCCACGGCCCACACACCCTCACCGAGCTTGACCTTGATGCGCTGCTCACCCGCGCGCCCCAAGTGGCGCTGGTGGACGAACTCGCCCACAGCAATGCCCCGGGCAGCCGCCACCCCAAGCGCTGGCAGGACATCGAGGAACTGCGCGACGCCGGCATCGATGTGCTCACCACCGTCAATATCCAGCACGTCGAAAGCCTCAACGACGTTATCGCCGGTTTCACCCGTGTACGGGTCCGCGAAACCGTTCCTGACGCCGTCCTCGACGATGCCGAAATCGAGCTCGTGGACTTGCCACCGGACGAACTCATTGATC
This sequence comes from Polymorphobacter sp., assembly GCA_031422995.1. Taxonomy (GTDB): domain Bacteria; phylum Pseudomonadota; class Alphaproteobacteria; order Sphingomonadales; family Sphingomonadaceae; genus Sandarakinorhabdus. The sequence continues at coordinate 9,358 of JANPEP010000001.1, read as the reverse complement.
GCCTCAAGGCCGGAAAAATCTATGTCCCCGACGAAGCCAGCCGCGCACTCGGGCATTTCTTCTCCAAATCCAACCTCTCGGCGCTGCGCGAACTCGCCTTGCGCCGCGCCGCCGATACGGCGCAGCGCCAGACGCTCGATCATGTCCGCAGCGTCGGCGAACGCCTCGTCGTCGCCGTCGGGGACCAGCCCGGCGCCGAAACCCTGGTCCGCACCGCAAAACGCCTCGCCGATGCGCTGTCCGCACCCTGGACGGCGCTGGCCATCGAAACCCCGCGCAGCCTTGGCCTGTCCCCGGCATCGCAGCAACGCGTCGCCGCCGCCCTCAAACTGGCGGCAACATTGGGCGGCAGCATCGCAACAGTCCCCGCCGCCGATGTCGTTGCCGGCCTCAACAGCTATGTGCGCGAAGCCAGGGCCACCACGCTCATCATCGGCAAGATCCGCCGTCCGTGGTGGTTCGAACTGCGCCACCGCTCGGTCGTAGATGCGCTGGTCCGCGATCTCCACGGCGTTGCCGTCCATGTCGTCCCCATCGACGATGCCGCCCGGCAAGACGCACGGCGCCCCCCCGAAGCCTGGCCGTGGCGTGCCACCGCCATCGCCATCGCCATGGTCGCGGTCACAACGCTGTTCGCCCGGGCCGTCGGCGCCATCGTCGGCCCCAACAGCGTCGATCTCATCTACCTGATACCGGTTGTCGCCGCCGCAACCCTGCTCGGGCTGCGGCCCTCGCTGGTCGCCAGCCTGGCGGCGGCGCTCGCCTATAATTTCTTCTTCCTGCCGCCGCTCTACACCTTCACCATCAGCGACCCGCAGAACATCGTCACGCTGGTGGTCCTCACCGGCGTCGCCATCGTTGCTTCGCAACTCGCCGGGCGGTTGAAGCGTGAGGCCAATGTCGGCGCCCGTGTCGCGCATGAAAATGCCGCGCTCGCCGCCTTTGGCCAACGCCTCGCCGCCATGTCCGACGAGCCCGGAACCGCCGCTGCCGTGTGCGACGAAGTCGGGCGGCTGCTGTCGGTGCAGACCGTCCTGCTCACCAGCCATGATGGCCGACTCGGCGTCGTCGCGGCCAGCCCGGCCGATCCGGCGCTTGGTCCCATCGATATCGCCGCCGCCGAGTGGGCCCATGATCGCGGCGAACCCGCCGGCGCCGACACCGCGACCCTCACCGCCAGCGATTGGCAATTCCACCCGCTGGCAACGGCGCTCGGCGTGCTCGCCATCCTCGGCATCGCCCGGCCCGAGCGCGGTGATCCGGTGCCGTCCGATCGCCGACTGTTGCTCACCACGCTCATCGGGCAGGCCGCGCTGGCCTATGAACGCATCCGGCTCGAATCCGACGCCCGCGAGCTCGGCGCCCTCAAGCAACGCGACGAGCTGCGCGTCACCCTGTTGTCGTCGATCGGCCATGATCTCAAGACCCCGCTGACATCGGTGGTCACCGCCGCCGAGGCGCTTGCTGCCCAACATGTCGGCGACACCGCAGCAACGCTCAAATCCGAAGCCCGCCGCCTGCGCCGTGTGTTCGATGATCTCGTCGAAATGACCCGGCTCGAAAGCGGCGCCGTCCCCGTCCGCGCCGAAGCCACCGATCTTGTCGATGCCATCGGCGGCGCGGTGCACGACCTCAAATCCGAACTGCGCCACCATCGCCTCATTCTCGATGTGCCGCCATCCCTGCCGCTCGTCGATGCCGATCCGCGGCTGCTCCACCACATCCTCATCAACCTCATCGGCAACGCCGCCAAATTCGCCCCCGAATCCAGCGCCATCACCATCGAAGGCCGGCGCACGGCCACGGGCCTCAGCCTTGCTGTCATCGATGCCGGCCCCGGTCTGCCGCCCGGTCAGGAAGCCCGGCTGTTCGATCGCTTCGCCCGCATCGAAGGCGATGATCGCAGCGGCGGCACCGGCCTCGGCCTCGCCATCGTCAAGGGGTTTGCCCAGGCAATGGGCCTTGCTGCCACCGCCGCCAACCGCGCTGATGGCACGGGCGCCCGCTTCACCATCGCCTGGCCCGAAACACTGGTCCGCCGCAACTCCGTCACCCCGGCCTCCGTCGCATGACCGCCCCCGTGCTCATCATCGACGATGAACCCGCCATCCGCCGGTTGGTGCGCGGCGCGCTGGAACGGGCCGGACACATGGTCGACGATGCCGCCACCGCCACCGACGGCCTGGTGCTGGCTCGCCGCAGCGGTTGCGAACTCGTGCTGCTCGATCTCGGCCTGCCTGATCGTGACGGGCTGGAACTTGTGCCGCTGCTCAAGGGCCTTGATCGCGCCGTCATCGTGCTCACCGCCCGCGACGCCACCTCTGAAAAAGTCGCCGCGCTCGATCTTGGCGCCGATGATTATGTCGTCAAACCCTTTGACACCGAAGAACTGCTCGCCCGCGTCCGCACCGCCCTGCGCCACCGCGGCGGCATGCGGCCCGGCCCGCTGGTGATTGGCAGCGTCAGGATCGACGTTGTTGCCCGCGAAGTGCGCCGCGACGACGTGCCGGTGGCGCTCACCCGCAAGGAACTGGCGCTGCTCGCCGAACTTGCCCGCCATCCGGGCCGCGTCATCACCCATGCCCAGTTGCTGACATCGGTGTGGGGCGCCGCGCACACCGGCGATGTCGAATATCTGCGCGTCACCGTCCGCGGCCTGCGCCGCAAGCTGGAGGCCGATCCGGCATCGCCGACCCTCATCCGCAACGAACCAGGTGTCGGCTACCGTCTGATGAGCTGAATCACGCCGTGAAAGCGCCGGCGCCACCTGCCCGGCATCTTGCCAATCACCATCCAGCCTTTCACAAGCGCGTTCCATGACGATTCCTGCCCCCGGGCCCACAACCACCTCCTTCAAACTCGGCACCCGCGGCTCACCGCTGGCGCTGGCGCAGGCCCATATGACCGCCGCCGCCCTAACCGCGGCGCATGGCTGGGGCGCCGATGTCGCCGAAATCGTCGTCATCTCCACCACCGGCGACCGTGTCCAGGATCGCCCGCTCGCCGAAATCGGCGGCAAGGCGCTGTGGACCAAGGAACTCGACGCCGCGCTCATCGATGGCCGCATCGATTGCGGCGTCCACTCGATGAAGGATGTCGAAACCCAGCTGCGCGACGGCATTGCGCTCGCCGCCATGCTGCCGCGCGCCGATGTCCGCGAACGCCTGATCGGCGCCGCCAGCATTGATGCGCTGCCGCACGGCGCGCGCGTCGGCACCTCCAGCCCACGCCGCGCCGCTCAGCTCAAATCCCTGCGCCCCGATCTCGTCACCGAAATCCTGCGCGGCAATGTCGCCACCCGCATGGCCAAGGTGGAAAGCGGCGCCATCGATGCGACCCTGCTGGCAGCCGCCGGGCTTGACCGGCTTGGCGTTGCCGTCGGTGCCACCATCGAAACCGAGACCATGCTGCCCGCCAGCGCCCAGGGCGCCGTCGGCATCACCGCCCGCGATGGCGATGCAACCGTCCTTGCACTGCTCGCTGCCATCAACCACGCTGATACCTACACCACAGTCGCAATCGAACGCGGCTTTCTGGCGGCGCTGGGCGGCACCTGCCACAGCCCGGTGGCGGCGCTCGCCACCATTGCCGGCAGCGGCGACGACGCACGCATCAGCTTCCGCGCCGAAATCATGACCGAGGACGGCACCGAGATCGAGGAAGGCGGCTTTGAATGCCCGGCCGACGATGCACCGGCCCTCGTGCAGGCGCTCGCCGCCGATATGCTTGCTGATGCCAGCCCCGCGCTGCGCGCTCTCTTCAACCCAGATACCGTGCCCAACTGACGCCATGAAACTCCTCGTCACCCGGCCGCTGCCCGGTGGGGAGGCCACTGCCGAGCGGCTTCGCGCCCTTGGCCATCAGGTCACGCTCACGCCTTTGATGATGACACAGCCCCGCGCATGGGCGCCCCCCGCCGCTGCACCCGCCGCGATCATGGTCACCAGCGCCTTCGCCGCCCGCCTCGCCGGCCCGGCGGCACACGCGTTCCATGCCCTGCCCTGCTTTGCCGTCGGCAACGCCACGGCTGCGGCCGCCAGAAATGCCGGCTTCACCGATGTTCGCGATGGCGGCGGCACCGCGCAGGCGCTGCTCGATACAGTCGCGGCAACAGGCGCCACAAACATCCTCCACCTCGCCGGCGAAGACCGAACAGCGGTGGTCGTTCCAGCCTCCCTGACAGTCACGACGATAACTGTCTATTCCGCCCGCCTCATGCCCTTGACGGTCGAACCCATCAATATTGACTGGGTCCTGCTCTACAGCCCGCGCACGGCGGCACATTTCGCTGCCGAATGTCATCGCCTCGGCGTCCCGCGCGCCAAAATCGCAATCGCCGCCATCAGCGCGGCTGCCATCGGCGCCGCCGGCCCCGGCTGGGCCCGTGCCATCGCCGCCGAAACCCCCGATGAAGATGCATTGCTGGCGGCCATCGGCATTGCGTGGCACAAGGGCCCGGACAAGCTTCAGGGATGACCATGGACGCCCCCTTCGATCGCGGTGAAGTCGATCGCGCCAGTCTCGATGCCACCGAACGGCTGCGCGCCCGCTTGTCGGGCCGGCCCATTGCAGCGCCACAACCGCGCCAGCGCAGAATCCTGCCCTGGGCGCTGGCCGGCGGCCTGTTCATCTTTGCCGCCGGCATGATCGCCAACCCTTGGTTCGAACGCAATGTCCGCACCAGCCTACCCTTCGCTGAAGCGACCACCGCCGATGACAACAGCGTGAAGGCGCTCACCGACCGCCTCGCGCAGGTTGAAAAACGCAGCCGGTCGGCAACGGCACCCATGCCCTCCGAACGCCTCGCCCGTACCGAAGCACAGATCGAAACCAGCACCGACCAGATCGCCCATGAGGCCGAACGCATCGACCGGATGACCGCCGATGTCGCGGCGCTCTCGGCGTCCATCGCCGCAGACAAAGCCCGCGGCGAGGCTGCCACCGCCACGGCCATCGCTGCCGCCGATCGGGCCCAGGCCATGCTCACCCTTGTCCTCGTCCGCCGCGCCGTCGATGCCGGCCGCCCGCTGGGTCCACTCGATGCCGTGCTCCGACAATCGTTCGAAGCGCGCTACCCCCAGGCCGTGCAATCGGTTTCGGCGCTTGGGTCTGCGCCGGTCACGCTCATGTCGTTGCGTCGGGATTTCAATGCCCTGCGCCCGGCCATTGGCGCCCGCCCGGCCGCTGGCACTCGCCAGGATTGGTGGCAAACCCTCACCACTACGGTTCGCGATGCGGTTTCACGCCCCACCGAAGCCAATCAGGCACCACCCGAAGCCGCCGCAACAGCCCTCGCCCGCAATGATGTCGCCGCCGCCGCCGCCCAGTTGCGCCGGATGACAGGGTCGCGCCCGCTTGCTGTCACCAATTGGATCGCCGCTGCCGACCGCCTGCTCGCCGGCAATGCCGGCCTTGCCACGCTGGAAACCGCTGCCGTCCTAGCGCCCGTCACGGCAACCGCCGCAAAGCCGCCGTCCAATCTTTAATCGCGTGCGCCAAACAACGCGCTGCCAACCCGCACCACTGTCGCACCCATCATCACCGCGGTCTCGTAATCCGCCGACATGCCCATGCTGATCTGCGCCAACCCATGATCACGCGCCAATTTTGCCAGCATCGCAAAAAACGGCGCCCCCTCGGTCCCGACCGGCGGCACACACATCAACCCGACAACTGGCAAACCGGCGGCCCGCGCTTCGGTCAGCAACACTGGCAGGTCGGCAATTGCACAACCACCCTTTTGCGGCTCCTCGCCAATATTGACCTGGAGAAAGCAATCAGGCCACTTGTCCAATAATTTCATTGCCTTCGATAACGCCAACACCAGCGACGGCCGGTCGACAGCGTGCAATACATCGAACAACGCTACCGCCTCGCCCGCCTTGTTCGATTGCAATTGCCCCACCAGGTGCAACCGCACCCCCGGCGTTTCGGCCTTGAGGCCCGGCCATTTGTCCTGCGCCTCGGCCACACGATTCTCGCCAAAGCTCCGCTGCCCGGCGGCAAGCAACGGCCGGATGGCATCCGCATCCCAGGTCTTGCTGACCGACACGAGCTCAACACTATCCTGGGCGCGCCCTGCACTTCGCGCCGCCCGGCCAATGGCGTCACGCACAGCCGACAACCGACCAGCTGCCGTCAAAAGGTCAGGAAGGTCGATCAGAAAGCGAAATTGGTGCCGAAATACACCGATTGGTCGGCACGGTCCGCATCGAGCAACGATGGCGAAACCGGCGCCAGCGTGTACCGCACGCCGCCATTTACCGAAAGCCGCGGCGCCACCGCATAGGCACCGCCCAGCGCCACCGAATACCGCCGCTCCAGCGGTGCATACATCAACAGCGACCCCTGTTCCGCCGTGCCCTGCAAGCTGGTCTTCCAATTCTTGCCGCGATAGCTCACGCCCAGGTCGACGCTTTCGCGCCGGCCCGCCGAAAGCAGCGCCGACGGACCAGGTTCAACCCGGCTGAAGCCCGTGTTGACCGCAAAACCCTTCCACGCAACCGACAGATCGACATTGTAAGACGCTGGCAACGCCGCCAGAGACTCAGCCGGCGCCGCAGCCCGCGAATGATCCGGCACCGCGGCTATAACCCGCGTGCTCACCCCCAGCGACAGGGCCTTGCGATTGTCTGCCTGTCCTGATGGCGTGAAACGGAACGCCCGCTCCACAGTCTGCACCCGCGCCGAAGCGGCGTTGTTACCCGAGGCCGTAAAGCTGAATTTGGCAGGATCGGTTATCGGCGGCTGAAACGGCGTCAACGGCGTCTCAAAGCTGAAGCGCTGCTTCACCGGCTTGGCCATGGTCTTCGCCGCCAGCACCGGGGCCGATGCCAGCGCCGCCACAATCACGGCAGCAGCCACACGCACCAAAACACCCGGCTGCCGCATCGCAGCCCGGGGTCCGGTCGAGGCGGAGTTGCCCCCACGCGAATCGACTGCCCGAATCATCACTCTTTCCTATCAGCGGGAATTCCCCCCGCCCAGTCGTTAACGACCCTATAGTGGGCAAGTGTCAGTTTTATTTCAATCCACTGTGGTTTGTTTGCACAACACCGCCAAAACCCCGCGCAAATCTCCAACGGACTCCCCTTGCGGTGAAGGCTTGGCGCATCGCCCCTGCCGCGCCTATAAGCGCGGCATTGTTACCGTGAAAAGGGTTCGCCTGTGCGCCGCGTCGCTGTTGTCATGATTGGTCTGGCGTTGATGGCCCCGCTCGCGGCCTGCGGCAAGAAGGACAAGCCCAAGTCCGCCGGCACCGAGGCACCCGCCCGGCTCACCACCATCGGCGTCAACGCCTATCTGTGGCGCGCCTCGCTAGATACCCTTGGCTTCATGCCGCTGGCCCAGGTCGATTCCAACGGCGGCGTCATCATCACCGATTGGTATGCCACCCCGCAAAGCCCCAATGAACGCGTCAAGGTCACGGTCGCCATTCTCGATACCGAATTGCGCTCCGATGCCGTAAAGGTCACCGCCATCCGCCAGACGCTGGCCGGCACCGGCTGGGTCGATGCGCCGGTTCGCGCCGGCACCGTGCAAAAGCTCGAAGAAACCATCCTCAGCCGCGCCCGCGATCTGCGCCGTTCGCAATACACCGGCGGCTGAACCCCGGCCAATGTCGACCAAATTCGATCACAAGGGCGCCGAAGCGCGCTGGCAGAACGCATGGGACGCTGCCGGCAGCTTCACCGCCAACGACACCTCGCCGAAACCCAAGGCTTATGTCCTCGAAATGTTCCCCTATCCCTCGGGGCGCATCCACATTGGTCATGTCCGCAACTATACCATGGGTGACGTCATCGCCCGCACCCGCCGCGCCCAGGGCTTTGAAGTCCTCCACCCGATGGGTTGGGACGCCTTTGGCATGCCGGCCGAAAACGCCGCCATCGAACGCGGCATCGACCCCGGCACCTGGACGCGCGCCAACATCGCCGCCATGCGCGCCCAATTGAAACGCCTCGGTTTCGCTTTTGACTGGAGCCGCGAACTCGCCACCTGCGAGCCCGATTATTACGGCCAGGAACAGGCGCTGTTCCTCGATCTGCTCGCCGCAGGGCTGGTGTATCGCAAGGAATCCGCCGTCAACTGGGATCCTGTCGACATGACGGTCCTCGCCAATGAACAGGTCATCGATGGCCGCGGCTGGCGCTCCGGCGCCGTCGTCGAACGCCGCCGCCTCAGCCAGTGGTTCATGCGCATCACAGATTTCGCCGACGATCTCCGCGCCGGCCTCGAAACCCTTGATAATTGGCCCGAAAAAGTCCGCCTGATGCAGGAAAACTGGATCGGCAAGTCAAAGGGCATGCGCTTCACCTTCGCGGTCGATGGCCCGACTCCGCAATCCTTCGACGTCTTCACCACCCGCCCCGACACACTGTTCGGCGCCAGCTTCGCCGCCCTCGCCCCCGATCACCCGATCAGCACGGCGCTCGCGGCCACCACTCCCGGCCTCGCCGCCTTCATCGCAGAATGCCGATCGGGCGGCACCGCCACCGCCGACATCGAAGGCCAGGAAAAGCACGGCTACGACACTGGCCTCTCCGTCATTCACCCGCTCGACCCCAGCATCAAACTCCCGCTCTTCGTCGCCAATTTCGTCCTCATGGACTATGGCACCGGCGCCATCTTCGGCTGCCCGGCGCATGACCAGCGTGATCTGGATTTCGCCCGCAAATACGCCCTGCCTGTCACCCGCGTCGTGGCCCCCGAAGGTGAAACAGACGCTCCCATCCAGGCCGAAGCCTATACCGGCCCCGGCAAGCTCATCCATTCGCAATTCCTCGATGGCCTCGACATCGAATCCGCCAAAGCCGCCGTCATCGCCCGCGCCGAAACCGAAAACTGGGGCCAGGGCACCACCGTCTGGCGGCTGCGCGACTGGGGCGTGTCGCGCCAGCGCTATTGGGGCACCCCCATCCCCATCATCCACTGCGAAACCTGCGGCGTCGTCCCCGTGCCACGCGCGCAACTGCCCGTCATTCTCCCCGAAGACGTCGCCTTCGATACCCCCGGCAACCCGCTCGACCACCATCCAACCTGGAAGCACGTCGCCTGTCCCGCCTGCGGCCAACCCGCAAGGCGCGAGACCGACACGCTCGATACTTTCGTCAATTCCTCCTGGTATTTTATACGCTTCGCCAGCGCACCGGCCGATCGCCCCTTCGACCCGGCGGTCGCCGAGCAATGGCTCCCTGTCGGCCAGTACATCGGCGGCGTTGAACACGCGATCCTCCACCTGCTCTACGCCCGCTTCTGGACCCGCGCCCTCAATCGCATTGGGCGTTTGAACGTCACCGAACCCTTCGCCGGCCTGTTCACCCAGGGCATGGTCACCCACGAAACCTATTCCCGCCCC